>NZ_JAMQOL010000047.1:0-182083 GCF_023717965.1 Paractinoplanes hotanensis | reverse complement strand
AACCAACCGATAAACTCAACCCAACCAGGTGGGGACTTTCACCGAGCAGACCTGGGGATTTCCACGGAGCCTCATCATCCTCGCGTGGGCGGGGCGCCGATGAAGACGTCGGCGTGGCCTAGCCCGCGGGATTCGACGTTCTGGATATCGCCCCGGTAGGTCAGAGATTCACCGAAGTTGGCGGCGTAGGTCGTTGCGGCGGCGAGGTCGATGTCGACTGCGAAGATCGGACGGTATCCCTCTTGAACGAATCCGAGGGTCACTCCGCCGGAGCCGGCGAATACGTCGACTACGGTCGGCTCTCTGAGATCAGTAGGCGCCGGATCGACCGGAGTTTCATCCGTCACTGGCGGCCGATGCTGCGCCGACCTCGCCGGAAGATCGCGCGCCGTAACGGTCTTGCTGAGTGTGTCCAGATCGAAGGTCAGCTGTTGCTGAACTAGGCGGCGAGGCGGGCCACACAAGCTCGGCCCGCCCGCGAGCGCGTCGGCATCCCTATTTTCGATCACGTTCCTCGTGGTTGTTTCGCTCGGCGCGGTGAGTGCAATCCGGCCCACGGCGATCGGTGTTTCCATGCCGTTGCCGTAGTGGGCCGCGATCAGCAGCGTGCCTTCGTGCCCTGTGCACAGCTCGTGCGCTGCCGGCCGAAGGCCCAGGTCTGCTAGGTGAGAGAACCTGCCAGACAGAAGGTCGGTGCGCCCGAGGGTGACGTTGTCTCCTGAGGTGATGACCGTGCCGTCACCGATGCTGACCAGCCCGGTCGCATTCGCCTGTGCGGCGCGATGCCGCCGCAGTTGAGCGGTCGCGACGGTGGTGATCAGCAGTTCCGGGCCGATCGTCAACAGATCGTCGTGGTCAATCCACGCGGACGTGGTAGCTGCATCGCTGGGATACGCCAAGCTGTGGCGCTCTTCGTCGCCGAGCTTGTCACCCAATCGGGCGATCGATGCGCCCGACCGGCCGTCAGTGCCGCCGCTGGCGAAAGCCCACACAGTGCCGTCCGGGTGGGGCGCGAGACGCGTGGTTCCGAACAGCCCTCCGCCGATCACGGTCACTTGATTGTTCGCAAGCCGTCCGACGCCGTGACGGCGCGTAAACAGAACCGCTCCGTCGGCTCGCACCACGGGATTGCCGTGACATTCGGCTACGGAAACGGCCCACCGGGACCTCCGCGACTGGATGTCGACAGCAAGAATGCCCTGGTCTGTAGTGACTAGGACATGGCCCTGCGGATCGATGCCGACACCAAGGCGCAGCGACGTCGGAAGCGTGAACAGCACCTCGCCGGTCACCACCGCATTTGTGTCGGTGACCAGGCCGTCCGGCATCATGTCCGGCGTGCCGAAGGCCACGCTCGGTGGATCCTCGGAGGAACCGATCAGGGTTAGCAGCGGGACGTACGGCTCACCGTAGAACGACGCCCGATCGTGCAGCTGGGTGAAGAGTTCCTTCGGCGGCACGAGCCCGCTGAGCATTGCCTCGAAGTGGGTGGCGTCCATGAGTAGGACCTGGAGCTGTTCACCGTCAGCGATTTCCGCGAGCGCGTCCGGGCTATATCCGCCCATGGATAGGAAGACTCCCGGAGTTCCGGCGAAACGTTGACGAAGCCGTCTCTGCAGCTTAGCGATGTATCCAGTGTCTGCTGAACGGTTCTCCCATTTCGCTTCAAGGACGTAACGAACTTCTCCGATACGGAAGACGACGTCCGCCTCGCCTTTGGCAAAGACCGAGGATTCCGCTCGATGTCCCCAGCAGCGCAGCATGTCTGCGATGAGGTCGTTGAACGCCTGGCCTCGCGACTGCGGCGTATGGCCGTCCAGCCGGCGAAGCTGCCCGTACTCCGCAATGAGGGCCTGAAGTCGCGGTCCGTTGTGCACTGTGCCATCTTGCCGTCAGTAGAAGGATGCGTCGACGCCGCGTCGCCGGGATCAACCGCCGCATGATGGTGTCAACCGCCTGTACAGCCGTGCTCCTGCGCGACGATGCTCGAAGATCGCCGGTCCGCTCCACAACTGACCGCGGAGGCCCTGATTGCCGGAGGCACCAGGCTTCGGCGCGGCCGGCCTCCTCGCCGCCCAGTAGAGTGAGGTCTCCGCCACCGCTGCGCGGATAACGGTCTCGCCCGGCGGATCCTCACCCGAGGATGTGAATGTTCCGTCGGGCCGATGACGTCGATGCCGCGGCCAATACGTAGCAGGACGCGTCAGGTGAGCTTTCTGCGACGTGGTCCGAGTGTGTCCAGTACGTCGGTGACGTCCGGCGCGAGCTGCGGTTTGGCGATGTAGTAGACCTTGGTCACCTCCTCGCTGGCGTGTCCGAGCTGGAGCGATGCTTCTTTGGTTTTGACGGCGCTGTCCAGCACCGTGGCTACTGTTTTACGGAAGATGTGCGGCGTGACCCAATCCAGTCCGACCCTGGTGCGGACCTCGCGCCACTGCCGGCCGACATTGTCGGGCGAGAGCCAGGTGTCGTTGCGGCTCTTGAAGACCGCGTCGATGCTGTGCTGACCATGGACCGGATGCTCACGGTCGTGGAAGCGCCGCCACAATACGTTGACTAAGAACTCTGGCGATCCCTCGTGTCGTCGGATGGGGCGGGCCCGGCGAGGCTGCGTCGTGTCTGGGGCGAGACGAATGGACCCATGCCGGCGACGCTGATCACGATTGGATGTGGACTGGGATCGTTGCCTCGGATGTCAGCGAGCAAGTACGCGTCGCGGTCGTCGCGGATGGCCATGCCGTGGACCCTGTTGACGGTCAAGTGGGCGAGTTGGGCGCTGCGCCCACTGGTCGTGCTGGTCTGATAAAGGCTGCCGCGCACGCCTTGGTCGTAGGCGGCGGTGATAATGGACTTGGCGTCCCTGGTGATCAGCGGCCGCGGGCCGGATTGCGGTGATTCGACCCAGGCGGAGCGGTCGACATGGTTTGACACGTCGAGATCGACCACGGCGGAGTGGCCGTCGGCCGCCAGGAAGAACCGCCGGCGTTCCAGCCAGGTGGCGTTCCATACGTTGGCTGAAAAGTCGATCTGATGGCGGTCCTCGGCACCAAGCCCGGCGCCGAGCCCGGTCAAGCTGACCAGGTTGTCGTACATCGTGCCGGTGTTGTCGAAAACCCATGCCGGGCCGTCCGGGCCGGACAACAGGCTGCTGTTGCCGGTGAAACCACCACCGATTACTTCCAGCTTTTCGGCCTGCCAGCGGACGACGGCGTTGTTGCACACCGTCAGTAGTGCGCCATCGGGTTCAACGATCGCTGTTCCCCGGCAGCCAGGCAGCGGCAAGGCCCATTGGGTGGTGCCGTGCCGGATATCAACCGCAACGATCCCGTCGCCGGTGGTGACGAGCAGGGTATGCCTGTCGGGGTGGATGCTCAGAGCCTCCGGCTCGGGCCATCCCGGACCGCCGATCAGGATCGCTCTGGCGCTCACTCCGCCGGCCATTTCCCGGATCAGCTGGTCCTGCACGGTTTCGTCAGGCGGGATGGTGAAGGCCGGAGGGGGACCGGGACGGCGTTGCAGGACCAGATCGGTCAGTGGGACATGGACCCCACCGTGCCGGGCGACGTTGGTGATCACTTCCTCGATGAGGTCTTCGGGTGGGAGGAGACCGGACAGGATGGCCTCGAAATGGGAGCGATCCAGCATGATGACGTCGGGCTGTTGACCGATCTGTGCTGTCTTGGCGGCGTGCCGGGTGTAGCCGGACATCGAAAGAACGATGCCGCGGGTTCCCCGTAGCCGTTGCCGAACCCGACCGGCCAGTTTGACGATTGCGTCGCTCGATTGAGGCTTGGCCAGCCATTTCGCCTCGAGTAGATACCGGGTCGGCCCGATGCGGAAAGTTACGTCGATCTCGTCGACGCCATCCAGTCCACGTACCCCTACCTCGACGTCGTCAACGCCCCAGTGCCGCAGCAGATCGGCGACCAGCGTGTTGAACTGCTGGCCACGGCGATGCTCAGCGCCGCGCGCAGCGTTCGCCAGTTGGCCGTAGCGGGCTATGAGCGCGTGGAGGCCCAAGGTCCACTCTCGGCTGGCCGAGTACCTGACCATTCAGCTCGCCACCCTCCGCCTGCTTCTGCAACTTCCGTGGGGCAGCATGCCACGTTAATCGGCATCCGCTATGTAACGGGCCGGGACCTCTGCAACCCGGGTCGGGACGATTACTCGGGTATGGGTTTCTCCGGGCATGAGGATCGCTACTGGCTGGATCAGGCGGCCTTCCATCGCGCTGAACGGCTCGTGGCGGCGTCTTGCAAAGGTGCTCCGCGCTCCGAATTAGTGCTACGGCACTTGATGAAGCGACAAGACCGACGGTCACACGCAGGGGTGACGTAGGGGGTGGTCGCAGTGTGGTCGCCGTCTGATCGGGCACGCAGAGAACGACAGACACCAACCTGAACTGGGAGGCCGTCATGAGGCCGAATCCGCATCGGGGCCGGGTCTACCGTCGCTGCGCCTGCCGAGGCGCCGACGGCAAGCAGCTCGGCGCCCGCTGCCCGAAGCTCACCAACGCCCGTCACGGCACTTGGACCTACGCCGTTGATCTCCCCACCCTCGACCGCCGCAAGACCATGCGCCGCGGCGGCTTCACGACCAAGACCGAAGCCTCCGCCGCACTGACCAACGTGCTGCAGTGCGAGCGGGCCGGCGTCAGCATCGACGACACCGAGACGGTCGCCGACTACCTGCACCGCTGGTTCGAGGCGAAGGCGCCGACCCGTAAACCGAATACGGTCAACCGCTACCGCGCCTACCTGGACAACGATCTCATCCCGGCGTTCGGCGCCATCCGCCTCGAGAGCCTCAACCACCAGCACGTCGCCCAGTTCATCCGTAGCGAGCTCGACGCCGGGCGAGGCCTGGTAACCCTGCGTCGATGCATCACCACCCTGTCGACCGCGCTCAACGACGCCCGCCGGGCACACCGGCTCGAGCACAACGCCGCCCGCTACGCGCAGATCCCCCGCCGGTCCCGCAAGGAGCTCACCTGCTGGAGCACCGCCGAGGCCAGCGCCTTCCTGCGCCACTGCCACACCGCTGAGGAACCTCTGGCTGACCTGTACGAGCTGATGATCGGCACCGGCATGCGCAAAGGCGAGGTCCTCGGCCTGCACTGGGCCGACGTCGACTTCGACGCCCGGCGGCTGTTCGTCCGCTGGACGCTGGTCGCCGTCGACAACAGCCGCACCATGTTCAACGCCCCGAAGACCAAAGGCAGCCAGGCCTGGATCGCCCTGTCTGGCCGGGCTGTCGACGCGCTCAAGCGGCAACGCCGCCGCCAGAGGGCACGGCAGGTTGCCGCCAGCCGTTACGACGACCTCGACCTGGTGTTCCCCCGCACCGACGGCCAGCCGATGCGTCCGCAGTACCTGCTCAACCACTTTCGCCGGACGATCGCCGACGCTGGCCTGCCCGACCTGCGAGTCCACGACCTGCGGCACGTCGCCGCGACCGTCATGCTCACCAACGGCGTCCCGATGGCCGTGGTGTCCAAGACCCTGCGGCACAAGAACGTGGCCACCACCATCGACCTCTACGGCCATCTGACCCCGGACGCCGCCGAAGACGGCGTTGCCACCGCCGCCGCGGCCCTCGACCGAGCCGACGCCCAGGCCGCCTGACCTGCAACGTGTAAGAACAGTGCCGGGATGCGACCACCAGGCGACCACATCGCCCCGGAATGATCTCAGGGGATATGCCTGATTCGGCATATCCCCTGGTCAAAGCTGGTCGGGCTGACAGGATTTGAACCTGCGACCCCTTGACCCCCAGACAATTCGGTTAAGCACTGTCGGCCTATGTCTAAATGTACACAAGAACGGACAGGACGGCACCGCCGTGCCGCCCGATTTCACCCAATCCAGCAGAAGTTGATCATCGCTGTGACCAAGCGTGTGACCACGGCCAATCAAGTGCGGTAGCTGCCATTCGGTTCGTAAGCATTCCGCTATCAGCTGAGCCGGTTCGCCTGCAGAAGGTGTGAAGAAACATTCGAGGTCGCCACCCAAGACGTTTGCACGTCTTTGAATTTGCCGCAGGTGGCCACTTGACACCCCATGAGAGGGTCGCTCTTCCTGCCGCATCGAACTGGTTCGCGTGGCGGAACCATGTTGGCCACTAGATACTATCGGCTGGACGAGCTAACTCTCAATGCCCACGAAGGTCATCGCCGGCTCGGCCGAGAACTCTCGATCCCTCACTTGATCGTTGATCACGTCGCGTTTCGATATTCAGATGCGGTTAGGCCTGTAGCAGCCCGCCCCCTCGCCGCCTGTGGTGTCGATTGGTAGGAGGGAGACGGCAGATTTGCTTGTACCTTGACTACCATGACCGTCTCGGGATGTCCTTCTGCTTCGACGGGCGGCACTGTCACCACACGCACTGCGTCTTTCAGTTGCGTCCGCCGAGTTTCCTTCGTTAGGTCGAGGACTACCAAGAATGCGACGCCGGGATCTGCCCAATCGTACTCAGCGGCTTGAAAGGCATACAGTTCGGCTAAGTGGTCCATGGATGCGTCGTCAAGCTCGCGCTTGCACTCGATTACCAAAGAGATGACGCCGAAGTGACAGATTAGGTCGATTCGCCCGTTGGCAATGTGTGATACCTCTTTCTCGGGGACAAGGGGAAGGTTCATCGCTAGAAAACCATGGAGGTCGTCCGCGAACTCGCTTTCCTTGGGTGCGTCCGATCTGCTAGTGAACTCCCGCTGGAAAGATGCTGCGAGATTACTTCCTCTAGTCACACTTCCGCGCCAACGCGCGTATCGGAGAAGCGCCAGGGCGACTTGCTCGACGCGCATTGCGGGTTCATCAGACAGCGCGCTCGCAGCCAGTAAGTCTTGTTTGACTTGCGCGAATTTTTTCTGGAAGTCAATGTTTACATCGACTGCGCTTGCTCTCACTTTTGCAGCGGCCAATGTGTTGAGTCTTGCGGTAACGCTGGGAAACTCTGATAGTGCAGGGGCTATCTCGTGGACGTCCGTGACCGCTATACCGAGGAGGTCGGTCAGCGCCGAGATGTCGGCGCTAACGACTTTTGGGTGCTCTGGTACACCTCCGGCACGAACACGGACGCGTAGCTCTTCGATCGATTCGATGTCCTGCTGGTTGTTGAAGCTTCGCTCAACCGTTGTGAGCCACTGGTCGAGTAGTTCGGTCCCATGTGGGTTGTGGGTTACCGCGGTAACGAGCCGGGGTTGCAGTAGGGCGGACAGCGCTGGAGATTCGGTTACGCCTAGATGCTCGGTTCCGATGACGCTGGCCGACTGGACCAGGGTCAAGGTTCGATGCGCGCGGTAGATGGCTGCCATGTCGGTGATGAGTTCAGAGGCGTGAAGCCAGCCGCGGTCAAGGTCTTGCATGCGGGCGAGGGCGTCAACCAGATTGAGCCATTGCAGTGCCGTGTCAGCGCGAGGCTGACGCCAATGCGGTATTTCCGATAGCATGCCGAGGCGGTACTCGTACACCAACGCCTTCAGCGAGGTTAGGTTCACGAGCGTGGGAACTGCGCCTCCAACGAAGGCGATGAGGGCGTCGATCGCCGTACTGAAGATCTTGGCGTCGACACGATCTTCGTACTGTGCGCAAAGCGCGAAGTGGCTCCGGGCCTCAGTGAGCGTTGTTATACATCGCTGCGGTTCGGCGTCCTCGAGGCCGCTGTGCAGTTGGAGCATGGCTAGTTCGAATGCCACGTTGTCGTCGAGCGAGGTATGGGGAAGTAGCGCGGTCAGCGCGGCCGACATTTCGGTGCGATGTTCGCTCCAGTGCTCGCCGGCGGCACCGAGGCAGCGGACAAGGCGTTGCAGGAAGGTGGCGTCAAGGGCGTCGGGTTCGGCATCTGCGGCCGTTGCGGCGTGCTCGTCGAGCATGCCCAGCAATGGAATCGGGCGTGTCCATGCGCCCAGGGTCAGCCTGAGCCAGGCTTCGAGTGCGATCCCGGCTGCTGCATCTTCGCCGCGGGCCCTGCGTTTGAGGGGAGCTTCGAGCTTTGGGGCGAGATCGGGGACAATGGCCTCGTTCATGAGGACTTGGTCGAGAAGGTCGTCGAGTTCGAAGGGCTGAGCAGCCTCCACAGCTCTCACTATGAGGTCGGCCAGCGCCGCCCGGTCGCGGATGTGTTCCCAATCCGCGATGACCAGAGACATGACGTAGGAAAATTCGTCTGTGGCGGGTAGGTCGTCGGCGGCTGCGAGGATTGCAGCGGGTCCTCCGACGGAGGCGAGGGTGGGTTCGTCGTCTGTCGCGAGTGCTTCACGCAGGCGTTCGAGTGCTTGTCCCATGTCGCCTCCTCTCACCGTGTCGTTGTCGCTTACGGTGTTGGGCTTGAGTCTGCTCGACTGTGGCCGCTGTTCACCAGAGCGGTTGCCCCTTCTGAGCCAGTAGTACGCGCTCTTGTCCCAGTCCTTCGACGAGGCGTTCTCCGTAGGCGCTTGTCAGCACGACTTGGAGGTACGGGACCTCTCGAGTGAGTTTTACCAGCTCGGCGAGCATGCTGATCATGTCTTTGGGGTTGAGTTCCTCCCTACCTAGCGAGTCGATCACGATGAGGCCGGGGTGACGGGCGACGCCGGCTTCTTCACCGACGCGCATGAGGGCAACGATCAGGGCGATCTTGAGGCGGAGTTTTTCACCGGGTTCGAGACCACCGAAGTTTGCTTTTTCGCCTCCCTTGACGACTGGCATGTGCCCATTGCCAACGAGGGTGACGGACTCCAAGTTGCGGACGCCGAGGGTCTTGCCAAGGATGGCCACCTGGTTGCTGACCATGCGGAGCAGGTCTTCCTGATCGCCTCTGAGGTGCTCTTTGGCCTCATTTTCGGCGGCCTTGACGATCTTCTGCTGACGCTGGACCTCCTCGATGTCTCGCTCGAGGCCGCTGGTAGACCGGGTGTTCTGGCGTTCTTCGATCCGCGCGGCGGTTACGGCACGTGTTGTCCATAGCTGCTGCCAGCGGGCGAGGTTTTTCTCCGGGCCTGTTGTGGCTGCCTGCTGCGCTGCTTGCCAACCCTGGTATGCCGTATCGCGAGCCTCTCGCGCGCCGTCACGCTGGCGGTCGACGATTGCCAGCTGGCCTTCGAGTTGGCGCATTTGGAGTTGAGCTGCGGTGAGATCGTCGAGGCTGTCGATGTCCAGGTCCGTGCCGTCGGACAGAAGCTGGTCGAGGTCAGTGACCTTGAGTGGCTGCTGCGGCTCGGTGTTCGGGTCTTCGCCTACCTCGTCGAGTGGGCTGTCGCATAGTGAGCACTGGCCGACTCGTTCTCGAGCCCATCTGTCTTCGCTGACGTCGGTGTCGCAGCGGGGGCAGCAACTGGGTTTGAGGGAGTGCCAGAATCTGCGTGTCAGTTTTGCCTCGTGGAGTGCTTCCACGTCGGCTTCGGCGCTCTCGAGAAGGCGGCTGACCTCGCCATAGTTGAGGGAGGCTTGCCGGTATACGGCTTCGGCGGCCGCGGCCTTTCGGCCGGCTTGCGCTGCAGCCTCGATCCTTCGTTCGAGGTCGGTGAAGTCCCCGGGCGGGGGTTGGGTCTTCAGCTCTTCGTCGATGGTACGGAGCTGAGCTTGCAGCTGGGCAAGATCTTCACTCTGAGTGCCTTTTGCGTCCTGCAGGCGACGTTGCAGGATGCCGAGCTGGCTGCTCAGTTGGCCTTTGCGTGCTGCGATGGCTGCGACGGTGATTGCCCAGGGGCTGCCGAGGTACATCTGCAGGAGCCGGACGACGGCATGCTGTTCTTCACCTAGGACTACGGGGACGCTCGGCTCGGTGATGCTCAGAGCCGAGCTCCAGGTCTGCCATCCGAGTTCGCCGAGCGTGCCGTCTCCGTCGTGGGCCTGCTGCGCGCTTGGGCGGTTCTGCCAGCTGGGTACGCGCGGGAAGCCGAGGCGTTCGAGCATGAGGTCGTCCATGACGCGTTCGAAGTCGTCGGAGGAGTCGAATTCGGCGACTGCGACGGCGTGCTGTTCGTGGAGGTATCCGTGTACGGCAGCGATCACCGTGTTCGTCGCGTTGTGTGCGTCAGGGTTGGGCTCGTCGCGTAGCGCCTCGATCGGCTCGTCCAGGCGTTGGCGTAGGCCGGAGAAGTCGATGGGCTGCCGGAGCCGCATGACGGCTCCGGTGGGTTCTCCTTCGTTGACCGCGAACGCGACGACGAGACGTTCGTCTTCGATGCTGAACTGGAGGACGACTACGCGCATCCATTTTCGTACGTCGTTCTGCAGTTGGGATCGGCCCCGCAGCGCCCAGCGGAGGGTACGAATGACGGTGGATTTGCCGGCGTCGTTCTCGTTGTGCGTGCCGAAGGCGGTGACGTTGTGAGTGAACGGGATGTCGAAGATGTAGGGCGTTCGAGGTTGGCCCTTGGGGGTTTTGACGCCTGCGAACAGCAGGGCGTCGAGGTGGAGGTGCCGTTGGGGTCCCCAGCCGGCGGGTGGGCGGATCTGCTGGCGGGCGAGTTCGATACGTGCTTCGTCAGGCGTGCACCGGGCCCGTTTGGCGACGGCACCGATCCAGTGGTCCGCTCCATCGAGGATCTCGACGGTTGGAGTGAGGGGGATTTGGTCGGTCACGGCTGGTCCTCGACGACAGAGCGGTGGGGCGGCAGTTCGAGCGGGTAGTTGAATTGCTCTGCGATCTTCAAGGCTCGACCTCGGACACGTGCGGTGACCTCCGGGATGATGGCTCCCCAGGGTGTCTTCTCGTATTCTGGTTGCTCGTACTGACGTCTGCGGGCCAGGCTCCCCTGCCGTGCTTCGGGGATGAGGGCCACAGCATCGGCCTGCTGGTCGTACCAGGAGAGGATCGGGACAGCGGCGCGCATTTTGGCTGCAGCGTCCTGTCCTTTATCCAGCAGGTAGTAGTCGCGTCGCGCCTTGGTCGCATCGCTGAGGCGAACGTGGCGAATGAGCCGATTCGAGGTCATCAAGGCCAGGGCGTTGTCGGGCCGCTCGTAGGCGCCGTAGAGGTATCTGGCCATCGGGTATCGATGGAGGGCGGGTGCCTTGCCGCCGATCATGGTTGCGACCGAGTTCAGCAGGTTGGGGGGCTGGCGTTCCTGTTCGATCTCGGTCAGAAGTTCGTCGGCGAGGTAGTCAGGGTTCCTAATCCAAAAGTCGATCTTGATCAGGAGGCTCAATGACTGCACTACTTTGACTGCGCCTTCAACCGTGCACCCTCGAGGTACGTCTTCACCTAGCTTGTCCAGGGCGATCAGCAGGCGCGAAGCGGTCTGTGAACTGGCACCACCGCCAACGCGGCTCCGACTTGCCGTGATCACGACACCCCTTACGCTCAAGTGCACCCGAGACAACATCCTGTAGCGAATCACGCGCCCACGGTGACGATTATCGAGGGTTGGCGCGCGTCTGGCTAGATCCCCCACTGGCCCGGTCGTCCACAATCGAGTCAATTATCGGCGTGTCGCGGCTCACCAGTTCGGATCATCAGTGGCCGTTGCGCGCCGTCCCGGCAGGCAAGCGGCTACTTCGAACGGACAGGTTTCGGTGAGTTCCTCGCGCGCGGCGCGCAACAGCTTCTCCCGCGCTGCGGTACCGCGAGGTGACTTGGTGTCGTCACAGCACGAAATACGGGTCGTCTGTCACGTCCGGCCCAGCTACGGCGTCCTGAGTGTATGAGCATGTCGATCAAGCGGTTCTCGGCCGCGTTCCTGGCTTCCGTAGCCGCCGTCGTCGGGATCTGGGCCGGCTTCTTCCCGCTGTCGTTCCACGAGTTCTTCCCTTTCCCCGGCTGGGGCTGGGTATCCCGGCTCGGCCCTTACAACGAGCACCTGGTCCGCGACTACGGGCTGTCCAACCTTGCGCTACTGATTTTCACCGTCTGGGTATTCCGAAAACCCACCACGGAATCCCTCAAAGTCCTCGGCGGTGGATGGCTGGTCTACTCCAGCTTCCATTTCCTCTGGCACATGTTCCACCTGGCGGCCTTCCCGATCTGGAGCCGGATTGGTGCGGTGTTCTCGTTGGCCCTCATCCTCGTCTTCTCAATTCTGCCGATGATCCCGGAAAGGAAGAAGGCATGAACGACTTCGCCTTCACCGTCACGATCCCCGAAAACCGCGTCGCCGATTTCCGTCAACTGCTGGCAGAGGTCGCGAAGGACACCTCCGGGCTCGCCGAACGCGCCCGCACCCTCGGATACCACCATGAGCGGATGATGCTCCAGCCCCGCCCAGACGGTGGCGCGCAGCTCATCGTCTACCTCGAACTCGACGAGGGGGTCGAACCGGCCGGCCTGCTGCACGGCCTGATGACGTACGAGTCGGCCTTCACCCGCTGGTGGAACCCGCGCTACATGTCATTCCTCGGCGGTCCACCAACCTTATCCGAGACGGTCTTCGCCTGGAACAGCGACCGGTGACAGCCCCGTATCACCTGGCCCGTCGGGTCACCTAATGAGGCTCGTCACTGTTTCGACATAGGGGACGCATTCATCGTTCCCAGCGTGACGGCACCACGCTCGACCCGTTCTTGCTCGACCTGAGCCAGTTCGCCGCCATGGACCGGCTGCTGTCCATGGCGAGGACGCAAGCCACGTCAAGGCGAGCCCGCCCCGCCCGGGATCGGGAGGTGTACGACCCGACCCGATCATCCTGCAGCAGGTAGCGCGGCTGTACAGCGCTGTGCACCAGCTCACGGCCGCAGTCCTACGCGTACACGGTCACCGATCGGGTCCTGCCGGACGCCCCGTCGTACCGGATCGGGACACCCGCGGTCTGCGGCTTGCCCATTCAACGGGCTGCGGCTCGGCGACAACGAGGCGAAGGTGATGTTCTCGCTGGCCACCGACTCAGCGGTCGGGATCGGCCAGACGACCGGCCCAAACCGCGACACCTTCCCGTACGTCATTGCCGTCTGACACACACAATCGCCGCCGCGGACAGGTGCGGGCCGTGTAGCCGGAGCGTCCGGCGGATCTCCAAGAACAGATTGTCGTACGAACGCCGGTCCATGACGTCCTCGCGGCGAGCAGAACGAACGGCATTTTGTTCGATGCGCGATCCGCCGTCATGCTCAGCGATGTCCGGTACGTCACTTCAATTCGGCCTCGACGGGCCGGGCCACCCAGGAGTTCATAGGTAGCCGGCCTGCAGAGTCTCGGCGAAGTGCAAGCCGTCGAGCAGTCCCACCGCGGACCGGATCGCTCCCCGCCCGTAGGCGTCACCGGATAGTCACAGGCCGGGGTGGACGGGCCGCGCTCGATCGTCGCGGGGTCACTGGTGATGGCGAGCCCGCGTAGTGGACGCCGGAGCCGCGTAGCCCGGCCACCCCGCCGTCCGGAGTCGGTGAACGCGGCCTCCCCACCGTCGGCGGCCATGTCACTGGGAGCCAGACGGGCAGCAACGAAGTGAGCGGCGCGTCCTCTTCGGGCCGTGCTCATCTAACCGCCTCAACGTTTGGCACGGGCCAGCGGTCACCCGGTGCGGGCACGTCTTGGCTCCGGCCTCCGACTCCACGAGACACCAGCTTCACCAGCTCCCCCAGGGCCAGCACAACCGAGCCGGTCAGTGCGCACACCGCCCACTGCATCGCAGTTAGGTCGGTGGTGGCGAGCAGGCCATGGACCGGATTCCACTGGACCAGGACCACCAGGAGTAGCACCACCGCGGTTGTGGCGATCAGCACCCACCGGTTGGCGAACATCTCCCGATGGAACGCACCACGGGTGTCGTGCCGGACGTTGAACAGGTTGAACGTCTGGAAGAACACGAACGTCACGAACCCCATCGTCGCGGCGGCTGGCGCCGGGGTCCAGGTCAGCACAGCCAGGGTGCCGGCCGCCATCACTGCGCTGGACAGCAGGATCCGTGCCAGCCGAGACCCGTTCATGATCCGTTCCCGAGGGCTGCGCGGCGGGCGCTGCATCGCGTACTCGCCGACCGGGTCGAGACCCAACGACATCGTCGGCGGGCCGTCCATGACCAGGTTGACGAAGAGGATCTGCAAAGCGGTGAACGGGGCACCACCGGCCAGTCCGGTCAGCGAGGCGACCAGGAAGATCAGGACGAAGCCGAGCGAGGTGGAGACCTGGAAGCGTTGGTGGCCCTAGCCCGCGGCGACCGGCGACTACAGGCACCCGCGTCACGATTGCGGCGCGAACGACTGTTGCTCCAGCCAGCCGGTAAACGTCAGGGTGCCGCGCGGGCCGGTCTCTGTGGGCAGCAGACCACCGTTGCTCATACCGCCGGGGAAGTACAGCGGCAGGACCGGACGCCTTCTGGCGCCGCCCGCGGCCATCAGTTGTCTGGCCATACCCGCCAGTGTCTCGACCCTGGGGCCGGCCAGTTCAGGGGCCATGGACTGAGGAGCCTCGAGCGCGATCTCAGCGAGCGCATCAGCCACCTCGCGGACGGCAATGGGCTGGATGCGTCCTGACGGCACGACAGCGAGCGGGCCGGGCACGCTACTCAGAAGCTGGCCGGCGAACTCGTGGAACTGCGTCGCGCGAAGGATCGTCCACGGCACCGCCGCGCCCCGCACGATCTCCTCCTGGCGTACCTTGCCCGAATAGTAGGGGTTCTTGACTCGGTCGACGCCGACGACGGACAAGGTCACCAAGTGCCGTACTCCCGCTTGCTGCGCCGCTCCGACAAGATTTCGGCCGGCGCGCTCGAAGAAGTCGACGGAGACCGAGCGGCTCATGGTCGTGACGTTACTGACATCGATGACCGCGTCGGCGCCGGCCAGTGCTTCCTCCAGGCCGTTCCCGCCAAGAAGGTCCACCCCTCGGCTGCGGGAGAGCACCACTGCGGTCTGTCCACGGGCCTCCAGCGCCTGCACCACGAGGCGACCGGCCAGTCCGGTACCGCCGGCAACCGCGATCTTCATAGCTACTCCCGTTCTCTTTGCACCGTCGAGCATTGGGACGACCTGCGGCTCAGGAACGTGACAAAAGACAGCGGTGATCCGGGCCACACCACTGAGTCAACACTGTGCTGGTACTTGTCACGTCTAACGTTCCCCGCGACGCAGTCCCCGATCGAAAGGAGGTCTCCCTGCCTGTCTTGCTCATCCACGGTGTTCCCGACACTCACCGGTGTGTGGAACCAGGTACGCAGCACCAGAACCGCAACGACGTCTTGGCCTGGACCTAATGATTCAGCGTTGCTCGTGCCAGCGGTCTCGGCAGCACCAGGTTTGGGTAGCCGTCAGATCGTGGGCCCGGGCCGGCTGTTCATCTTGCATCGCGCAGTCGGCTCACACGTCCACCGGGTCTACCGCCGGCTCAGTGTCAATGGGGCGAGGTCAGCTTTCCGCCGCGCTCCCCGGGGACGACTCTCGGACCGGTCGGGGGCCTCCGGCGACATCCGATCTGCCGGATCGCAGGCTAAGCAGCGCTAGAGGCAGCACGATGAACAAGTTGATGGTCATCATGGTCTCGGCCAGTGCTTGGTGGCTCCAGACAGCACCGGACGGGTCGGTGATCGTAATGTCGTCGGCGGTCACGAAGTAGGAGATGGCATTGGCGGCGAGGGCGGCGTAAACGATGGGCGCCGCCGCGGCGGTCGCCTCGGTTCGCACCGATGGGCGGCGGACTAGGCAGAGTGCGAAGACCTGGAAGAATAGCCAGGTGACGAACCACCAGCCGAGGTAGTTGGTGTACGGCACCCCGAAGACGCCGCCGCCACGTTCCCACACCCAGATCCCGTTGACCGTCGACGCGATTGAGTCACTGCCCAGATCGAACGCCGTCATTAGGGCCGCGGCCAGCGCCGGCACCGCGACGACGTCCCCCGCACGGCGTCCGCTACCGGCCAGCAACAGACCGGCCAGGCGCCAGCAAAGATAGCCGAGCCCGAAGTACACCGGGCCGATGTAGATCGGCACATGGATCAACTGGGGGCCGCCGGTGTAGTGGTAGTGACCGAACGGGAAGCCGGTCTCCACACTGAGGTTCTCGAAGAAATTGCTGATCAGCAGCGTCTCGACGGCGAAGAACAACATCAGCTTCCAGCCGTAGCGACGGATGCCGTCGATCAGCGCGATCGGCACTGCCAGCAGCAGCACTGGCAGGATCGCCGCCCGTCCGGTGGTGACCAGCGGCAGGACCACGGCCAGCAGCGCGGCCGCGCCTACCAGAATCCACGTGATGAGGTTCCAGAAATTTCTCATTTCGCCGTCCGCTGCGCCTGGTATACGCGCCCAGCCAGGTAGAGCAGTGCGACCGCGAGGACGACCTCTGCGCCGAGCCCGGTGCCTACGCCAAGGGCCTCGGGCAGCGAAAAGTGCTCGAAGTGCCGGACATGGAACAGGAAATGCAGGGCGGCGTAGATCAGATAGCCGATCAGTGCAGAGATCATTACCTTGTTGTCCAGCGCCCAGGCCGCGAACCACAGGATGCCTGCCAGCGCGAGCCCGAGTCCGCCGATGTCGGTGATCAGATGCTCGTTGTACGGCGGATCGAGGTTCACGGTCGGGAAGTCGTCGTAGAAGGATCGGGGAAAGATGTATTGCCAGGCCGAGGCGAACGTCTGCAGTGCTGCCAGGGCGATGAGCCCACCCCGCAGCCATTTCCGAGCGGATTCGATGTTCATGCTCGAAGGACGCACTGCGGGGCGTAGTCGTGACAGCGGTGATGCGTGCCATACGGCGATGGGGAGCCGAAGCATGCCAATTCCGTGATCGAGGATGGACGCATAATAGGCGGGGTCGTGCGAATCCGGCACCAACGCGGTGAGCATTGATAGTGCGGTCGAAGCGGAACCGACACCGCTGTAGCTCGGCAGGTCAGGCTCCCCACCGCAACGCCGCAATGGGCGGGCCGGTGACATCTGATGATCGGTCCGGAGTGCCAACGGCTGAGCGCGGTGGGGAGCATCATGGCGCCGCTGCTCCCTCTGGCCACGCTCCCACCGTCGTGCCGGACACCATCAAGTGACGAGTGGTCCGGGACGAAGAAGGGGACCGGCGTTGCCCTGACGACGTCGCCGGACTGGTGATTGGAGGTCACCGCCTTGGTCGGCCCACCCGGCCTGCAGCTGTTCTGTGCGGTTGACCTGGCGACATTGCCGGCTCTCGAGCTGCTGCTGGATAGCGCCGGTGACGTCACCTCCGGCCTGTGCGATCGGAGTTCGGCGTCTTCAACGCTCAACGCTCATGATCGCCACCGCGATCTACGAGACAGCACCTGGTCCAATGCGGGCCCTTTGCGGGTCCGCAAGGCCGTGACCTGCGGCTCTAGTCGCGCTGCTGCGCGGGCATGTGCAACGGGACCCCGAACCGGTTGAAGGCGTTCATCAGGGCGACCTGCACGACCAGCGCGCCGAGTTCCTCGTCGGTCATGATGTCGCGGACGCCCGCCCAGACGGGCTCGCTGACGCCGTGTTCGGTGAGCTTGGTCGCGGCCTCGGCGTACTCGAGTGCCGCTTGCTCGGCCGGGGTGAACAGCGTCGACTCACGCCATGCGCTGAGTTGGAGGATGCGGTTGAGTTTCTCCCCCGCGTCCAGGGCGTCGTGGCTGTGCAGGTCGATGCAGTGCACGCAGTGGTTGAGCTGCGAGACGCGGAGCTTGATCAGTTCGCGGAGGGTCGGGTCGAGTGGTGAGTCGAGGATGGCCTGGTCGGCGGCGTACAGCGCTCTCGCGGCCTTGGGGGCGGCGGTCCGCAGGTCGAGCCGGGGCCGGGTGGTGTGCACGGGTGTGGACATGACTGCTCCTGAGGTCGTTGACGGAAGGGAAGAGCGGGGACTCACGAGGTCTGCGAAGCGGACCAGTCATCGAAGGCCGTTCGGCCGATGCGTGCCTCGCCGAGCGGCACCAGTGAGTCGCGCACGATCGGCACGCCGAAGTAGCCGGCTGTCGCGTCGGTTCGGACGGGCCGGACGTCGCCCTGCGCGGCTAGGACCGGGCGAATGAAGCGTGCGAAGGATTCGCGTTCCGGGCCGGCGATCTCGACCACCCCGTCTCGCGGGGTGGAGGTGACGACCTCGATCAGGGCGGCGGCGACGTCTGCGGCGGCGATTGGCTGCAGGTCGGCGTCCGGCAGCACGATCTCGTCGTCACGGACCATGCCGGCCCCCATTGCTGGCAGGTTCTCGAAGAACTGCGTGGACCGGACCGTGGTGAAGGCGAGGCCCGAGCCGGCGACGAGTCGTTCCTGGGCGGCCTTGGCGTTCAGGTAGCCGGGGTGGGAGAGCCGGTCGACCCCGACGATCGAGAGCAGCACGTGATGCTGCACTCCGGCATCGCGTCCGGCATCGAGCAGGGTCCGGGTGGAGGTGGTGAAGAAGTTCATCACTGTCTCCGGGTCGAAGACCACCCGGTTGGTCACATCGATGACGACGTCTGCGGCCTGGAGCGCGTCCTTCACTCCTCGGCCCGTGATGGTGTCGAAGCCGGTCTCCGGCGCGGCGGGCACGGCATCGTGGCCCCGCGCACGCAGTAGGGCGACGGCTTTCGAGCCGATAAGGCCGGTTCCTCCGGCGACAACGATGCGCATGACTCCACCTCTAATTGCGGACAATTTTTATCCGTAATCATTGCGGACAACTTTCATCCGAGTCAAGTAGGCTGTGACCATGAAGATGACCGGCGGGGTGGAGTGGGGGCTGCACTGCTGCGTCGTGCTCAGTTCGGCCACCGAGCCAGTTGCGGCGGCCAAGCTCGCGGAGCTGCATGACGTGTCGGCCACCTACCTGGCCAAACAGCTCCAACTGCTGTCCCGGGCCGGCCTCGTGCGATCGACGCCGGGGCAGTTGGGCGGCTACCTGCTGACGCGGCCTGCGACCGAGATCACGGTGCTCGACGTCGTCGAGGCGATCGACGGGCCACAGCCGGCGTTCCGGTGCACCGAGGTGCGTCAGCGCGGGCCGATGGCGGTTCCCCCGGAACGGTGTGACACCCCATGCCCGATCGCCGCGGTCATGGATACCGCCGACCGGGCCTGGCGCGAGTCCCTGCGCGTAGTCACCATCGGCGCGCTCGCGGCCACCGTCACCGCCACTACGCCGGGCGAGCTGCTCGATCGAGCCCGGGTTTGGCTGTCCGCCTGAGTCGGCGCGAATGCCGGTCCGGCGTACCAGAGTTCTCTGCCGTTCTCATCCGTTCGATCCGGAAATGAACTACGGTGCTCATCTCGACCCGTGGAAGGGCCTGCAGAGCGCTGAGCGTGGCCGCCGGGTTGTCCTCGGGCAGGAAATGTCCACCGTCAAGCGCCTCACCGATCACGTTGTCAGCCCACGCCCGCAAAACCTCCAGCGGGTCGTACCAGACGCCGATAGCGCCCGGCTACCTCAGCCCGGACGAGTACGAGACCGCCTGGCACACCCAGACCGAGCCAGACAACCTCACCCCTTCCCCGACCGGGAGCAGGTAACCCCCCGCTCCGTCGAAGCGGGGGACCAGCGTAGATGCACAGCCTGCTGCGGGCATACGCGTCGACGGTGACCTCCGCGCGCACTCGATCAGCACTGGATCCACACTGACGCTCGATAGCCTCGGGCCATGGCTGTGAGACCCATGACTGTCAAAGTGAATCGTGGTCGCGGACGTCACCGGGCGGATCGGGCGACTGGCACCAGACGATCCCGTCGCTCTCGATCGGCACGGACGTGTTCTCCGGTGCTGGGCTTGACGCGGCGCTGGAGGGTGCGGACGTCGTGGTGGACGCGACGAACTCACCGCGTTCGGAACAAGTCGCGGCCACCCGGTCCTTCCTGACCGGGACGGGCCGGTGCTGCATCACTCTCATGGAGCTCCGCACCGCCGACGGCGCCCTGCATCTGCCCCGCGGCAGTTGCAGGCGCTTACGCTGCCCGATCTGGCCGAGGTAGCCGGTTGACCGCCCTGAACGCTGGCTGCGAGGTCGCCGGGATCGACGAGACCGCGACGGCGGTCGCCCCACACGCGGACGGCGGGCTCCGCGTGCGCACGGACCTTCCGTGCGCCCGTTCTTCGGCTCGGAAGTCGGGCATCGACCGCTGTTACCAGGCCCTTCAGCCCAGCTCACCACCACCGGCCTGGCCGGTTGGCTCTGCTCGATGTGACGGGCGGCGCAAGGCGGAGCTGTACGAACCGGAGCGCTACTCGGTCAATGTAGTTGCGATCGCCGACAGCCCCAGGAGCGTGTGAAATGCCAGAGAATCACCGGCACCAAGTCGTCATCGTCGGTGCTGGATTCGGAGGCCTGAACGCCGCCCGGGCGCTTCGCCGGGCACCCGTGGACGTCACGGTGATCAACGCCACCAACCATCACATCTTCGAGCCGCTGCTCTACCAGGTCGCGGCCGGTGTGCTGGCGCCTGGCGAGGTCGCGATCCCGGTACGTGAAGCTCTCAGGAAGCAGCGCAACGCCAAGGTCCTTCTCGGATGGGCCACCGACGTCGATCCTCGGTCCCGAACCGTGACCGCGGCCGGCCCCGACGGGACCCGCTACGAGGTGCCCTATGACACGCTGATCGTCGCAGCCGGTGCCACCCAGTCGTACTTCGGGCATGACGAGTACGGCCAGTGGGCCCCGAGCCTGAAGACCATGGACGACGCCCTCGAAGTACGCGCACGGATCTTCGGCGCCTTCGAGCAGGCGGAGCTCGCTGACGATCCGCAGGACGTCCAGCGCTGGCTGACGTTCGCGATCGTCGGCGCCGGCCCGACCGGTGTGGAGATGGCCGGGCAGATCGCCGAGATCGCCCACCGTTCGCTGCCCGGCCGGTTCCGCCGCATCGACCCACGGCGGGCGCGCGTGATCCTGATCGACGCCGTCGACCGGGTCCTGCCGACATTTGATCCGGGCTTGTCGGAGCGGGTCCTCACCAAGCTGCGCAAGATCGGTGTCGAGGTGCGGCTCGGCGACAAAGTCGTCGACCTGGACGAGACCGGCGTCAAGGTGGAGTCTGCGCAGTCAACCGAGCGGATCGAGGCGATGACCAAGATCTGGGCGGCGGGCGTGGCCGGCACGACTCTCGCGCGGCGCCTGGCCGAGGCGGTCGGCGCCGAGACCGACCGCGCCGGGCGCATCCTGGTCGGGGAGGACCTGACCGTCCCCGGTCACCCCGAGATATTCGTGCTGGGTGAGGCGATGAGCCTGGACAACCTGCCGGGCGTCGCGCAGGTCGCCATGCAAGGCGGCACCTACGCCGGGCGGACGGTCGCACGCCGGCTCACTGCCAAGTCCACCGCGAAGCCGTTCTCCTACTTCGACAAAGGCAACATGGCGGCGGTGTCGCGCTTCTATGCGATCGCCGACATCGGTCCGGTCCGCATCGGCGGGGTGCTCGGCTGGCTGATGTGGCTGGCAGTGCACCTCTACTATCTGCCGCTGATGCGTAACCGGGCCACCGTGCTGCTGCGGTGGGCGGTCAGCTTCGTGGGCCGGGGCCGCTCGGAAGCGGTCATCAGCTCCCAGCAGATCCTCGCCCGTCAGGCCCTGCGCCATGCCCCCGGCGAGCATGAGCTCGCCGCCCCCGTACCCGCTCAGCCCTGACCCGGCGGTTGCGATGCCCGCGCTTCCCGCAGCAGGGCGAAGGCGACCGTCGGGAAGATCGCGACGGAGAGGATCCCGGTGGTGATGAGCGCGGCGGCCGACACCGGGGAGAGCAGGCCGACCGCCACGCCGACCTGGCTGGCGGCAACGATGAACGGTAACGACGTCGCCTGCAGGAAGCCCGCCGCGATCGAGCGCCGCATCCCGATCGACCGGACGAACAGCAGGGCCGGCACGCCACGGACCGCCAGCAGGGCGAGGAGCAGAACGGGTACGCGCAACAGCGCCGAGGAGTCGGCGAGCAACCCGGGCAGATCGAGGTTGAGGCCCGTGGTCACATAGAAGACCGGTATCAGTAGACCGAACCCGAGTGCGTCGAGCTTCGGGCGGAACTGTGGGTGCTCGCCCGTACGCCGGTCGAGCAGGCTGAGCACGACACCGGCCACAAACGCGCCGAGGATGGTCTCGAGCCCGAAGCGGGCGGCGAGCGCGGTCAGCGCCACGAGCAGCACCACCGCCAGACGGATCCGGATCTGCGCGGTGCTGTCCTGCAGCGCGACGAGCACGCGTTGCAGCCGCGGCAGCCGCCCCGCCGTCGCCACGACCACTGTCATCCCGGCGATGACCACGCCATAGGTGAGCAACAGCGCGGTGCGGGAGGCCGTGCTGCCGTGCGTGCCGAACAGGACCGACAGCAGGACGATCGACGTCACGTCGGCGACCGTGCTCGCTACGATCACCGACTGGCCCAGTGGCGTGGACACCTGACCGGCGTCGCGGATGACCGGGACAACCAAGCCGATCGCGGTCGCTGACAGGATGACCACCAGCAGCGCGGGGTCCTCGATCCAGCCGGCCGCGAAGAGGATGAGCGTGACCGGGGTAGCCAGCAGCAGCGTGATCAGGTAACCCAGTCCCGCCGTGCGGACCAGGCTGCTCTTCAGATGTGCCGGATCGACCTCCAGCCCGGCCAGGAAGAGCAGGAACGTGAGTCCGAGCCAGCCGAGTACCGCCACCGGCGCGTCCGCCCGGACCCAGCCGAGCACGGCCGGCCCGAGCAGGACTCCGGCGGTGATCTCGAGCACGACGGAGGGCAGCCGCACCCGGGGCAGCAACCCGAGGGTGAGCGGGACTAGGGCCCCGACCAGACAGACCAGCAGGAGATTCTCGTACGACAACTCGGTCACGTCGGTGTCCTCACGGCGGTGAACAGCTATCAGTCCGTGCGACGAATGCGGCTGCAGCCAAGTTAAGACGGCGTAGTGACTGGCAAGTGCCGAAGAAGTGCGGCACTGACACCGACCACCGCGCTCCTCTCCGACGGCCCGACCTCGTGCCCTTTCAACGTCACGGCGTCGGTGACGTCCACTTCGGATGTGAACTCGTTGCGCACACCACAGAACCGAAGCGATTCGCCTGGAACACGTTGTACGGGACAGAGCCTCTACGGAAGGATCCGCCATTTCCCACCATCTCGACTCCCCTCTAGCCCGGCAGGACCCGCGCCTCAACATCACCGACCAGTACGTCTTCGACGACCGGGACGCCACGGTGCTCATCGTGAACGTGCGTACCTCGCTCGCCGGCGCCGAAAAGCCGCTGGGCTTGCACGACGAGGGCCGCTACGAGTTCGAGGTGCACCTTGACGACTCCGAGACGGAGAATTTGGGCTTCCGACTGGTCTTCGACGCCGAGATCGGCGGTGCGCAGCAGTATCGGGCGTTCCGGCTCGAGGGCGCCGAGGCCGCGGACGACTCCGCATCCGGGGTGCAGATCGCGCAGGGGCGAACCTCCGAAGCCGTCGACGGCGTGGACGGATTCCGGGTCTGGGCTGGCCGCGTGGCGGATCCGTTCTTCCTGGACATGCGCCAGTTGGGCGCCGTCGACCTGCTCGTCCAGCACGGCGAGGACGCGGACGTCAGTGCGCAGCCTGAGCAGGGCCTGACCCCGCTTACCGCGCAAGCCGATCGGTTCGGTCGGTCACCGGCTTTGAGCTCCGACAACCGACAGCAATCGCAGCTTGTCATAGCTGTCGGTGCCCGGCGTCGCGGTGTAGAGCACGAGAGACTGCGACTGGTCCGGGTCGACCAGCATCTGACAGTGCAGCTCTAGCAGCCCGACCTGCGGGTGCAACAGCCGTTTCGGCGCACAGTAAAGCCTTGCGACCGGATGCCCGCGCCACAGCTCGGCGAATTCCGGGCTGCGTGCCAGCAGCGCCTCGGTCAGCTTTTCCGCTTGCGAGCCGGGCCCGCCATCGGTGTATGCCGCGTGCAGGTGCGAAGCCATCGCCGGCTCATCCTGGCGTGATCCCGCACGGGGAAGAGCTGCCGCGCGGCCGGGTCGGTGAACCAACGGTGGTGCTGATTTCGATTCCCGTATGAACACTGTCGTCGCCGAGTAGCGCCACGGCCAGCCGGGTCTGGCGCAGCGTCTCCCCCAGGTGGCTGATCACCTGCGCCGCCGTCCCGTCGAGGCCGTCGAGGATGCGCATCATGGCCGGGTTGACGTGATCGGCTAGCCGGCCACGCTGGGGAACCGCGTAACGGCCCAGGTGGAACAGGTGGTCGCGTTCCTCCAGCGACAGGCGCAGTCCGCGCGCCAGCGCGGCCAGCATCTGCTCCGACGGATGCGGGCCGCGCTTTTGCTCCAAGCGGTTGTCGTAGTCGATCGACATGTCGGACAGCACGGCGACCTCCTCGCGGCGCAGGCCCCCGGTGCGGCGACGCTGCCCGCACGGCAGTCCGACGTCCTCCGGCGGCTGCGCACAAAGTCCGCGAGACGGGCCCTGTCCATGACTGTCACTCTCCTCCGGTCGCGCCCGTCAGAGCGGGATATTCCGTGCGTGCCAGCCGTGCCAAGGCGTCCCACAGCCGGGCAGCCTCCCCCGGGCGCCGCGCGGAGGCATACACCTTCAACTCGGTCGGAGGCCCGATGAACTGGCCGAAACCGTTCGGGCCGTACGGGCACCCGCCGCGAGCTTCGAGGCTCGTTGCCGCGTACAGCACGGGTTGCACGCCCCGATCCACGGTCTGCGCCACGATGCCCCAGCCCGCGAGCCTTTTCATGATCGCGTCGTGCGGCGAGGGCCGGCCGTGGCCCAGGTTCGGCCCGGACGCGTACAGAATGGTCAGGGTCGCCCCGGGGTGGGCCGCGTTGCTTATGATGCCCCACCCCTCGAGGCGAGGGCCAATCGGATGCCGTCACTGCCACCGGTCACCACGACCAGTTTCTGACTCAGATCCGGTACGGGCAGGTCGTGCGCGCTTTTCGCAACTACTCCTCGGGGATCGGTATTTCCTGAAGAGAATCGCGCGACGGCGGAGTGACAACCATGCCCTCGTGCTACATGGCTGAGCCACCCGGATGACGACCATTTCAGCCGGCCCGGCATCGACACACTCGTTTGGAACTGGATGCGCACACCCGCTGCCTAGCGTCGACAGCGGAACATCCCACCGCACCAGGAGGCACACCCCATGTCCGAAGTCGTACTCGAACCCGCCGGCCAGGCCTTCGCCGACGCCACCTCCACACCGCCCTTCCTCTACGAACTCACCCCCACCGCCGCCCGCAAGGTCCTCGACGACGTCCAGGCCGCGCCCGTCGAACTCCTCCCCGTCGACGAGAAGTGGATCACCGTGCCCGCCGAGGTCGGCGACGTGCGGGTCCGCATCGTCAAGCCTCAGAACACCACCACCACCCTGCCCGTCGTCCTCTACGTCCACGGCGGTGGCTGGGTCCTGGGCAACGCAGGCACCCACGATCGGCTCGTCCGCGAGTTCGCCGTCGGCATCAACGCCGCCGTCGTCTTCGTCGAGTACACCCCCTCCCCCGACGCCCACTACCCCGTCGCCATCGAGCAGGCCTACGCCACCGCCCGCTGGGTGACCACCCACGGCGCCACGGAGAACCTCGACCCCACCCGTATGGCGGTCGCCGGTGACTCGGTCGGTGGCAACATGACCGCGGCCCTCGCCATCCTCGCCAAGCAGCGCGGCGACGTCACCTTCGTCCAGCAGTCCATGTATTACCCCGTGACCGACGCCCGCCAGAACACCGAGAGCTACCGGACCTTCGCCAACGGCCCCTTCCTCACCGCCAAGGCCATGGCCTGGTTCTGGGACAACTACGCCCCCGACCACGCCTCCCGTAGCGAGATCACCGCATCACCCAACCTCGCCACCCCCGCCGACCTCGAAGGTCTGCCCCCCGCCTTCCTGCTCGTTGACGAGGCCGACGTCCTGCGCGACGAGGGCGAGGCCTACGCGGCCAAACTCCGCAGCGCCGGCGTCCCCATCACCACCGTCCGCTACGACGGCATCTGCCACGACTTCATGATGCTCAACCCCCTCAAGGACACCCACGCCGCCAAGGGCGCCACCGCCCAGGCCATCGCCGTCCTCCGTGAAGCCCTCGGCACCGACAAGAGGTAGGGAAGTCATGTCCCGCATCAGGAGGACCCGAGTTCTCGGGCTCGCCGCGTCGGCTCTGCTCGCCGCCGGCATCTTCAGCACCGCCGGGCCGTCCGCGGCCTCCGCCACGCACGGACAGTCGCGGAGCAAACCGACGATCGTCCTGGTGCACGGCGCGTTCGCCGACTCCAGCGGATGGAACGGCGTCACCCGGCGGCTGCTCGACGACGGCTACCCGGTCGTCGCCGCCGCGAATCCGCTTCGTGGGGTGGCCTCAGACGCCACCGCACTCAAAGCTCTGCTGACCAGCATCAAGGGACCAGTCGTTCTGGTCGGGCACTCGTACGGCGGTCTGGTCATCTCCACCGCAGCAGCCGGCAACGCCAACGTCAGAGCGCTGGTCTACGTCGCCGCATTTGCCCCGGAACCGGGTGAAAGCGCGGCGGACCTCTCCGCCAAGTACCCGGGCAGCACCCTCGGCGAGACCCTGCGGCCGGTTCCCCTGTCGGACGGCGACGTCGACCAGTACGTCGACCAGGCGTTGTTCCGGAAGCAGTTCGCCGCCGACGTCCCGGCCCGGGACGCGGCCCTGATGGCCGTTGCACAACGCCCGATCACGGCCTCCGCGCTCAATGAGGACGCGACCGGCCCGCAGGCGTGGCACGGCGTCCGGAGCTACTTCCTGATCGCTGAGGCCGACAAGAACATCCCGCCGGCCGTTCAGCACTTCATGGCAGAGCGGGCGCACGGGGTCGTGAAGAGCGTCAAGGGCGGCTCGCACGCGGTGTTCGCTTCCCAGCCCGGTATCTCCACGTCGTTCATCGAGCGCGCCGCGCGCGAAACGGCCTGATCGGGTCCTGAACGGCGAGTGATCCAGCGATGGGTGGCGGACAGTATGGTCCGCCACCCATCGCTCTTCCCGGCCTTTTTCTCACGAAGGACGAGATTCCCTGACGGTTCTCAGGAGAGGCCGTGCCGGCCACGGCGCCGGATCGGTCTGCTCCCGGACGACGAGGAAGGTGTCCGGCGGCGGCCGAAGCAAGTGCCGGGGTGCACCACCACGTCCTGACCTCATTCGTCGGCGCGGAACGCGCGCCGGGCTGGGCTACTGCCGTGCCGAACTCGTCCAGGAGAAGGTGGTGAGCCCTGCGGCGATGCCGTGGTCCATCATTCGATCGACGCACTCGTTCGAGTTTCTGGCCGACCTGATCGAGGTCAACACCGAAGATGACGTCGTTCGGTTGCCGGCACTGCGCATCCAGCCGATGGCCGCGTCCGACCTCGGCAGGGTCCTCGCCGAGGTGGCCGGCGCACCGGCCGGTGCCGGCATTCAGGAGATCGCCGGACCCGACGAGCTCGGCCTGGACGAGTGGGGCCATCAACTGGCCGGCTATGCAGGGCTCCGGCCGAGGATCATGACCGCACCGACCGCGCGGCCGTTCTTCGGCGCCGCGATCGACGAGCGGGCTCTTCTTCCCGCGCAGGTGCCCGCCGGACGACCACGAGCCTGCTCACCTGGTTGACCGATGAACCTCGCGACCGGACGGCTGCGAGTCGGTGAACTCGAAAAGTCCGTTCCACCCGCACAGTCCGAGAACGTGCAGGGTCAGCGAGTTCACTCCGCGCAAGTAGACCTTTCCACCAGCGCCATGCAGCTCGATCGCCGCGGACGCGAGCGCCTTCAACCCACGTACGTCAATGAATGTCACCTTGGCAAGATCCACGATGAAGTCACCGGCCGCACCTACGAGAAGTCCGAGGGCCATTTCGAGAAGCGGCAGCGTGGACAGGTCGATCTCGCCACCGAGTCGCACACCCGGCGCCTCCGTCAATGCCGTCACTTCCAACGGCCACACCGGTGCGTCCATGGTTGATATGGTTCGCAATCCGTCCTCCAACAGCCGGGTTCTTGCTCTCCGTGATCGGCGGATGATTCACCGCTTCGCTCGAAGCTAGAAGCCGTCCGTGCAACATCAGTGACAGAGCAGTGCCAAGAATCCCCGCCCGATCGGCTCGCGCGGGAAGGCCGGCCCACCGATCGTCGACCTGCTTGTCCTGAGCTCGCTGGAGCCCCACCATGCCCGGCTCTGTATCCGGTAGCACCGGTGCCAGGACCGGAGCCTCCCCGGTCATGACCAGAACACTCGATTCTCAGTGCATACGCACTGCCCCTTCGTAGCGTCCTGAACCTGTACCCGACGCAGTGGAGGCCTCCGTGTCCAGCGCCCAGCTTCGACCGGCTCGCACCCTCGCCACCGATGATGCCCGGGATCAGGCGCCTGACAAGCCCACACTCGGTCGGAACTGCTTTGGCACTCACCCCTCCTAGCGTCGGTGACGACACGGAGCACTCCCGACAAGGCACACCCGAGACCTCCAGAAAGGCAGACTCCTCATGACCGTTCCAACGATCGACCCGAACAAATCTCCCGATCCCTGGTCCAAGCTGTTCTACCGCGGCACTCACCGAGCTCGACGACGCACCACCCCGGCGCCGACAACGGTCACACCGGAAACGGTTCAGTCGCCCGGCGTCACCCGAGCGGCCTGACCCATCACCAAGTCTTTCCACCCGGAGCGTCATGACGGACGCGCTCCCGTTCGGCGTCGCTGCCTGACTTCCCACTGTCCGACGCTGGCCCGAGGCCCGGCTGTGAACGCATCGCATGCCGGATGCGGGCCGCCGGCAGGCCACCAGTACATCAGCGTCAGAACGTCGGTCGGCACGGCGTGCGATCGCCGGTCAGCCGACTCGGCCAATGCTGGGATAACGCCGTCGCGGAGTCGTTCTTCGCCGCCGGGTCGTCGGCCGGGCCGGGTTCAGCCGGTGATCACCCGGCAGCGGTCCGGCGCATCGAAGGGGATCAGGCTGCGGATCCGCAGCGGCTCCCCGGCGCCTTCCATCAGCCCGCGCATGAATCCGAGGTGCATGGCACAGATCGCCCGGCCGTGTTGATCGACCAGCTCCAGGAAGGGGCAGTTGCGGATGGCGATGCCGTCGGCCCGGTCCGTCGCCGGCGCGAACCCGATGTCGTCCAGCTCGCGCACCAGCCACGCCGCCGCCTCCGCCGCGGCCATCCCGGGCGGCGGCGCGGCGTGGCGCAGCCCCCACCGGCGGCCGATCTCCAGCGCGGCGTCCGCCGGTTCGTCGGTGTCGTCCAAGCCGTCGAGCAGCATCTCCGCCAGGATGTGGTAGTTACGCCGACCGGCCGGGTCCATGCCCGGCCGGGTCCGGAACATCAACGGCGGACGTCCGGGCCGGGCGGGGGGCACCGGGGCCTGCTCGACCTGTCCGGCCTCGACCAGCGTCTCCAGGTGAAACCGGACCGTGTTCGGATGGATCTCCAGCCGGCTCGCGATCGCGGCGATGCTCATCGCCTCGTCCGACTCACGCAGCACGCGCAGGACCGCTGACCGGTGACCCGCCCGCGCGGTGCTTCTGCTCGTCTTGGTCATCTGCCGGCCTCCCTCACTGCGGGTGCCCAGGTGGAAGCCGCGGCGGCCGCTCGCCCGGCCAGTTTCCCACAGCGGAGTTGGAAAAACGACTCACGTCCGGCGGCTGTCCCGGGTCGGGCAGCGCCGACCCGAGCACCAGGGCCAGGTCACCGCGGGAGGTCACGCCGAGCTTCGGGAAGACGCCGGGAACTCCGCCGCGGATGCGGCCCGCCCGGGGCCACGTCGTACTCGTGGCGGGTCGGTCGGGGCCGGCGCCGAACCGCGGGGGCCGCCGATGATCGCGCCGATGGCGGCTTCGTCCCGGTCCTGGCCATGACCGTCCCCATCCTGGTGCCGCGCCCGACCCGGGGCCGACGGTTCACCGGGGCCGGTTTCCGGCACAGCGCCGGACAGTCGTCACAGCTTCGTCAGTCGATAGGCACTCGATCTCCCTACCGTCAGGGTCATCCACCGTCACGGAAGCGGGAGACAACCATGAAGTTCGTCATCGTCGGCGGGACCGGCCGGGTCGGCAGTGGCGTGGTCACCAAGCTACGCCAGCAGGGACACGACGTCGTCGCCGCGGCGCCCGAGACGGGCGTCGACACCATCAACGGCACCGGCCTGGACAAAGCGCTGGACAGCGCCGCGGCCGTCTTGGACGTCACCAACTCACCGGACATGTCCGAGCAGCCGGCCACCGAGTTCTTCCGGACGTCGACTCGCAACCTGCTGGCCGCGGAGAGCAGTGCCGGCGTCGGGCACCACGTGACTTTGTCCATCGTCGGTATCGACCGTCCGCACGACCTGGGCTACTACCGGGCCAAGCTGGCCCAGGAACAGGCCGTGCGCGACGGCGACGTGCCCTACACCATCGTGCGTTCCACCCAGTTCATGGACTTTGTCAAGATGCTCGTCGACAGCAGCGCCGACGGCACGCAGGTGCGGCTGCCCAGCACGATGGTGCAGCCGATCGCGGTCACCGACCTGGTGGACGCTCTGGCCACGATCATGACGGAACCGCCGGCCGGGAGCATCGTGGAGGTCGCCGGACCGGAGGCGATGGCGTTCGACGAGTTCGCCCGCCGCCTGTTCGCGGCCACCGGCAACCAACGCACGGTGGTCACCGACCAATCGGCGACACCGTTCTTCGGCGCGGCCCTCGGCGAACGGCTGTTGGTGCCCGGCGCCGGCGCGCGACTGGGTTCCACCGGCATTGCGGACTGGCTGGCGTCCTGACCATGCGGGTACGCGCCCGCGGGCTGACCTTCGACGTGGCGGTGGCCGGGCCGGCCGATGGGGTGCCGGTGCTGTTGCTGCACGGCTTTCCCCAGGACCACCGGGAGTTCGATCAGTTGCTGCCCCGGCTGCACGCCGCCGGTCTGCGCACGTACGCGCCGGATCAGCGCGGGTACTCGCCGGGCGCGCGGCCGGTGGACACCGCGCGGTACGTGTTGACCGAGCCGCAGGCTGATGCCGTGGCCCTGTTGGACGAGCTCGGTCTGGGTTCGGTGCACGTGGTCGGTCACGATTGGGGCGCCCAGGTGGCCTGGCGACTCGCCGCCGAACAGCCGGACCGGGTCCGCACCCTGACCGCAATCTCGCTGCCGCACCCGCGTGCGCTAACCACGGCCCTGAAAAACGATGTCGGTCAACGGATCCGGCTGGGCTATGTGCCGTTGTTGCGTACCACCCGGGCAGGGGATCTTCTGCTGGCCGGCGACGGCCGGGCGATACGTCTGATGATGCGGCGCCTCGGCCCGGCCGCGGACCAATACGTCACGGCGCTGCGCGAACCGGGACGGTTGTCCGGGGCGCTCGCCTGGTACCGGGCCCTGACCGCCGGCCGGGTGCCACGCATCGGCTCGGTCGCGGTGCCGACGACGTACATCTGGGGTACGAAGGATCCCGCGGTGGGCCGCCGTGCCGCCCTCGGCACCCGGGACTGGGTACACGGCCCGTACCGGTTCCTGCCGCTGCCCGGCGTCGGGCATTGGGCGCCGGAAGAGGCACCGGACGACGTGGCGACTGCGGTCCTGGACCGGATCGGGGCGCCCACCCAGCACTGACACCGGGTCACCGCTCGTCCGGCCGCCTCGGCACCGTGCCCGGCGTGCTCAGCGGCTGACCGACGACCTGCACCGCGAAGAAGCGAGACCACACGGCCGACCAGCAGCGCCGGGTTCCCGTGGTGGGGCTCGGCATCTGCGCCGGGCACCGCCCCGGTAAGCCCCCGGGCCTCGGTGCCGCGATGCTGCCCACACCGATCTCAGTCATGTGACTCATTCTTCGCTACCCGGCCGCTGCGCATGCTGGCAGGACGGCGACGACAGGGGGCACCGCGATGCAGGTACGGTTCGGCATTCTTGGGCCCGTCCGCATCTGGCACGGGGACACGGAGCGGGACGCCGGCGCACGGCAGCAGCGGCTGATCCTCGGTCTGCTCCTCGCGCGATCCGGCGCCGTCGTCAGCCAGTACGAGCTCGTTGACGCGGTCTGGGGTTCCGAGCCGCCGCCGAGCGCCACCAATGTGCTGCACCGCTCGATCGGTCTGCTGCGCCGGACTATGGAGCCGGGCCTGCCGACCCGCGCCACCGGTTCGTTGCTGACCAGGGTCGGGACCGGGTACCGGCTGACGGTGCGGCCGGCCACTCTCGATCTGCTCGCCTTCCGTGATCTCGTGACACAGGCCCGCCGGCACCCCGACAAGCACACGGCACTGGAGCGATACCTGCACGCGTTGAGCCTGTGGCGCGGTGTGTGCGCGTCCGGCCTCGAACCGGCCGGCCGGCCGTGCCCCGTCTTCACCAGCATCGACGGCGAGCGGTCGCAGGCCACCCGGGACGCCGCCGACCTCGCCCTGACCATCGGCGAGGTGTCCCGGGTGCTTCCGGCGCTGCGGTCCGCGGCCCTGCCCCACCCGCTGGACGAGGCCCTGCAGAGCCGCCACGTGCGGGCCTTGGCCGCCGACGGGCAACGGGCCCAGGCGCTGGCGGTGTACCGCACCGTCCGCGTTCGTCTCGCGGAGGAACTCGGCATCGACCCGGGCGCGGAACTGCGCGCGGCACATGACGCGTTGACCCGCGCCACCACCGGCCCCCGGCCGGGGGCGTACCGGAGCCGACCGGCCCAGCTGCCGTCCGATCATCCATTCTTCGCCGCCCCGCCTCCGGTGGTCGACCGGGCGCTGGAGATCATCGAACGGCAGCGCCGTGCCGGGCCCGCGGTCCTGAACATCAACGGGATGCCCGGGATCGGCAAGACCACGCTGGCGATCCACGTGGCACACCGGCTCGCCGCGGCAAGCCCGGACGGGCAGCTGTACGCCGATCTGCGCGGCGTCGACCCGACCGCCGTGGTCCGCCCGACCGAAGCCCTGCGTGGTTTCCTGACCTCCCTGGGTGAGCTGCCACGGACCCTGCCGGGCGACGTCGCGGCACTCGCCCGTCGATACCGTGCGGTGCTTGCCGGCCGCCGGGTTCTGCTCGTACTGGACAACTGCGACGACCCGGACCTGATCCGTGAACTGCTTCCCGGTACGCCCGGCAGCGTGGTGATCGTAACGAGCCGCTCGGGGTCCGGTACCGGCGACAAGACCCTTCGCCTCGATCTGCCGGACAGCGACGAGGCCCGTGACCTCCTCGCGCTGCGCCTCGGCGCCACCCGGACCGCCGCGGAGCCCGGACCGGTGCAACAGATCATCGCCGCCTGCGGCCACCTCCCGCTGGCCCTGGCGATGGTCGCCGCGCGAGCCGCCGCCAACCCGCACACGCCGCTGGCCACGATTGCCGGGGAGCTGCGCGACGGGCCCGGCCGGACAGCCGGCTTCTGGTCCGACGACGCCGGCCTGGCAGCCGCCTTCTCCTGGTCCTATCAGCGGCTCACCCCGGCGGCCGCCCGAGTGTTCCGCCTGCTACCACTGCATCCAGGCCCGGACATGACAACCGCCTCCATCGCCGCGCTGGCCGGTGTCACCGCGCCGGAGGCCCGGCTGGTCGTCGGTGACCTGATGTCGCACGCTCTGCTCGAGCTGCGCACCGGCCGGTTACACCTGCACCAACTCCTGCGGGCGTATGCCCGCGTCCTCAGCGCCGAGGACGGCGCCGGCGCCGACCATCGCGCCGTCGACCGGGTCGTCGGCTACTACGTGGCCACCGCGGCGGCGGCCTACCGGTGCAGCGGTCTCCTCGTCACGGCGCAGCCACCGCTGTCACCGCCCGGCGCCACGCCCGCGGTGTTCACCGGCCGCGACGACGCCGTCGCGTGGCTCGCGGCTGAACGGCCCACGTTGATCGACATCGCGCTCACCGCCGACCGGCACGGCCGCCGGCGCCTCGCCTTGCACCTGGTGACCCTGCTGCGGGACGACCCGCACCTCACCGATCGGCGGCCCGGCCAGGAGACGACCGGCCGGTACGTGCGTGCCAGCCTGCTGCACCGCAGCCTCGGCGAGACGGCGGTGGCGCTCCGCGGGCCCGCCCGGGTGGCCGGGCCGACGCACCCGTCCCCCGCCGGTGCCGACCCGGCCGGCGCCCACCTGAGCGTCGCGATCGGTGACGTCATACGCGACGGGCTGGCAGCACCGCACAGCGTCCGCGCCTCATGGGAGAAGGCGTTGGCGTTTCTGCGGCCCGGTCCGCGGTTCTCCCCGCCCCGGTGATCAGAGTTGTGGCGGTGGGTGGGGACGCGTCGCGGCTCACCCCGCGCGAGGCCGGGCACCACGGCGTCCCGGCGACGCGCCGCACAGGGATAGACGCCTTGTCCCCCGCACCGGAGTCGACCGGGAGGGCTGGCTGGTCCGGCGGACGGCGGACAGCCGACAGCGATGCCCGCGGCGCTCCCGACCGGCGATGACCCCGGTCGCTGTGGCGCAGTCGCCCGACTGATTACTTCGGCAACGGACCGGACGAGAGTCGTAACGGCCGGAACGCCGTACCAGCGGCGCCGACGCCGACAGGGGGTCTTCCTATGCCCACCGCCGCCGCCACGACCACTGCGGCCACCGCCACGACCCAGACCGACGCCCGCCCGGGACCGAAGGCCGTACCGGCCTCCCGGCGACAGCCGCACCGCACCGCCCGAATGACCCGGCCGCCCACCTGGTGACCCCACCGACCGATGCCCACGCTCATCACCTCACCGGAGCAGCCATGTCAGCTGTGCGTTTCACCATCCTGGGCCCGGTCCGCGCCTGGCGCGACGACGCCGACCTCGACCTCGGCGGCCGGCAGCAACGCCTCGTACTGGCCCTGCTACTGGCCCGGACCGGCACGGTGGTCAGCGTCAGCGAACTGATCGACGCGGTCTGGGAGAACGAACCGCCGCCGAGCGCCGTCAACGTGGTCCACCGCTACATCGGCACCCTGCGCCGGCTGATCGAGCCCGACCTGCCGGTCCGCGCGACCGGCGAATACCTGATCCGGCACGCGGCCGGTTACCGGCTCAGGGTCGACGCCGACACGCTTGATCTTGTCCGGTTCCGCCGCCTCGTCCAGGATGCCCGGCGCGCCAGCGACCCCGACGCGGCAGTGAAGTACTACGCCGGCGCGCTGGCGCTGTGGCGCGGTCTCTGCGCGGCCGGGCTCGAGCCGATCTCCCGGACCCATCCCGTCCTGGTGGCGATCGAAGCCGAACGGGCACAGGTGCTGCGCGACGCGGCCGACGCGGCTCTGAACCTGGGTCAGGTGCGCCTGGTCATCCCGGCTCTGCGGCAGGCCGTCGGCTGGACACCCCTGGACGAGCCGCTGCAGGCCCGCCTGATCGCTGCCCTGGCCGCCGACGGACGGCAGGCCGAGGCGGTGGAGGCGTACCAGGAGGTCCGCCGCCGGCTCAGCGCCGAGCTCGGCATCCCGCCGGGGCGGGAACTGTCCGAGGCGTACGACCGGCTGCTGCACCAGCGACCCAGCGCGCCGATCGCCGAACCCGCCCCCGCGCCCCCGGTGGAGGAGCCGGCCACTCCCGCGCAGCTGCCACCCGATCACCCGTTCTTCACCGGCCGCGACGACGTCCTCGCCCGCGCGGCGACCATCGTCGAGCACGACCGCGCCCTGGGGCGGCCCACGGTGACCCTGGCCGTGGACGGCATGCCCGGCATCGGCAAGACCACCCTCGCGGTGCATCTGGGACATCAGCTGGCCGATGCCCATCCGGACGGGCAGCTGTACGCGGACCTGCGGGGCTTCTCCGCGCGGGGTCCGGCGATGAACCCGGAGGAGGCGCTGCGCGGCTTCCTCGGTTCACTCGGCGTCGCGCAGGAGATGATCCCGACCGAGTTGCACGCGCTCGCCGGGCTCTACCGCAGCATCATCGCGGGCCGCAGCGTGCTGGTCGTGCTGGACAACGCCCGCGATTTCGAGCAGGTCAGACATCTGTTGCCGCCCGGCCCGGACAGCTCGGCCATCGTCACCAGCCGAGTCCGGATCACCGGCCTGGTCACCGTCGCGGGCGCTCATCCGATGCCCCTGGAGCTTCCGGCCGCCCCCGAGGCCCGGCAGATCCTGACGCGCCGCATCGGCAGGGGGCGCGGGGCGGTGCACCCGGCGGCAGCCGACGAGATCATCCGCCGGTGCGGCCGACTGCCACTGGCCGTCGCGCTGGTCGCCGCCCGCGCGGTGGCCAGGCCGGACAGCCCGTTGACCGACATCGCAGCCGAGCTGTCGCTCGATGGCAACGGCCTGGACGGATTCGGCATGGATCCCACCACCGGCCTCGCCGCGGTGTTCTCCTGGTCCTACCGGGCGCTGAGTCCCGCGGCGGCACGCCTGCTGCGGCTGCTGCCGGTGCATCCCGGCGCCACGGTGAGCACGGCGGCCGCAGCTAGCCTCGCCGCGGTCGACCTGCGAGCCGCGAAGGCCCTTCTCGGCGAACTCGCGACGTACATGTTCACCCAGGAGCAGTCCGGCCGGCACCGGGTCCACGAACTCATCCGGACTTTTGCCGAGGACCTGAGCCTGCGACACGACCACCCCGAGGATCGCCGGGCCGCCCTCGACCGCATGCTCGAGCACTACCGGGCCGGGTCGTACGCGGCCCATCTGCGCCTCGACCCCGCCCTGGCCGCACCGGCGCCGCCACCCGCGCGACCGGGTGTGCTCGTGCCGGACATCGCCGACCGGGAAGAGGCGATGGCGTGGTTCACCGATCGACATCGGGTCCTGGCCGACGTCGTCGCGCTGGCCGACGCCCACGACGCCCACGACATCGCCTGGCACGTGGCTCTGACGGCGCAGAATTTCCTGCACTTCACCGGCCGTATCCGCGACTGGGCCGCGATCTCCCGCCGAGGACTCGCCGCCGCCCGCACCGACGTCGCCCTCGACGGCCAGGCGCATCTGCACCGCAGCCTGGCAGGCGCCATGTTCCTGTCGGATGACCCGGCCGGCGCGGCCAGGCAGCTGAACCTGGCCGACGACCTGATGCGGCGGACCGGTGACCGGCACGGTCGCGCCGTCGTGGCCCTGAACCGGGCCTACCTGCAAGCCGACGAGCACCGCCATGCCGACGCGGTACGGCACGGTGAACAGGCCCTGGCCCTGTTCCGGGCGGCCGACGACACCCAGAACCAGGCGCGGGCCCTCCGCGTCATGGCGGGCAGCCTGGCGATGCTCGGCCAGCATCAGGACGCCCTGGACCTGCTACGGGAGACGCTGGCGATGTCCTGGGCGGCCGGCGACGCGGTCGGCGCAGGGCACAGCTGGGACCTGCTCGGGCAGACCTATCAGGACATGGGCCACCGTCAGGAGTCCATCGACCACTGGGAGCAGGCCGCTCAGACGTACCGCCGGGCCGGTGTCCCGGCCGCGCTCGGCGACGTGCTGCTGATCCTCGGCGACACCTACCGGCTGGACGGCGACGAACCGGCCGCCCGACGGCGCTGGGCCGAAGCGCTCAGCCGCCTGCCCGATCAGGGTGGACCGCTGGCCGACGAACTGCACGACCGGCTGGGCTCCGGTCCCCGCCGACCCGATCGCCTTCTCCCCGGCCTGGCCGCCCTCTCGCCGACACCGCCTGAAAAAATCATGAAATGCGTCAACGACGACATCGCGACCTTCCGGGCCGATCGGGGTGACGTCGGCGGTCCCGAAGCTGGCCGGCCGGCAGCGGGGCCGAGCCGGCCTCGGGGCCGGGTCAACTCCGGATGACGCTGACCGGGGTCGCGGCCCGCACGGTCCGCACCTAGCCGTCGAAGCACACGCTGTCGGCCTGCTCGACGGCGTGGCGCAGGGCGGTGGTGTCGTCCCGACGCCAGTACGTGACCACGACGGCGTCCGCGACCAGCGGCTCAACCGCGTGGATGGAACGCAGGAACGCGGCCGCGAAACCCGGCTCCCGCGACGGGACCCGCGCGAGCACCGCCGATCCGCCGAGCAGAATGCGCGTCACGGTCCGGACGATCGAGCCCGGCACGGCGCCGGACATCATGCCGAGAGTCACCGCCGTTCCATGCCACGCCGCCGGTTCCTGGTCATGGCGGTGGTGTCGTCGCGCCCGTAGCGTACTGAGCAGCACGTCGCGGCGGCAGGCGGCCAGCTCGGCGTCGAACAGCCGCTGCAGCGTCCACACCGGCATACCCGTACTTCGGGTAGCCGCGTCGAGGACGGCGCGACGTGGCGCAAAGGCGTGGTCGGTCCAGCGCGCGGCGGCCGTCTCGATCACCGTGGCGACGTGTTCGTCGGGTAGCTCCCGCATCAAGTACCCGGCGACGCGCAACCCGTCACCGAGTTGAGGCCAGCCGGCCGCGGCGGGGCGCCGGCCGTGCCGCACCGGCGCGTACAGGGTGAACGGCACGAAGGCGATATCCGCGGCCCAGTCCGGAATCCAGGTCAGCTGCCTGGGCCGCGGCTCGTTCGCGTCAGCGCGCGTGATCGTCACTTTCGTCCTCCAGAGAGTATCCGTCCGGAGCACTCACTGTTCGCCGGCACAGTGCCAAGCCGGTGACCTTCCTCTGACACCGGCGCTGACAACCCCCGCCGACGCACACCGTCGGCGGTGTCACCGAGATGTCACTGGATCCGCACCGCGTGCCCCTAGCGTCAGCGCCGATCAGCAATGCGGGCATACCGCTGCCCGCGCTTCCGCTTCGAATCCCCAAAGGGGAGACGCATGGCGCTCGCCCCGCTCAGCAGCACACAGCGGCGTGTCCTGCCGAAGGTGTCCGACCGGCGAATCCGCCGAAATGGACCCCCACCGCTTTGGTGCGCCGACGATGACCCTTCCCAACCTATTAGCTGGAGATGAGAGCCGTGTCTGAGGCACCCGTCCTGGTCGGCATCGACGGATCGGTCCGCAGTCTCGACGCCGTGCTGTGCGCTGCCTCGGCAGCCGCTGCCCGAGGACGTCCACTGCGAATCGTGTACGCCCATATCTGGCCCCTACTGCACCAGGGCACACCGCCGGGCGTACCCCGCGTCTCGGCCGCGTCGCTGGCCGAGCAGGCCGAGAACGACCTGGCCGAAGCGGCGCGGGTCGCCGCGTCGGTGTCGCCGGACCTGGTCATCGGCACCGCGCTGATTCCCGGCGCGGCGGCGCCGGTACTGATCTCCGAGAGCCGCCACGCCGAGCTGCTCGTTCTCGGTGACCGTGGCCTCGGCGCGTTCTCCGGGATGATCATCGGTTCGATCGCGGTGCAGGCCGCCACCCACGCCCACTGCCCGGTCCTGGTGGTCCGGGGCGTGACCCGCGATTCCGGCCCGGTCGTCGCCGGAGTCGACGGATCTGCGATGTCGGCGGCGGCCATCGAGTTCTCAGCCGCCGAGGCCGTACGACGTGGCACTCATCTCGTCGCCCTGCACGCCTACACCGACGTCCACCCCTACGGCAGTGACCCGGAGACGCCGCCCGGCCACAAAGCCGCGGTGATCGAGGAAGGTCACCGGCAGGCCCTGACGGAGACCATCGCCGCGACCGCCGCGCGCTTTCCCGAGCTGACGATCCGGCACGAAGCAGTCAACGGCAGTGCCGGCCGGCTGCTGACCGAGAGGTCCCAGGAAGCCCAGCTGGTGGTCGTCGGCAGCCGGGGCCGGGGCGGCTTCACCGGGCTGGTGCTCGGTTCAGTCAGCCAGCACCTCGTCTATCACGCCGAATGCCCGGTCGCCGTGGTCCGCCCGGCGCTGGTCACCACCATGTGATGCCCTCAGCGGTCCGCGCCGTTCTCCTCGGAGATGACAGGGATCCCGGGACCGCCCCCTAACGATTCGAACAGGGAACGTTCATGGACACGCTCGACATCGCCCGATGGCAGTTCGGTATCACCACCGTCTACCACTTCATCTTTGTCCCGATCACCATCGGGATGTCCGCCCTGGTGGCGGGATTACAGACCGCCTGGGTACGCACCGGCAAGGAGCACTACCTCCGCGCCACGAAGTTCTGGGGCAAGCTGTTTTTGATCAACTTCGCGATCGGGGTGGTCACCGGTCTGGTGCAGGAGTTCCAGTTCGGAATGAACTGGAGTGACTACTCCCGCTTCGTCGGTGACGTGTTCGGCGCACCCCTGGCCATCGAAGGATTGCTCGCCTTCTTCCTCGAGTCCACCTTCCTCGGGTTGTGGATCTTCGGATGGGACCGACTGCCGAAGAGGCTGCACCTGATGACGATGTGGCTGGTCGCCATCGGCACCCTGTTGTCGGCCTACTTCATCCTGGCCGCCAACTCGTGGATGCAGCATCCCGTCGGCTACCAGCTGAACCCGGAGACCGGCCGCGCTGAACTGACCAGCATCAGCGCGCTGCTCACCAACTCCACGACGCTGGTCGCGTTCCCGCACACCATCTCCGCGGCGTACATGACCGCCGGGGCAGTCATGCTGGCGGTCAGCGCCTGGCATCTGAGCCGCCGAAACCAGGTGGAGGTCTTCCGCCCCGGCCTCAAGCTCGGCGCCTGGGTCGTCCTCATTGCCGGCCTGGGCACCCTGATCAGTGGCGATCAGCAGGCCCGCGTCATGACCGAACAGCAGCCGATGAAGATGGCCGCCGCCGAAGCCCTCTACCGGACCTCCGCCCCGGCCAGCTTCTCGGTCTTCACCGTCGGCTCGCTCGACGGCGACGAGGAGCTGTACAGCCTGCGTATCCCGAACCTGCTGTCGGTGCTGGGCACCGGAACACTCGACGGCCGGGTAGAAGGCATCGACGACCTTCAGGCTGAATACGAGCAGAGGTACGGCCCGGGTGACTACTCCCCCAACATTCCGGTCACCTACTGGGCGTTCCGTCTCATGATCGGCACGGGCGGCCTGGCCATCCTCGTGGCTCTGGTGGCGCTCGCCGCCGTCCGCCAGGGGCGACATCCCGCCGGCCGTACCGGGCGCTGGCTCTGGATCGCCGCGATCTCAGCCGTGGCCATGCCGTTGCTCGCCAACAGCTTCGGCTGGATCTTCACGGAGATGGGCCGGCAACCGTGGACCGTCTTCGGTGTTCTCCAGACCGCCGACAGCGTCTCCCCCTCGGTCACGCCAGGAGAAGCGGCGACCTCGCTGATCACGTTGACCGTCCTCTACGGCGTACTCGCCGTCATCGAGATCGGGCTGTTCCTCAAGTACGCGAAGGCGGGCGCACCCCAGCAGCAGCCACCCGGCACCGATGACGAGGAAGCCGACCGCCCGATCGCCTTCGCCTACTAGCAGCACCGACCGAGGACATCATGGAACTCTCCACCGTCTGGTTCATCCTGATCGCTGTCCTGTGGGCCGGCTATTTCCTGCTGGAGGGCTTCGACTTCGGCGTCGGCATCCTGGTGCCCGTGCTGGGCCGCGACGACCGCGAACGACGCCTGATGATCAACACGATCGGCCCGGTCTGGGACGGCAACGAGGTGTGGCTCGTCGTCGTCGGCGGCGCCACGTTCGCCGCCTTCCCCGAGTGGTACGCGACACTGTTCTCCGGCTTCTACCTACCACTGCTGATCATCCTGCTGGCGCTGATCGTGCGGGGTGTGTGCTTCGAATACCGAGGCAAGCGTCCCGGCGCGCGCTGGAAGCGCGGTTGGGACGCCGCCATCTTCGTCGGCAGCCTCCTGCCGGCTCTGCTGTGGGGCGTGGCGTTCGGCAACATCGTTCGTGGTGTCCGGCTGGACGCGCGGCACGAGTACGTCGGCGGCTTGACCGAATTGCTCAATCCCTACGCGCTACTCGGTGGGCTGACCACGCTGACGCTGTTCACCTTGCACGGCGCGGTGTTCCTGGCGCTGAAGACCGACGGCGACATCCGGCACCGGGCGGGCCGGTTCGCCGGGCGGCTGGCCTGGCCGACGGTCGCCGTCGGCGGAGGGTTCCTGCTGTGGACCGTCCTGGCCAACCCGGACCCGGCCGGAGCGGCACTCGCGGTCGTCGCCTCGCTCGCGCTGGCCGGCGCTGCACTGTTCACCCGTGCCCGGCGGGAGGGATGGGCGTTCCTCGCCACCGCCGCCACCATCGTGCTGGCGGTATTCGCCCTGTTCACCATCCTATTTCCGAACGTGATGCCGTCCACGGTCGCCGAGGCGAACAGTCTCACCACGACGAACGCCGCGTCCAGCCCTTACACACTGACGGTGATGACCTGGGTGGCCGCGTTCTGCACCCCGCTCGTCCTGATCTACCAGGGATGGACGTACTGGGTGTTCCGCAAGCGCCTCACCCTGGACCGGATCCCCACGTGAGGCCCCTCGACCCCCGGTTGCTGAGATACGCCCGGCCGGCACGGGCCTACCTGGCGCTCACCGTGGTTCTCGGAGTCGTCCTGGCCGCGCTGATCGTGGCCCAGGCGACCTTGCTGGCGAACGGCATCACCGACGTCTACCTGGGCGGCGCGCAGGCTTCCGACCTGTGGCCTCTGCTCACCGCGCTGGCAGCCGTCGTCGCCGGGCGCGCGGTGGTGGGGTGGGCGCAGGAGCTGGTGTCCGACCGGGCCTCGGCGGGGGTGAAGTCGACGTTGCGCCGGCAGGTCCTCGGCCACCTGGCCGCCCTGAACCCCGGCACGGGCCCGGACACCGGCGCCGCCACCACACTCGTCACCCGCGGGCTCGACGCACTCGACGCGTACTTCTCCCGCTATCTGCCGCAGCTGGTGCTCGCCGCGGTCGTACCGGTCATCGTGCTCGCCCGGCTGCTCGGCGCGGACCTCACCGCCGCAGTCACCGTCGCGCTCACCCTGCCGCTGATTCCGCTGTTCATGGTGCTCGTCGGCTGGCACACCGAAGCCGCGAACCGCCGCCAGTTCCGGCTACTTGCCCGCCTCGACCACCACTTCCTCGACGTGGTCTCAGGGCTGCCGACCCTCAAGGTCTTCGGCCGTGCCCGCGCACAGGCGCGGACCATCCGCCGGATCAGCGAGGAGCAGCGACGCCTCACCATGCGCACCCTGCGCACGGCGTTCCTGTCCTCGCTCATTCTCGAACTGCTCGCCACCCTGTCGGTAGCACTGGTCGCCGTCGGGGTCGGATTGCGGCTGGTCAGCGGCAACCTGGACCTGGCAACCGCGCTGCTGGTGCTGATCCTCGCGCCGGAGGCATATCAGCCGCTGCGCCAGCTCGGCGCCAACTATCACGCCAGCGCCGAGGGACTGGCCGCCGCCGAGCAGGCCTTCACGATCCTGGCGACGCCCGTACCGGCCGCCGGGCCGGACCCCGCGCCCGGCGGTGCCATCGTCTTCGACGAGGTCGCAGTGCGCTTCCCGGGCCGCCCGGGAAGCGCGCTGAACCTCACCGTGACCGTCCAGCCCGGTGAGGTGGTGGCGCTCACCGGGCCCAGCGGCTGCGGCAAGTCGACCGCACTGCACGCCCTGCTGAGATTCGTCGTCCCGTCCAGCGGGTGCATCACGGTCGGCGGTGTCCCGCTGACGAACGTGGACCCGACTGCCTGGCGGGCCAGGATCGCGTGGGTGCCGCAGCGACCGTACCTGTTCGCCGGCACCATCCGCGACAACATCACCCGTGGCGCCCACGCGGTCACCTCCGCCGAGGTCACGACCGCGGCCCGGGCCGCCGGCATCGACGTACCCCTGGACAGCCAGATCGGTGATGCCGGTGCCGGCTTGTCCGCCGGACAACGACAGCGGGTCGCTCTGGCCCGCGCGTTTCTGCGCGCCGCACCGATCGTGCTGCTCGACGAGCCCACGGCCAACCTCGACGCCGACACCGCCGCCGGCGTGATGGCCTCGATCCGGCGGCTCGCAGCCGGCCGCACGGTGCTCATCGCCGCGCACCGCCCGGAGCTGTCGGCCCTGGCCGACCGCACCATCAGCCTGGACGTGGTGAGCGCGTGAATGTCCTGACGGTACTGCGCCCAGCAGCCGGCCGCCTCACGCTCGCCCTCCTCGCCGGCGCCGGCGCCGCGGGCTGCGCGGTCGGCCTCATGGCCGCCGCCGCCTGGCTGATCTCCCGGGCCGCGCTGCATCCGCCGGTGCTGCATCTCATGGTCGCCATCGTCACCGTCCGCGCCTTCGGCATCGGCCGCGGCGTGCTGCGCTACGCGGAACGGCTGGTCGGCCACGACGCGGCCTTCCGTATTCGGGACGCGCTGCGGATCCGGCTCTACACGCATCTCGAGGCACTGGCGCCCGCCGGCCTGGCCGGCTTCCGGCGCGCCGACCTGACCCGGCGGCTCGTCGCCGACGTCGACGCCGTGCTCGACCTGGTGACCCGCGTGCTGCTGCCCTACTCGGTGTCGGTGATCATCGGGGTCGCCGCCGTTACCCTGGTGGGTACCCTGTTGCCGGCCGCCGGTCTGGTGCTGGCGATCGGCCTGCTCGTGGTGGGCTGCGCGGTGCCGGCACTCCAGGCCACCACTGTGCGCCGGGCCGACGGGCGGCTCGCGCCGCTGCGCGGCGAGCTTGCCACCGCGACGGTCGATCTGCTGCACGGTCATGCCGATCTGACAGCGTACGGGGCGGTCGACGCTCAACTGGCCACGCTGGCCGACGTCGACAACAGGCTGAGAAGAGCCCAGCAGCGTTCGGCGCTCAGTACCGGAATCGCGTCCGCCGTCGCCGCCCTGTGCGCGGGGGTGTGTGTGATCACCGGGCTGGTCGCCGGCGCCGGCGCGGTTCGAGCGGGCACCCTCGACGGCGAACTGCTCGCCCTAGTGGTGCTCACCCCACTCGCCGTCTTCGAGATTGCCGGGACGCTGCCGGCGGCCGCCCAGCACCTCGCCGGTGCCCGCGCCGCCTGGCGACGGATGACGGAGGTTCTCGCCGCCGTACCAGCGATCCGGGAACGGCCGCATGCCCACGCTGCCCCGCCCGGGCCGGTCACCCTGACCCTGACTGATGTGACCGCCGGGTGGACTCCAGGACAGACCGCCGTGAGCCGGCTGTCGTTCACGATCTCACCGGGCAGCCGGACCGCCCTCGTCGGGCCGAGCGGCTCCGGTAAGTCGACGGTGGCCGCTCTGCTGGTGCGGTTTCTCGACCCGCGCAGCGGCAGCGTACTTCTCAACGGCGCCGACCTTCGCGATCTGGATCCGGGCGCGGTCCGGCGGCTGGTCGGCTATCTGCCGGAAGACGCGTACCTGTTCGACACCACGATCGCGGAGAACCTCCGCATCGGCCGGCCCGACGCCTCGGACGACGAGCTGCGCGAGGCACTGCGCGGGGCACGGCTTCTCGACTGGGTGGCCTCTCTGCCCCAGGGGATGCAAACCGTCGTCGGCGAGCACGGCGCGCAGCTGTCGGGTGGTCAGCGCAGGCGGCTCGCCCTAGCCCGGGCGCTGCTGACCGACGTCCGCGTGCTGATCCTCGACGAACCGACAGAACACCTCGACGACGAGACCGCCCGGGCGTTGACCCACGACCTGCTCGCCGCGGCCGGTCACCGGGCCGTACTGCTGATCACCCATCGCACCGACGACCTCACCGGCGTAGATCAGGTGGTGACGATCCACTCAGTTTCTACAAGAGAAACTCGTATAAACTAATCCGGTGTCCACCTCGCTGGCCCTCGCCATCGCTGTCACCTTCGTCTGGCTCGGCATGGTCCTCGCCATCTCGTTCCTCGAGGCCCCGCTGAAGTTCCGGGCGCCCGGCGTCACCCTGCCCATCGGCCTCGGCATAGGGCGTCTGGTCTTCCGGGCCCTCAACGGCATCGAGCTGCTGCTCGCCCTCGCCACCGCGATCCTCGTCGCGTCGGCGAGTCCGGCCGGCTCGGTGATCACGGTCGCCGCCCTCGCGCCGGGGCTGCTCCTGGCCCAACTCGCCCTCGTTCGGCCCCGGCTGCACCGGCGTACGGCCGCGGTCGTGGCCGGGGCAGCCGCACGGCGCTCGCGCGCCCACCTCGGCTACGTCGCCCTGGAATGCGCCAAGGTCCTGTCCCTGGCCGTCACCGGCGCCTGTCTGCTGACCGCCTGAACCGCCGCACCACCACTGCCCGACACCAGGTGCTGTCGATCAGGTCGTACCTGATCACCGCACGATCAACCGCTCAGGAGAAACCCATCATGTTGTCCGCCAACAGCGCCACCGCCGTCGAGGCGACGCTGCCCGTCGTCGGCGAGCACCTCGACACCATCGCGAGCGTCTTCTACGACACCATGCTCAGCGAGAACCCGGACCTGCTCAACCTGTTCAGCCGCAGCGCCCAGGCCACCGGGGAACAGAAGTCGGCACTCGCCGGAGCGGTCGCCGCCTACGCCGCACACCTGGTGGGCCGGGGCCCGGACGCGGCCACCTTCGAGCACATCGTCGAGCGCATCGCCCAGCGGCACTGCGCTCTGGGCATCCGGCCCGAGCAGTACACGATGGTCGGCCGCTACCTGCTCGGCGCGGTGGGCACGGTACTCGGCGCCGCGGTGACGCCCGCCATCGCCGCAGCCTGGGACGAGGTCTACTGGCTGTTCGCCGCCCGGCTCATCGGACGCGAGGCCCGGCTCTATACCCTGGCCGACGTCGACGGCGACAACCCCTGGCGCCGATACACCGTCAGCGACAGGATCGACGAAGCACACGACACGATCTCCCTCGTGCTCACCCCCGCCGACGGCCGACCCGCCCCGGCCTTCTCCCCCGGTCAGTACGTCACGATCGCCGCCGACCTGCCCGACGGCAGCCGCCAGCTACGGCAGTACTCACTGTCTCAAGCCGCCGATGGTGCAACGCTGCGCATCACGGTGCGCCGGGTCCGCGGCCGCGCCGGAACACCGGACGGCGTCGTCTCCGGCCACCTGCACGACCATGTCCACACCGGCGACGCACTGACGGTCAGCCAGCCGTACGGCGATCTGACGCTACGCGGCGGCGGAGAGCCGCTCGTCCTTATCAGCGCCGGGGTCGGCATCACCCCGATGGCCGCCATCCTGGATCACGTAGCCGGCAACCAGCCCGGCCGCACAGTTGTCGCGGTGCACGCCGACCGCAACCCGAAGCGGCACCCGCTGCGCGGTGACGTACGCGGCCACGGCGCCCGGCTGCGAACGTTCCACCACCTGACCTGGTACGAGCACAGCGATGACGTTGCGGACGCCCGCATCGGCCGGGTGGACGTCGACGAGATTCCACTGCCGGACAACGCCCGGGTCTACCTGTGCGGCCCGGTACCGTTCATGCAGCTGATCCGGGCCGGGCTGCACCGCCGCGGAGTGGCCGACGAACGCATCCACTACGAGGTTTTCGGCTCCGAGCAGTGGCGACCGAGTCCCGTCACCGCCACAGCCTGAACCAGGCACCCGGGCGACTCCAGCCTCACGCCGGCAGCGATGTCCGACTGTCACTGCTTCGTCAGTCGAAACGCATTCACCGCTCCTAGCGTGGCTCGTATGTCACACCATCTCGATTCCCCCGAAGCCCGCCGGGACCCGCGGCTCAACATCACCGACCAGTACGTCTTCGACGACCGCGACGCCATCGTCTTCGTCATGAACACCCGGACCTCACTGGCCGGGGACAACGTGCCGGTCGGTTTTCACGACGAGGCCCGCTATGAGTTCCGGATCCACCTCGACGGCGCGATGGTCGAGAACCTGACGTTCCGGTTCGCGTTCGGACCGGACGGCTTCCGGCTGTCCCGCCTGGAAGGTACGGCGGCAGGTGACGACTCCGCGACGGGCGTAGAGATAGCGCGCGGGCGTACCGGCCAGGCGATCACCGGTGCCGACGGCATCGAGGTCTGGACCGGCCCCGCGCTCGATCCGTTCTTCCTCGACCTCAGCCAGCTTGCCGCCGTCGACCGGCTGGTAATCCACGGGCAGGACGCGGAGATCACCGGGTTCCTGCCGGGCAAGGCGAACAACACGTTCGCCGGAGCCACCGTGCAGAGCATCGTGCTGCGGGTCCCGCACCACGACAGTCACCTCTTCACCGACCGGGTGATCCGGGTGTGGAGCACCACCCGCCTGGCTACCGACGCCGGCGGCTGGCGGCAGGTGAGCCGGGCCGGTCTGCCGATGATCTGGCCGCTGTTCCGCGACGCCGACAGCGAGGAAGCCAGCCACGCAAACACGTCCCATCCGAGCCAGGACACTATGAACTACGGTCAGCAAGTCCGGAAGCAGATCGCCTCGACGGTGCACCGGCTGGGTACCACGGCGCGGCCGGAGGCCTACGCCCTCGAGGTCCTTCAGCGGATCCTGCCCGACGCGCTGCAGTACCAGGTGGGGACGCCCGCGATCTTCGGCTTCACCGACTTCAACGGGCGCCGGCTCGATGACAACGCTGCCGAGGTGATGTTCTCGCTGGCCACCAACTCCGCCGTCAGCACCGGCCTGCCGGCCGGCCCGCACAGCGACGTCTTCCCCTACGTCGTGGCGCTCTGACCTGTGCCGCACCTGCCAGGGTGAACGAGACCGGGTGCCCGCGCCGGTTCCGGCGGCCGGGAACCCGGTCGTCCCCCGGCGACCGCCGGATGAATACGGTGGCAGGACCAGGCGCGGCCCGCGGCCGCCAGACGCCGAGCGATGCCAGCAGGCGTCTCGCCGAGGGCGATCGTGGGCTTTCTTCCGGGGGTGCGTTGACCGCTACGTCGGGTGGCCCTGCAGGGCGCTAGCGAGTTCGTTGCGGGAGCGGATGCCGGTCTTCTGGAACACCCCACGCAGGTGATGCTCCACCGTCCGCACGCTGATGAACAGGCGGGTGGCGATCTCGCGGTTCGACAGCCCGTCGCGCGCCAGCCGAGCCACGTTGAGCTCCTGCACGGTCAGCACCTCGTCGACCTCGGTCGTACGTGAGCGTGCGGTTTCTCCCGTCGCCGCCAGCTCGCGGCTCGCGCGATCCGCGAAGGCGTTCGCCCCGCGCTCCGCCAAGGTCTGGTGAGCGGCGCGCAGCTGAACGCGGGCATCGATGCGCCGGCGGCTGCGGCGCAGCCACTCGCCGTACGCCAGCCGGGCCCGGCCCGCGTACACGGTCAGGCCCGCCCGGTCGAATCGTTCCATCGCCTCGAGATGGAACTTCTCCGCCTCGGGGCCGTTGGCGACCAGCGCCCGCGCCGCGGCGAGAGCACCCAGGGCCCAGTCACCTCCGATCGGCTCGGTCAGGTAGGTCAGCTCGGCCAGGGCTTGCTCGGCCAGGCGGTGGTCACCTACGCGCATCGCGGCCTCGACCAACTCGCAGACAATCCGGGACGAGTAGTTGACCTCGCGGATGTGGGGCAGTTCGGCGCGGCCCGCGGACACCGCATCCTCGTATCGGCCCAGCCCGTTGGCGAGGATCGCCTCGGCGAAGTTGGCGATGCTCAGCACACTGCCGTCACTGCGGGCGACGGCCCCGCTGCGGATCTGTTCGGCAAGTCGACCGGTCGCGGGAGCGTCTCCCAGCCAGGCCGCGGTCAGGAGCCTGGTGTGGCGGGGGAAGGGGTAGCGGGTCAGCTCGTTGAGGACGTCGATCTCGTCGGCGAGGGTGGTCGCATCGTCCAGGCGTCCCTCGACCAGGGCAGCTGTGCCAGCGAACGACAGCGCCAGCGGCAGGCTCATGAGCAGGCCCTCGGCCCGGCCGACCGCGACGTGGCGATCGGTCAAGGTGCGCAATGAGCGAACATCCCACAGGTCGACCGCCGTGGCGCAGTCACAGCCCAGCCACTGGGGTGCGATGAGGTCGTACGGCCCGTCGAGCAGCCCGGCAACCGCCCGTCGAAACACCGGGATGGCCGATCCGCGGTCACCACTACCCACCAGCGCCTGCCCGCGGACGAGCATGTCGACCGGGTGCGTGGAATCCTCGCTGATCGCGTCGAGGACGGTCCGGCTCACTTCGGCCCAGCGCGCCCGGTGGTCCGCACTGCTGCCTGGGAGGCCGAGGGCGAAAATCGAGGTGAACATGGCTTCGTGGTACGTGCTACGGGCCAGTTCCGGGTCGAGGCTGCTCAGGCGCTGCGCCACAGCGAGGAGGTCGTAGGCGACGGAGGAGTCCCGGTTGAGTTGAAAGGCAACCTGTGCCCGCAGCCGGGCTGCAACCGCCGCGTCCCGTTCGCCGAGGGCATCAGCGGATAAGGCGTCCAGCAGCGCCGCCGCCCGGGTCGGCACGCCGGAGTCGAGCCGGGATCGCGCTGCGGCGAGCTGACGTCGCACGTGGTCTTCGGGCGCCGGGCTGAGTGCGGCGGCCCGTTCGAGCAGCACCGCTGTGGCAGCCGCGCCGCCCCGGCGGCGTGCTCGCTGCGCCGAGGCGGTCAGCTCCGACGCTATCTGCTCGTCGGGTTCGATCGTGGCCTGGCCGAGATGCCACACCTGTCGATCCGGATCGTTCTCGACAGCGCCGGCCAGCGCGGCGTGCGCGCGACGGCGCGCTGCGGCGCTCGCAGCGCCGTAGACGGCGGAGCGGATCAGCGGATGGCGGAACCGCACCCGTGAGTCGATGGTGAGGGCTCCGGACTCCTCGACGGCCTCGACGGCCTCGGCGTCGAGGCCGATACTGCGCATGGCCCGCCACAGCAGTTGCGGGTCTCCGGTGGGGTCCGCAGCGGCGAGCAGAAGCAGCCGGTGAGCTTGCTCGGGCAGGGATTGGTATTGAAGAAGCAGGCTCCGTTCGATGCGGGCGGCCAGCGGGGCGGCACGCCCGCCGGCATCGGTGTAGAGCAGGGCACGCGGTAGCTCGCGCAGGGCCAGCGGGTTACCGGCGGCCTCGGCGAGGAACTGATCCAGGATCCGGGAATCGACCGGCTCGCGCAGCACTCTGCGGAGGATCGCCAACGCATCGGTCTCGCTCAGGCGGCCGACCTCAAGCTGAGCCATTCCCTCGAACTCGGGGCCGACCGAACGGCTCACCAGCACCAGAGCGATCCCCTCGGAGCCCAGCCTGCGGGCGGTGAAGGCCAGGACCAGCCGGGACGCCTCATCCAGCCATTGGGCATCGTCGATCAGGCACAGCAGCGGGCCGTTCGTGGCCTGTTCGGCGAGCACTCCCAGCACCGCCAGGCCGACCAGGAAAGGACTGGGCGGAAGGGCTGCCCGCAGCCCGAGGGCGGTCTCCAGGGCGGCCTGCTGTGGTTCCGGCAGCCGGTCGGCGAGGTGGGTCAGATCGCCGAGCAACTGATGGAGGCCGGCGTAGGGAAATTCACTCTCCGACTGCACCCCCACCATCCGGATGACCTGAACGGCACTCGTATCGACCTTGTCGATGAGGGCCGTCTTGCCGATGCCAGCCTCACCGTGGACGACCAATGCCCCGCTGTCGCCCGCGCGAGCGCGATTGAGCAAATCCTCGAGTACGGACAGCTCCCGCGTGCGGCCCAACAGCTCGTGTACGGATGCGAAGCTGTCAGCGACTCCGGACTCCACGGATGCGACCGTACCTCACCCTGACGTGCTCGATCAACGCCGAGCCGCTGCCATCGATGCGATCGGGTGGCTCTCGGCGTGACGATGACAGGCATGACGACATCCGATCTGGCGGTGCACGGTCGTCGGCCCGCCCGGACCGCTTCCGCATACGGTTCCGCCAGCGTGACTGGGCACCCGGCTCACCAGCGGGAACACGCCGGATGAACAGGGCCATGACCGAGCTGTTGGTGGGTCGGACGGCCGAGGTGCGCCACCTGCGCCGGCTCGCCGACGAGGCCGGCCTCGGCCATGCCACCACCGCGACGATTCGCGGCTGCGCCGGGTCCGGGAAGTCGGCGCTGCTATGGGACCTGCACCGGTACGCGACTTCGCGGGACTTCCTCGCCCTGATGACCGCGGGGGTGGAGAGCGAGCGCGAGTTTCCGTTCGCCGCGCTGCAGTTGTTGCTGCGTCCCGTCGCGCGGCACGCGCAGAGCTTGTCCGCCGGGCATCGGCGGGTCCTGGAGGCGGCGTTCGGCTCCCTCCGCTTCCCCGATTCACCGGCCGGACCTGGCAGTGTGGAGCGGGTCGGGGCGGCGGCACTGGCGATGCTCACCGAAGCCGCCGGCGGGCGGCCGCTGCTACTGCTCGCCGACGATCTGCCGTTGACGGACACCGCCAGTCGTGACGTGCTCGCGTTCCTGGGCGAGCAGGACGTGTGCGTCGTCGGTACCGCCCGGACCGGCCAACCGGCCCCGACGGGCGGCACAGACCTTCACCTGGGGCCGCTCGACGACGAAGCTGCCAGCGCCCTCCTCGACTCCCGGGCGCCCGACCTGCCCGCCAGTGTCCGTGAGCTGATCCTCGATCTTGCCGCGGGCAACCCACTCGCCCTGTCCGAGCTGCCGACGACCGTCTCCGGCGACCCGGGCGAGGAGATCATGCTGACGCAGCCACTGCAGGACGCGTTCGCTAGCCGCGCCGATCAGATGAGCGACGCCTGCCGGAACCTGCTGCTGATCCTCGCCGCCGAGCCGGATGCCCACCTGGACCAACTACTGGCCGTCGCCGACCGGCCGGGCACCGCCGGATCGGGCACCGCCGAGGCGCTTCAGGAAGCCATCGATGCCGAGCTCCTGTCCGCGACCGGGAGCACCCTGGAGTTTCGGCACCCGCTGATGCGTACGGCGATCTACTCCCGTGCCACGCTGACCGACCGCCTCGCCGTCCACCGTTCCCTCGCCATGGCCTTCGCCGGGGCTCCTTGCGCCGAGAAGGAACTGTTCCATCGGGCGAAGGGCTCGCTCGGTGCCGATCCCGAACTGGCCGCCCGCCTGGAGCAGTTCGCCGGCACGGCCCTCACCCAGGACCGGCCCGGCACCGCCGTGGCGGCGCTGCGGCACGCCGCGAAACTCGTGCCGGACGGCCAACACCGCACTGCCGTCCTGATCCGGGCGGCGGGCCTGGCTGCTGAAGTCGGCGCACCCGCCCAGACCCATGCTCTGCTCACCGAAGCCGACCTCGACCTGGCCGGGCCGGCGGAACGGGCACGCCTACTACTCGTGCCCAGGGATGCCATTCCCGGTCACAGCCAGCCGTATCCGCAAGTGGAGGACGTGGTTCGGGCCGCCGGCGCCGCCAGGGACGCGGGCGTCCGGGACGTCGCGGGCACCCTGCTGCTGCAGGCAGCCGCCCGCTGCGGCGTGGAGGAGCCCGGACTCTCCGTCCGGGCCGCGCTCCTGGCAGAGATCGAGCGCTGGGATCCACCCGCCGACGATCCGACGGCCCTTTCGGTACGGGCATTCGCCGAGCCGTACCGCTACGGCGTCGACCTGCTCAAACACCTCGACGACACGGTGCCCGGCGACGGACGCACCGCACATTACCTGGGTGCATCCGCGCTCGGGCTCGGCGAGTTCTCCCGCAGCGTCCCTTTCCTGGCCCGGGCCGCGGCAGTGTGGCGGCGCCAGGGCCGGTTGTTCCTGCTGGCCCGTTCCTTGAACAGCGCCGGACCGCGGATGTGGCTCGGCGAGCTGGCCCGGGCAGGTGCCGAGGCCGGCGAGGGCCGGGCACTGGCGGACGAGACCGGCGAGCGGACCGTCTGGCTCAGCCTGACCGCCACCGCCGCACTGCTCGCCGCGATCACCGGGCGGAACTCGGCGCGCTCCCTCATCGCGGAGGTACGCGCTGACAACACGGTGCTCTACACGCACTTCGCGGCGATGCGCGCCCGGCAGGCCGAGGGTTTGCTTCTCCTCCTCGAGGGTCACGCATCCGAGGCGTACGAGGTCCTGCGTCACGTCTTCCTCCCCGGCGACCCGCACTTCCACTCGGTGAGCCGCTGGCACGTGGTACCCGATCTGGCTGACGCCGCCGTAGCAGCCGGCATGATCGAACCGGCCCGGGCCGTGCTCGCCGGGCTGCCCGCCGCTGCCCGCGACCTACCGTCCGAGCTGCTGCTCTCCACGTTCGCCTACAGCAGGGCGGTGCTCGCCGACGACGCCGAGGCCGAACAGCTATACGCCGAGTCACTGGCCGCCCTGCCACCCGGCAGCGTGCTGCTACGCGCCCGCCTTCACCTGCACCACGGCCGCTGGCTGCGGCGGCATCGTCGGTATCTGGACGCCCGTGAGCTCCTGGGCCTGGCCTGCGACGAGTTCGAACGCATCGGCGCTATCCCCTGGGCCCAGGCCGCGAGGGAGCAGCTGCACGCCACCGGCAGCCCGAACGACCGACGCCCCAACGCGGTCAAGCAGCTGTCGGCGCAGGAGACGCAGATCGCGGTGCTCGCCTCGCAGGGACTGAGCAATCGTGACATCGGGCGGCGCCTGCTCATCTCGCACCGAACCGTGGGCTCCCATCTTTACCGCATCTATACCCGCCTGGACATCACCGGCCGCGCGCAGCTACCGGCGGCACTGTCCGCCCTCGAGCCCCGATCGGCGGTCATCGGCGCACGGCGCGCCGCTGGAGAAGGACGTCCGCGGCCTGGCGATGACCTCGTCGTTCATCGAGAGGGCAGCGCGAGCGGGCCTGACGACGAAAACGTCACCCACATCAGTGTCGCCGCCTGATGATGTATCGGGCCGATCGAGTACAGCGGGGAGGTTCGATGTTGTTCGGCGTGGCGCCGGAAGCGGTGTTGGATCTCAAGGAGACCACGACCGTTCTGACCGGACGTGACGATGAACGTCGCGTCCTGCGCGACCTGGTCGCCGCGACCGCGCAGGGCCGCGGCGGATCCCTGCTGGTGTACGGCGCAGCTGGGGTCGGCAAGTCGGTGCTGCTGCACAGCGCCGTCAGCGACGCGCAATCCCGCGGGTTCACCGTCCTGCACGTGGCCGGGTTGGAACCCGAGCGGTGGTACCCGTTCGCCGCCCTGCACCGGCTGCTGCGACCGGTGCTTCCGCTCACCGTCATGCTGCCGGACGCCCACCGGGAAACCCTGGACGCCACGTTCGGCGACAGCGGCAGTGATCACGACGTTTACCGGGTCGGCCTGGCCGTGCTCGAGCTGCTGACCGAGGCCGCCGAGCAGCGCCCACTGCTGGTGACCGCCGACGACGTGCAGTGGATCGACTCGTCCAGCCGGGACGCGCTCGCCTTCGCCGCCCGGCGTGCCGGTGGGCACGCGCTCCTGGTGCTCGGGTCCGCCCGTACCGACGACGCGGACCGCTTCAACTGGGGCATGCGGCCGGCGGTGCGTCTGGGCCCGCTTTCCCCCGAGGCGGCTGGAAAGTTGCTCGATGCCACGACGCCGGGGCTGGCCCGGCCGGCCCGGCAGCTCATTCTCGATCACTCGGGCGGCAACCCATTGGCTCTGGTCGAACTGCCCAAGGTGGTACGCAGCGGGGCAGGCGGGACCGGTGCCCTCCCGCTGACCCGCCGGTTGGAGGACGCCTTCGCCGACCGGGCGGACGCCGTCTCCCCCGGCTGCCGGGCCGTGCTGCTGGTCCTGTCCGCCGAACCGGCCGCGACACTGGACCGGATACTGATCGTCGCGAGCGCCCTGAGCGGTACTCCGCTCACCGTCGACGTACTCCAAGAGGCGATCGACGCCCGGCTGGTGCGACTGGCTGGCGGCGCCCCCGAGTTTCGGCATCCGCTGATCCGGTCGGCGGTGTACCACCGGGCCGCGATCGGTGAACGGCGCGTCGTCCACCGGATTCTCGCCGCGCAGATGTCGGACTCCCCGGAACGCAGCCTGACGCACGAGGCCGCCGCCGCCACCGGCGTCGATGTGGCTCTGGCCACCCGGCTCGAGCAGTTCGCCGACGCCGCGCTGGCCCGTGGCCGCGTCGCCGCCGCGGTGCCGGCCCTGTGCCGGGCCGCCGGTCTGACCGGCGACGGCGGGCGGCGCACCGGTCTGCTGGTCCGGGCGGCCGAACTCTCCGCCGAACTCAGCGACCGGCACCTCACCCGCTCGTTGCTGGCCGATGCCGACCTGAGCCTGGCCGAGCCGGTGGATCAAGCACGCCTGCTGATCGTCCGGGACAGCGCCGCCTTCGAGCCGGACGAGCCGACCCGGCGTATCAGCCGGATGGTCACGGCGGCTGCGGCGGCCTTCGACACCGGGTCCCGGGTGATCGCCGAGAACCTGCTGTGGCGAGCCGGCGCCCGCTGCTTCTTCCAGGATGGCAATGATCGGGTACGGGCGGAGACCTCTACCCAGCTCGACCGGTGGGGCGGCGACCCGGCGGACCCGATGGCACTGGCCGTACGCGCCTACGCCCGGCCCTACGATCACGGGAAGCAGATCGTCGAGGGCTTGGCGGACGCCGCCCCTGACTGGCAGGACGGCCGTACCCTGCATTATCTGGGCACCAGCGCGATGGTTGTCGGCGCTAGCACGCACGCCGCCCGCTACCTCGGCCCGGCCGCCGCCGTGTGGCGCGCCGAGGGCCGGCTCGGCCTGCTCACCCGAGCGCTCGCCGGTTCGTGGCCGATGGTCTACCTGGGCCGGCTCGATCAGGCACGGGCCGACGCGGAAGAGGGTGTCGCTCTCGCCGAGGAGACCGGCGAGAAGATCGCCTGGTTGGGTCTGAAGGCGACCGCCGCCCTGGTCGCAGTGCTGCGCGGCGAGACCGAAGCGGCCGGGCGCGCCTCCGGCGAGCTGCGAGCCGCACCGCTGTTCCCCGGCATGCGATTCGCCATGGTGATGGCGCAGCAGGTGGACGGCCTGCGCGCCCTGCTCGCTGGTGAGGCCGAGACGGCGTACCAGCTTCTGGCGCAGGCCTTCGACCCGGCCGACGAGCATTACCATTCGGTGAGCCGTTGGCTGCTCGCCCCAGACCTGGCCGACGCCGCGATCGCTGCTGGAACCGCTGACCAGGCCCGGCATCTGATAGCCGAGCTACCGCTCCTGGCGCGCCGGCTTCCCTCGGAGATGATGACGGTCGCCGCCGCCTACACCGGCGCCGTACTCTGCGCCGACACCGAGTCGGAGGCGCGTTACGTCGAGGCGCTGGCCGCTCTGCCGGCTGGCTGGCCGCTGGCTCGAGCCCGGTTGCATCTGCACCACGGCCGCTGGCTGCGTCGGCATCGACGGGACGTGGAGGCCCGTAAGCCGTTGCGAGCTGCCCGCGACGAGTTCGAACGCATCGGCGCGTGGGCGTGGGCAGCGGCCGCCCGCGAACCGTTGCGCGCCGCGGGGGAGGCCAGCGGCGGGCCACATCGCACCCCCGCTGTGCAGCTGTCCGCACAGGAGCTGCGGATCGTCGTCTTGGCGTCGCAGGGGCTCACCAATCGGGAGATCGGCCAGCGGTTGTTCCTCTCGCACCGCACCGTCGGATCGCAGCTGTACCGCATCTATCCGCGCCTCGGCGTGAGCAGCCGCCGGGAACTGGCCGCAGCCCTGAACGGTCAGCGCTGACAGCGAGGCGGCCCGATGCCGACGACGTACCTCGTGACCTTGTCCGCCCGAGAGCGGAAGACTTCCGGCCGGCGGTAACCGCTGCCGGTGCTCGGCGGTCTGCGGCACAGGCCACGTTGGAGGAAGTTCACTGATTCGGCACTGGCGGGCACCAGCCTGAAGTTTCATGTACTCGACTGGAGGGGCTCATGGCCTCGTTCAACGACCGCATCATCGCCACGTTCCGGGCCAACAAGAGCGTCGCCGGCGGGCCCTGGCAGGGCAAGACACTGATCCTGCTGCACCACACCGGGCGCCGCTCCGGCCGGCAGTACGTCACCCCGGCCCTGGCCGCACCGGACGGTACGACCTACGTGATCTGCGGAACGCTCGGCGGAGCACCACACGACCCGCAGTGGGTAGCCAACCTCGAAGCGGCCACCGGACCGGCCACGATAGCGCTCGCCGGTGCCACCGTGACCGCCGACTACGAAGTGGTGCTGCCGGCGGACCCGCGCCGGCCGCGCCAGTACGGCATCTGGCGCGACAACCGGCCGAAGGCACGCGAATACGAGCGGATGACTGACCGTCAGTTTCCGGTAGTACGGCTGCGGCTCCGGTCGTCGCTCTGATGACCGCTAAGACGGGACGGCAGCTCGGCGTGTCCGTGGGCGGCGAGCGCGGCGCGGCGCTGGTCCGCAATCTCGCCCGCCGCGGGTACCGTCTCGCCGTCGCCGACCGCAGGAACCGCGCTGATCCGGTGGACCATCCGCTGGTTCGCTCGGTCGCCACGCTACCGCAGCTGGTCGCCGCCACCGGACCGGACCGCGTCCTCATGCTGCTCGACGCTGCCGGCAATGAGCTGGACCGGCTGCTGGGCCGACTGACACCCCTGCTGGACCCCGGTGACGTGATCGTCGACGGCGGTGCGGCCCGATTCGGCGACACCAGCCGCCGGGCAGCCGGGCTGCGGGCCACCGGCCTCCGATTCGCCGGCTGTGGCATCACCGGAGACCCCGCGCTGATCGAACACGGACCCGCGTACGTCGTCGGCGGCGATCGGGCCGCCCACGCCCGGATCGCGCCGATCCTGGCGGCCACCGCGGCGCGGATGCAGAACGTGCCCTGTGTGGCCTACGCCGGCGCAGCCGGCGCCGGGGACTTCGCGCTCATGGTGCACGACGAGCTCGCGGCCGCCGAACACCGACTGATCATCGAGGTGGGCACCTTGCTGCGCGCAGGCCTGGGACGCTCAGCCGCGCAGACCGCCGACGTGCTGGCCGGGTGGGCCGGCCTGGTCCCATCGCAGGTCCTGGACGCCGCGCGCACAGTGCTGCAGCGACCAGATCCGCCCGGCTGGCGCGAATTCGGCGACGTGCTCGAGCTGCCGGTGGGCGGTGACGGCTTACCCGGCGTACGCAACGCTCTCGACCTGGCCGTGCCGGTCACTGTGGCCGCCGAGGCCGTGGCCGCACGCACGCGGCGCTGGACCTCGACAACGGTGCCCGCCGAGCCGGCCGCACTGCTCGCGGTGACCGCCGACGACATCAGAACGGGCTGGTACGCGGCCCGGGTGGTCGCTTACGCGCAGGGCTTCCAGCAGCTGAGCGTCGCAGGCCGGGCGTACGGTTGGGGAATGGACGCCGCAGCCGTCGCCGGCGCGTGGCGGGGCGGAACCGCCCTGGACGGCCGGTTGCTCACCTTCGTCCGCGAGGCGTTCACCGCCGACCCGGACGGCCACCTGCTGGCCGATCCGTACTTTGCCGACGTGATCCACCATGCCCTGCCGCCGTGGCGGCGGGTCGTCACGGCCGCGACCACAGCGGGCCTGCCGGTGCCCGCCCACGCGGCGGCCCAGCAGTTCGTCACCGGGCGCCTGGTCACCGGTACCCGGTAGGCCACCTCTTCCGTTTCCTGCTCCGCCTCCCGCGCGGAAAAGGGCAGGGCTCTGCGGACCTCACGTAGGACACGACGGTCCGCGCTCGGCGCCCACGTCACCAGCATCACTGTCGCCGGCGGCTGGTGCCAAAGCGCTGCGCATCACCCTGAAGCAGCATCGACGCCGCCGCGCGCAGAAAGCGGTAGGACGTCGTCACCCGGCTGCCCGGGGCGCAGCCGAACCGCACGGGAAGTGTCGAACCTCCCGCTCCGCACAACGGATTGCAGCCCCGGTCGTGGCATCGGCGGGCCCGGATGCGCGGCGGTCATCAGCGATAGCCGCGTACGACACATGGGCCGTTGTCACGTTCCGTCCCCCGCACGGCGTCCTACTGGCGACGCAACGGTGAGAGAGGAAGTCATCATGAACATCGTTGTCATCGGCGGTACCGGTACGGGCGGTCGTGGTCTCGTGACGGCGCGGGCGCGGCGCCGGCCGGGGGTGTGGTGCAGGTGGCCGGCCCTGACCCGGTGGCGATGGACGAGGCGGGCCGGAGATCGTCGCGGCCACCGGCCACCGGCCACCGGTCAGCGGGTGAGCGTGATCACCGACCCCGAGGTGCCGCTGTTCCTGGGGGCCAAGCTCACCGACCGGGTGCTGTCCTGACTCGGGTGCACGCCTCACCGCCACCGGGCTGGCCCATTGGCTGCGCGTCCAGAAGGGCTAACCGCGGGGCCGCCGGGAGAGCCGAACCCCGCCACCGCACCGATGACGCCCACTATGGCGATCGTTCCGACGGATACCCGCAAAAGTGACGCCGGCCGCACGGCCGGCCGCGTGGAGATCGACGGAGAGGCTGCGCCGATGACCTGGAACTTGCGCCGCGACCGCCATTGGTGCGCCCTGGCCGCCGCCGCACACGCCGGCGACGTGCGGATGCTGGCCGTGGTCGCCGCCCGGATCGACCACCGGGACCGCTGGTGCGCCCGGCCCGAGGTGTTCGACCAGGTCACCGCGCGGCTGATCGGGACCGGCGAACCAATCAGGGCCCGCGGTGACGGCGCGGTGGGCCGGGCGGGCGCCATGTTCCGGGGCCTGGACGCGCGGCAGCGGGAGGCGTTGTGCCGGGCCACGGCCCGCGCCCTGATCGGCGCGCCCGACGACCTGCGGCACGAGCACGTCGCTCTCTGTGCGCGCGCCGACCCCGCGTACGGCACAGGGGTGGTCGCCGCCGTCGTCGCGTTGCACGCCGTGGCCGCCCTGCTGGCCTGAAGCTGTCATGAACCAGACAGCCACGGCGTCTGGACGCTCGGAGTGCACGTCTGGCACCTGTACGGCCTGCGCAACAAGACGACTGTGCTGCTGCGCTGGGCGGTCAGCTTCCTGGGGCGTACCCGATCGGTGGCCGTCGTGACCGCCCAGCAGGTGCGGGCCCGCAAGGCTCCGCGCGGCCGGCCCGGGCAGTGGCGGCCGGCCGGAGAAGCGACTGACCCGGAGGCACACTCGATCGGCACTGCTTCGACATTCCGGCTTCCTAGCGTCACTGACGCGGACATCAAGGGGAGCAGACATGCCGATCGCAACGCCACACCGGCCCGAGGGCCTCGCCGACTTCCTCGAGGCGCGCGAGCGGCTGCTGGCCATCGCGCACCACATCGCCGCGGGCTACGCCGACGCCGACGACATCGTGCAGGAGGCGTGGCTGCGTTGGCAGCACACGGACCGCAGCGTGGTCGTCAACCCCCGGGCGTTCCTGTCCCGGACGACGTCGCGGCTGTCGATCAGCGCGATCCGCACCGCGCGGCGGCGGGCCTCCGTGTCGGCCGTCACCTGGCTGGACACGGTGCCGGCGCCGGACGCCGACCCGGCTCGGATTGCCGAGCAGGCTGATGACCTGCGTAGCGCGATCCGGCTGCTGACCCGGCTGCTGGCCCCCCGCGAACAGGTCGCCTACATCTTGCGGGAGGCGTTCGGGTGGCCGTACCGCCAGATCGGGGACGCCCTGGGTCTCAACGAGGTACACGCCCGGCAGCTGGCCTGCCGTGCCCGGGTGCGGCTGTCCACCGGCGCCCGGGCGACCGCCCCGGTGGCGGCGACACCGGCCCCGCAGCCGGCGTTGCTCGGCTCGTTCCTGGAAGCAGTGCGGACCGGTGACCCGGCCGCGCTGATCGCCCTGACCGAGCAGGATCCGACCGAGGACGACCCGTCTGATGTGTACTTCGGCCGGGCCCACTGACACTGCTTCGTCACTCGTACCGCACTGGTCGTGCCTAGCGTCGCCGCCATGACTGACAGCGGACACGAGTCCAACGCCCTGACGATCCTCCAGACCGTCGAGCCGCCGTTCCTGCCCGAACGGCCGCAGGCGATCACGTTCACCATCGAGTACCCACCCGGGCATCCGGGCGCGGCCCCGCACCGCCACCCCGGGCCGGCCTTCGGCTACGTCGTCGAGGGCGAGATGCTCTTCGAAATCGAGGGCGAGCCCGAACGCGTGCTGCGCGCCGGGGACGCCTTCTGGGAGCCGGGCGGCGACGTCATTCACTACCAGGACGGCAACCACAGCACCACGGCGAACCTACGCTTCCTGGTGACGCTGCTGAGCCCGCCCGGGGCGCCGATGCTGACCTTCGTCGACGCCGGCGAGCTCGAGGCCCGCCACGACCGCCGGGTTCCGCGCCCCTAGAGAATTCGACCCGTCCCGGGTGATCCCGGCGGGGCCGGTGCCGTTCAACAGGTTGCCACGATCACCGGAGTAAGGAGAGTCGGATGCCCACATCACGCAAGGCGCTCGTGGTCGGTCTCGGGATCGCCGGCCTGGCCACGGCCGCGCGGCTCCATGAGATCGGCTGGACGCCGGTAGTGGTCGAGCGGACGCCGCAGCGGCGCACCGGCGGCTACTTCGTCGGGCTGTTCCCCCGGGGGGCGCAGGCCGCAGAGGAGCTCGGCGTGCTCGCCACCATGCATCTACGGACGCCGGCCGACCACCGGACGTGGGCGGTCGACGCCAATGGGGCGCGGGTGCGCAGCATCGGCTTCCTCGATCAGCCCGGGCATCCCGACGGGGTGCTGCGCGGAGACATCGAAGCCGCGCTCTGGGAGAAGATCGAGGGGCGGGTCGAAGTGCGGTTCGGCACCGAGCCGGTGGCGATCGAGCAGACCACGGGGACCGCGCGGGTCACTCTGCGCGATAACGCCTCCGGCGCGACCAGCGAGGAGGACTACGACCTAGTGGTCGGTGCCGACGGGCTGCGCTCGACGGTACGCCGGCTGGTGTTCGGCCCGCACGAGCGGTTCATGCGCTCGATGCACGCCATCATCTGCGCGTACTCGCTGGAGCATCAGGTGACCGGCTACGGCGACCACGAGCAGGTCGTGATCGCCGCGCCCCGCCGGGCACTGTGGATCTTCCCGTTCCGGGACCACCCGCCGACCGCGCTGTTCACCTACCGCACCCGCGAGGAGGACCGGCAATTCCGCGGGGATCACGCCGACGTGCTCGCCGGCCGTTTCGCCGGTCTCGACGCCGGCGGCATCGTCACGCAGGCCCTGGCCGACCTGCGCCGCGCGCCGCAGGCATTGTTCGACTCGGTGCATCAGGTCCGGATGCCGCGGTGGCACCGGGACCGGGTCGTGCTCATCGGCGACGCCGCATGGTGCATGACGTTGTTCTCGGGCATGGGCGCCAGCTCCGGCATGATCGGCGCGGTGGCGCTCGGCGATGCCCTGGCCGGGTCACCGGAGTCGATCGGGAGTGCGCTGGACGCGTACGAGCAGGAGATGCGCCCGCTCATCCGCAAGCACCAAGCCCTGGCGTACGTAAAGGCGCAGCTGTTCGTGCCGTCCAACCGGGCCGTGGCGCTGCTGCGGGCGGCCCTGCTCAAGATCGTGTCCCGCCGCCGGTTGCACGCGTGGATCGGCCAGCCCTCCTGAGCCTGCTCGTGCCGGAACTCCGCGCGTACGGAGATATAGGAGACCCCCATGCAGTCCACCCACTTGACCGACCTCGCCCGCAGACTGCTCGACGAGGCCCGCACAGCGCACAGCGGTCGCAGCGCGCACACCCTCTTCGGGCGGCACGAGCACCAGCTTCGCCAGACCGTCATCGCCCTGGCCGCCGGGCACGAGCTCGCCGAGCACAACAGCCCGAGCGAGGCGACGCTCCAGGTGCTCTCGGGCCGGGTCACCATTCACGCGCCGTCCGGCACCTGGACCGGGACCGCCGGCGACCATGTCATCATCCCCGACGAGCGCCACGGCCTGCGCGCGGAGGAGGACTCCGCGATCCTGCTCACCGTGCTGGCTCCGCGCGGCTGAGCAGGCCCCTGGCCGCTGAAACCGGCCTCGGGCCGGCCGGCGCTGTCACATCCGGGTGGATGTGACGTCCTATCGGCATGAACATGTCGATCAAGCGCTTCTCCGTGGGCTTCCTGGCCGTCATCGCGGCAGTCGTCGGCATCTGGGCCGGCTTCTTCCCGCTTTCGTTCCACAACGAGTTCCCGTTGCCGGGCTGGGGCTGGGTGTCGCGGCTGGGCCCGTACAACGAGCACGTGGTCCGCGACTACGGTCTCTCGAACGTCGCCCTGCTGATCATCACGACGTGGGCCTGGCTGCGCCCGGACGAGAAGGTCTATCGCGTGGTCGGTGGCGGCCGGCTCGCCTACTCCGTCATCCACTTCATCTGGCACATGCTCCACCTGTCGGCGTTCCCCACCGTCAGCCGGGTCGGCGCGGTGGTGTCGCTGAGCCTGATCGTGGTGTTCTCGCTGCTGCCGATGCTGCCGGACAGGTCGCGGCGGGCCGCCGAAGCCCCGTAGATCGTCGCGTCCTGCTCACTCGGACGGCCCGGCCCGCACGAACCGGCTTTCGGTTCCGGCCGGCCGGGTCCGTTCGGCACCTGCCGGATCCGGCGAGGTAACCATGGCCGGTAGAGCCGGCACAGGGCACGATGCCGGGCGGTCATCGACACCCCGTGAACCGCGAACTCCGGCGCGCAGGTCGTCGACGAACACCGGGCCGGCCAGAATGCCGTACCGCTCGCGGTAGTAACCGCTCGCCTCGCGACCGGTCCAGCGGCCGTCGGTCCGGCGATACACGAGGGCGTGACACTCGTACGGCACTGGATCAGCACTCGCGCGGCACAGGGTGGAGAGACCAACGCGTCAGGAGACAAGCATGCGAATCACCACGCCGTACGGGGCCGAGTCGACGGCCGACGAGGTCTCCGAGGGCATCGACCTGACCGGCCGGCGAGCCGTCGTCACCGGCGGCGCCTCCGGGATCGGGGTCGAGACCGCCCGCACCCTGGCGACGCACGGCGCCGCGGTCACCCTGGCCGTCCGGGACGTCGAGCGCGGCCGCAAGGTGGCCGCGGAGATCGGACACGGCGTAGAGGTGCGGCCCCTGGAACTGACCGACCACGCGTCGATCGCCGCTTTCGCTGCGGACTGGTCAGGGCCGCTGCACCTGCTGATCAACAATGCGGGAGTCATGGCCCTGCCGTCGCTGACACCCGACCCGCGGGGCTGGGAGTTTCAGCTCGCCACCAACCACCTCGGCCACTTCGCCCTCACGACGCGACTGCACCCCGCCCTCGCCGCAGCCGGCGGCGCCCGGGTCGTCAGCCTCAGCTCATCGGCGCACCTGTTCTCACCGGTCGTCTTCGACGACATCAACTTCAAGTTCCGCCCGTACGACGCCACGCTGGCCTATGCGCAGTCGAAGACGGCGGTGAACCTGTTCGCCGTGGCAGCCACCGCACGCTGGCGCACCGACGGCATCACCGTGAACGCCGCCAACCCCGGCGCCATCGCGACGCCGTTGCAACGCCACGTCGGTGGCAAGCTGGCCACCCCGGCGGACCTGCAGAAGACCACCGAGCAGGGCGCCTCGACCTCGGTCCTACTGGCCGTCTCGCCACTGCTGGACGGCATCGGCGGGCGCTACTTCAACGACAACAAGGAAGCCGTGCCGGTCGCCGAGAGGCCCGCCGACGTCCAGGAACTCGTCACCAGCGTGGCGCCGTACTCGCTCGATCCGGACAACGCCGAGCGGCTCTGGGCGATCTCCGCCGCGGCCGTCGGCCTCCTCTGACCCCAGGAGTCACCATGACCGTACTGCTTCCCCGTGTCGGCTGGATCGGCCTGGGCGACCAGGGCGCCCCGATGGCCCGTGCCGTCGCCGAGGCCGGCTACCCGCTGCACGTGTGGGCCCGGCGCCGGTCCTCATTGGACGTGCTTGCCGGGGTGCCGTACCAGCTCCACGACACCGTCGCCGACCTCGGCGCCGACAGCGACATCGTCGGGCTCTGTCTCGGCGACGACCCGGACGTCCGCGAGGTCGCCACCACCGGCGGGCTGCTCGAGTCGCTCGAGCCCGGTGCGGTGCTCGTCAACCACGGCACCGGGCTGCCCGCGTTCGCCGCCGAGCTCGCCGAGCTCGCGATGCCCTACCGGGTGGAGGTCGTCGACGCCCCGGTCAGCGGCGGGCACGTGGGCGCCGTGGAGAAGCGGTTGACCGTGCTGGCCGGCGGGGACCCGGAGGTCGTGGCGTTCGTCCGGCCGGTCTTCGCGACGTTCGCGACTACGGTCGCCCACCTGGGCGGGCACGGCGCCGGGCAGATCGGCAAGCTGCTCAACAACACGCTGCTCATGGCCAACCAGCAGAACATCGCCGAGCTGCTGGACGTCGCCGGCCGGCTCGGCCTGGACCTGCCCGCCCTGCTCGACGCCATCCGCGCCGGTACCGGCTCCAGCGTCGCCCTCCAGTCGCTGGGCCGCGCGATCACGCCGGACAACGCCGAGCACCTGAGCCGCCTCCAGTTGATCGACATGGACATCTACCGCAAGGTGGTGGCGCCGTTCGTTTCCGGGCTCGACCCGCTCACCGAGCGGGCCGTCGCCGGTGCCCAGGCCCTCCCCCGGCTGGCCCGGCTGACCTTCCCACCTCCGACCGCTGCCGGTTGATCCGATGATCGAAGCGCAGCCGTGAAGCCTGCCAGCACCCCGGCCGCGCCGATCGAGGGCTGTCACGGATCCGGGGACCGTGGCGCCTGAAGGGCATGTCTCATCATCTCGACTCGCCGCTCGCCCGCAGGGACCCGCGGCTCAACATCACCGACCAGTACGTGTGCGACGAACTGGTGCGGCACGGCGGCGACGCAAACATCCTGTGCTTCGCCGCCAAGGCAACGAACACCTTCGCCGGCGCCGCGGTGCACAGCCTGGTGCTGCGGGTGTCGAACGACAATCACGCCTTGCTCTCCGACCGGGAGACGCCGGTGCGGGCCCGCGCCCTGCTGGCCACCGACAGCGCTGGCTGGCACCAGGTGGGCCGGGCCGGGCCGGGCTGCCGATGATCTGGCCGATCTTCCGGGCCGCGGACAGCGACGCCGCGAGCCAGCCAACGAGACCCACCCGTCCCAGGACTGGGCGAACTACGGCGGCACGCTGCGCAACGCGATCATTGCGGCCGTGCGCAAGCTGGGCACCACGGACCGTCCGGACGCGTACGCCCACGAGGTCATCCAGCAGATCATCCCGGACACCCTGCCCTACCAGATCGGCACGCCCACGATGTTCGGCTTCACCGACTTCAACGGCCGACGGCTCGGGGACAACGCCCCCGAGGTGATGTTCTCGCTGGTCCTGAACGCGGCCTGGGCACCGGTCTGGGCGTCCGGGCACGGCGGGCTCACGTTCGGACACCTCTCCGTTCGCCATCCCGGCCTGAGCACCGGCATGTATGCCTGGCACCATGTCGGTGGCCGCACCCGCGCTCGGTCGCCGGAGACGGTCGCGCTGCCCCGGGTCTTCGCGGTGCCCCGGTCCGCGGGCGTGCCCGATCCGCGGACCGCGTCGTCCGCACCCGGCGGCGTTACCTGACGCCGTACCGCGAGGTGTTCACCGGCAACCAGTGGAGCGGCGCGGACCTCGCCGCCGGGGTGGAGGACGGGTTAGCCCTGTACAGCACATCCGGCGCTGGAGTCCGGACGGGCCGAACGCGCCGCTCGCCGAGGCTGCGGTCCTAGCCGGCCGCCGGGGCGAGCTGGCCGAGATCATGGCGGAGATGGATCCGGTCGCCACCGTTACGGAATCGCCGATTCTGCTGTCCGGGCTCCGCTACGCCCGCGCGGTGCTGGCCGACGCCGATGCCGCCTTCGAGTCAGCGCTGTCGGCGGCGGACGTGTCCCCGGTGGAGGTCGCCCACCTGCGGCTGGCCCACGGCGTCTCGCTGCGCCTTCGCCGACGCCCCGTAGACAGCCGGATCCCCCTGGCCGAGGCCCACCGGGCCTTCACCGACCTCGGCCTGCTGCCGTCGGCCGCCCGGGCCGCCGACCACCTCAACGCCACCGGAGCCGCTTTCGAGCCCGCCCCCTCCGCCGCCCTCGACGCCCTGACCACCCAGGAACTCCAGGTAACCCGGATGGCCGCGGCCGGCCTGACCAACCGCGACATCGCCCAGCGCCTGCACCTGTCGCCGCGTACGGTGGAAACCCACCTCTACCGGGTCTACACGAAACTCCGCGTCACCAACCGGCGGCAGCTCCGCCGGTTCGTCTCCTGACACCACCGGCGCGGCAGCGCGGGCTCGTGCCGCGGCAAGCGCGGCGGCGGTACCGCACCCTCCGCTGAGCGGTTACGTTTGCCCCCGTGCAGAGACCGTTGACCGTGCAGGAGATGTCCCGCAAGTCGGGCTTCACCGAGCCCACGCTGCGCTACTACGAACGGATCGGGCTGCTCGGCCCGGTCGGCCGCGACCCGGCCAGCGGTCACCGCCGCTACGAGGACGACGCCGTCGGCCGGGTCGCGGCCCTCGCCTGCCTACGCTCGTCGGGAATGACCGTGGACGGCATGCGCGCCTACGTCGAACTCCTCGGCCGCGGCGACGAGGCGGCCGAGCAGCTGCGGGACTTGTTCACCGAACGCGCCGGGCAGTTGGCGGCGGAGATTGCCCGGCTGCGGCTGCGCCACGAGTATCTGGAGCTGAAGGCCCGCCTGTGGCAGGCGCGTATGGACGGTGACGCCGAGGCCGAAGCCGGGGCCGTCGAGCGGCTCGAGGAGATCCTGTCCGAGCTGTGACTCAGGCCGGGATCAGGCCGAGCGCGAGCAGGCTGTCCGCGGTGTCGTTGATCGTGGTCCCGACCGGCCGGGGCGCCCAGCCGAGCACCCGGCGCGCCTTCGCGTTGCTGATCACCGGGATCTGGCCGCGCAACCCGGCCGCCTCGCGCAGCGCCGGGTTGGTCCTGGCCGCCTCGCGTACCTGCTCGTCGGTCAGCTCGGTGGCCGGCACCCGGTCGGCGTATTGCGGCAGGTGCCGGGCGAGCTCCCGGCCCATCTCGTAGAAGCTGGTCGCCGCGTCGCCCACGGCGATGAACCGTTCGCCGGCCGCAGCCGGACTCAGCATGGCCCGCAGGTGCAGGTCGACGACGTCGCGCACGTCGACGACCCCGAAGTACATCCGCGGGACCACCGGCATACCGCCGGTCAGGAACGTCTTGACGAGGCCGGTCGAGGCAGACACCCGGGGGTTCAGCAGCGGTCCGAAGATGCCGGTCGGGTTGATCACGGTCAGCTCCGGGCCGCCGTGGTCACGCACGTCGTCCCAGGCCGCGCGTTCCGCGACGACCTTCGACCGGATGTACGGCGCGATGTCGCCGGCCGGGTCGGTCCAGTCCGACTCGTCGTAGTGGCCGTCCGGCTTGACCGTGTAGCCCACCGCGGCGTAGGAGGAGGTCATGACCACCCGCTCGACGCCGGCTTTGCGTGCGGCGGCGAGCACGCGCAGCGTCCCGTCCCGGGCGGGCACGATCAGCTCGTCCTCGTTCTCCGGCGGGGTGAACGGGAACGGCGACGCGTGATGCCACACGTAGCGGACCCCGTCCACCGCCTTGTCCCAGTTGGCGTCCGAGGAGAGGTCGACCGTGACGGCCTCGATCCGGCTGTCGGCCCGCACCTGCTCGGGGTGCCGGACGGCCACCCGGACCCGGTAGCCCTCGTCGAGCAGCCGGGCCACCGAGTGGCTTCCCACATGTCCGTTCGCCCCGGTCACCAACACCATGTCATTTGTCATGCTCACGACTGTGCTCGCCTTGCAGCGCTTCAAGTCCAGGGTGATCCTCGTTACTGCGTGCCGGCGACCGCCTCGAGGATGGTGGCGGCCACCTCGGCCGGCCGGGAGGCGGCGATGGCGTGGGACGCCCCGGCGATCTCGCGGACGCTGCGCGGCGCCGAGCGTTCCACCTGGAATCGGAACAGCTCGGCCGGGATGTTGCGGTCGCCGTCGCCGTAGACCTGCCAGGTCGGCAGCGTCTTCCACGCGGGCTCGACGTCCAGCGCGTCGGTCAGCGCCTTCTCGGTCACCGGGCGCTGGGTGCGCCCGAGCAGGATGGCGTCCTCCAGTTCGAGGTCCGCGGCGAACTGGTCCGGGAACTTGGCCGGGTCGATACGCACCTCGTTGCCCCCACCGGTCACCGGGTACGCCTGCAGGGCCGACCCGAGGGTGCTGCCCGCGAACTTGTTGGCGAGGTCCAGCGCGGACTCCCCGGTGTCGGGCGTGAATGCGGCCACGTAGACCAGCCCCCGTACGCCGTCAAGCTCGCCCGCGGCCTCGGTGATGACCATGCCGCCGTACGAGTGACCGACCAGGACCACCGGCGTGCCCAGCCCGCCGACCACGTCCCGCACGTACTGGGCGTCGCCGCGCAGGCTGCGCAGTGGGTTCGCCACCGCGACGGCGTCCACGTCCTTGCGGGCGAGCTCGGCCAGCACCGGGTTCCAGGCGGTGGTGTCGGCGAACGCGCCGTGCACCAGGACCACCGTAAGCTTGTCGGACATAGTGTTCTCCCCAGCTCTGCCGCCGGTTCCGGAGTGGAACCGGCGCTCACAAGAACCATGGTCCCGGCCAGTGCCTTTTCACTGACGATTGAATGCGCTTGCGTGAAAGGCACTCAGCGCGGCGAGGGTCGCCTCGGTGGCCTGCTCGGGCAGGAAATGTCCGCCGTCGATCGGGCCGCCGGTCACGTCGTCCGCCCAGTCACGCCAGATCTCCAGCGGGTGGTACCAGGTGTCCACGGCGCCACCAGCCGCCCACAGCACCTGGACCGGGCAGGCGATGCGCCGCCCGGCCGCCCGGTCCTCGTCGTCCGCGCGCCGGTCGACGCCGGCCGCGGCCCGGTAGTCCTCGCAGATCGCGTGGACGACAGCGGGGTCGCGCAGATGACGGGCGTACGCGGGAAAAGCTTCGAAGGTTTTCAGGGCCCCGCCGAACTGGGCGTCGACGAAGAACCAGTCCGGGTCGTGCTTGATGATTGTCTCGGGGAACGGGTTCGGCTGGGCCAGCACGCTCCAATGCCAGTAGCCGAGCGCAAACCGGTCGTCCGCGCGCGCCCAGACCTCCCCGGTCGGCACGATGTCGAGCACGGTGAGGCGGCGCACGGCGTCCGGGCTGTCGAGCGCGAGCCGGTAGCCGACTCGCGCGCCCCGGTCGTGCCCGGCGACGTCGAACCGGTCGAACCCGAAGTGCCGCATCAGGCGTACGGCGTCGATGGCCATGGCCCGCTTGCCGTACGTGCTGTGGTCGTCCACCGTGGCCGCCTTGCCACTGGCGCCGTAGCCGCGAAGGTCCGGCACAACCACGGTGAAGTCCGCCGCGAGCGCGTCGGCGATCGGTCCCCACGCGAGGTGCGTCTCGGGATAGCCGTGCAGCAACAGGATCGGGGGACCCGAGCCACCGTGGCGCGCGTGCAGGACGACCTCGCCGACATCCACAGTCTGGGTATCGAAGTTCTCAAACATGTCCGCACGCTAACCGTGGCCGGTGCCGGAACAGTGCGGATCGGATGCGCGCCGGACTGAACCGCCGGGTCCCGTCGCGCAAGTGCGACACCTACAGCGCGATCGTGCGACCGGCCTGCGACTCGCTGGGGTGGACCTACTATCAGGCGGCCCAGCAGTTCGGGTCGCCAAAAGTCAGTGCCGCCGAGCCGGCGCGGGCCAAGCGGATAGGCCGCGGCGCTGAGGAGAGCCCGGTGACCGGTCGTGATGCGCACACTGCGGGCCCCTGGCCTGTGACTGTACAGATAATGCCGCTGACCTGAGTGGCGGCCGATCCGGCGGCAAGGTGATCACGTGCAGGCAGATATCGACCGCTCCGAGCTGGTGGGGCGGGACGCCGAGCGGACCGTGGTCCGTGGTGCGCTCCGCGCGGCCGGCACAGCGCTGCTCGTGGCCGGCGGCACTGGCACGGGCAAGTCGGCGGTGCTGCGCGCGACCCGCGACGAGGCCGCCGCGGGCGGGGGCCCGGGTCATGGTCGCGGTGTGCGCCGAGACCGAGCGCGATACGGGGACTCAGCCGAACTCGGGAACCTGCACCTCGAACCGGTCGCGCTTCGCGTAGATGTCCCATAGGGCCTCGGCGATGTCGGCCGGGTCGATCTGCGGAATCTGCGACACGTCGATGCCGCTCGCCAGTTCGCCGTCCGTCATGGCCGTGTGGCCGGCGCTGCCGAGGACCATGGCCGCCACGTGGACGGCGCCCACGTACACGCCGCGGTCCTCCACCTCCGAGTGCAGTGACTGCAGGTAGTTGCGGGCGGCCGCCATGGCGGGGCCGAGTCCGCTGAGCCCGGGCATCGGGTGGGTGGCCGAGACGCCCTGGCCCAGCAGAATCGCACCGTCGCCGCGCTCAAGCAGCTCGGGAAGCACCGCACGGACGATCTCGATCGGGGTCAGCAGGAAAAGGTCCAGGTGCCGGCGCATCCCGGCGGCGTCGAGCTCGGCGGCCGGCGTGAAGCCCTCTGTGGTGATCGGGGCGTACTCGATGACGTCGATGCGGCCGAACCGGTCGCGGATGCGGGCGATCAGCTCCGGCACGTCAGCCGTACGCGTGAGGTCGGCCGGAAAGCCTTCGGCCTCGATGCCCTCGGCGGACAGGACCGCGGCCAGGCGGTCCAGCCGCTCACGGTTGCGGGCGACGAGGGCAACACGGTAGCCCTCGCGGCCGAACCGGCGGGCGACGGCTGAGCCCAAACCGGTGCCCGCACCGAAGACGACGACGGTCTTACTCATGATCGTGCTCCCTAAATTGACGACGGTCTCAACTTACCGACAAGTTGAGGATGCCGTCAACTTTCCGGACGGATAGGATTCCTCGGTGGGTGACACGGTGAAGCCGCCGCTGCGGCGCGACGCGCAGCGCAACCTCGAGCGGCTGGTCGCAGCCGCCACCGAGGCATTCCGCGAGCGCGGACTGCAGGTGCCATTGGAGGAGATCGCCCAGCGCGCCGGTGTCAGCGCGGGCACCCTCTACAACCGATTCGGCGGCCGAGACGCGCTGATCGACGCGGTCATGCCCTCGCTGGTCGAGGCGCAGGTGCGGGAGGCGCTCGCTCGCGCAGGCCGGGTCGACGACCCGTGGGAGGCTTTCACGCTCTACGTGTCGCTGCTCTGCGAGCTCCAGGCCACCAGCCCGGCGCTCAACGACGCGGTAAGCAGCCGATTCCCCGACGCCTCCGAGCTGACCCGGATCTGCGACGCCCAGATGACCGACGTACGCGGGCTCATCGCCGCCGCGCAGCTCTCCGGCGACCTTCGCACGGACTTCACGACCGAGGACCTGGCCTACCTGCTCTGGTCGACCTCGATGGTCGTCCGGGCGACGGCCGGCATCACCCCACACGCGTGGCGGCGTTCACTCGCCCTATCCTTCGACGGCCTGCGCGCGTCAGCCGCCCGCCCGCTGCCCGTCCCGCCGATGACCAAGGCCGAGGTGCAGGAGGCGATGCTCCGCCTCGGCACCGCCCGCCGCTGATCGGCCCGGGCCGGCCCGTTCGCCCGCCGCCTCGAGCAACGCGCACCGTACCTGCCGAAAAGACCCGACGCTGGTACGCCACGACGATCGCGCGAAGCGACGGAAGAGCGGGGCGACTGCTCGGCTGCCACGGCTGGCCGCGCCGCCGACAATGGCCTACCCCAGAGCGTTTACACCACGATCCCCCGCCCGGATACAACGACGACGACGACGGCGGCGTGCTGATCAACCTCCCATGACCGGCCCGAGGCGGGTGCACGGTTCGACGTGAACCGGCAGCACGACGTCCTGGAATTCCTGGCCGGGCTGCACGAGACCCTGGACGCGGAGCACTATCTCGGCCGGGTCGCCGGCTCGATCGACCGCCTCGACCACCGGATTTACCACTGCCGATGGCTGCGGTCCAGGGGGTGCGTCCCCGAGTGCGCGGGTCTGGTTACCAGGTAGTGAGGGGTTCCTTCGAGCGGGTTCTGGCGCTGGTCTTGGCAGGTGTCCGTGCCAAGGGAGGTGATAATCCTGACAGCCGGGGCGTCGCCTTGTGCCCAGGTGTGGTTCGTGACGGCAGTACGGATGGCCGTGAGGCTGGCGGGTTCTCACTGCGGCTGAGTTGTGGCGAACAGCAGTTGGTCGGCGTGCAGAAGGTCGGCGAGCAGGATCTTCTCCTTCACTTCCTTGGCCGGTGACGAGCCGAGGGTGTTGCTGCTCTTCGCTTCGCCCACGATCACTTGTTTGTCAGCGTGGGCGGGCAGGTCGAGCTCCGCCTTCGGCCTGCCAGCTTCGCAGAGTTCGAACTCGGAGGCGTCGGTGTAGGAGCGGGCCAGGGCGCGGAGGTGGTGTGCGAGTTGGAGAGGTACCTCTCCATTGCTGCCCAGTAGGTCGCGGGCGACGGGGTGTAGGTCGAAGAACCATTGTGGGCCCTTCGCGGGGTGGCGCCAGCGGGGCTGGGTGAGGGAGTTGGTGGCGGTGCATCGGGGGCAGGTGTTGGTGTGTCCGGCCGTGTCGAGGGAGACAAGCTGACACGGGCGCAGGTGGCGCAGTCGACGATGATGCCGCGGGTCAGGATCCGGGCGGTGGTGAGGGTGTCGATGTCGGCGATCAGCGCGTTCTCGTCGGCTCGGGCGTCGTAGGTTTGTATCCCCCTCGAAGGTGAGGTAGCCCTCCCAGCCTGCGTCGTTGGTGCCCGCGGCGTGCAGGACCACACCTTCGCCGTCGGGGTAGCGATCTTTGGTGTTGCCGGTGCTACTGAGGAAGCCTCGCAGGATTGGCAGCATCTGGCCGGCGAGTAGTTCGGCAAGCGGTTGGCGTCCTCCGACGAGGCGCTGTAGGACTTCGGCGCGTCGCCCGGCGTCGGACAGCCGCACGGTTTTGCCGTGCTGGCCGGCGATGTCGGTCGCCCATCGCAGGATGGTGGGCTGGCGCAGTGCGGGTTGGGCGAGGCGGGACAGGCGGGGCGTTCCCACGGCGATCAGATTGTAGCGGTGCGACTCGAATCGGGGCCCGTTGCGGCCGCTGCGAACCCACGTGAGGTAGGGGTCCGAGCTGGCGGCAAGCAGGTGGCCGCTGTCGAGTCCACGTCCGGCGGGCGTGTGGGTGGTCTCGGAGCGGACTTCGCCTGCCAGGTAAGGTCCAAGACTTGGCGCACTCCTCGGTGATCCGGGACGCGACAGGCCAGACGACGGCTAGGACGCGGCTGCCCTCGATGAGCGATACACCCATCGCGTGCTCGAAGTCGGCCGGCAGCGACCATGGCACGCGCCCGGTCTCGGCGGTAACGGCACGGATCGCAATCGGAGTGCGACGGTTTGTCGTTCTCGTAGCGCCTGAAGGTTCGCCTCGTGGCGCTCGGCCTCCCGCTGGGCCGGGCGAGTTCGTGGTTCCTCGAACCTCGAGTCTCGGCTCGGTTCCTCGATGACAAGCGGCTCAGTCCGAGGGGCGCTGCGATCATGGCTTCCCCGCGTGACGGTTCTGCCGATCGGCCGATTCATTCATGCCCATGCCGTTGCGATCAGTGGCGGCCTTCGCACAGTCTGTATAGCTGGGCTGCGAGGAGGGCTGCGTGCCAGACGTGATGTCACCGACCGATCCTGACCTGATCGACCAGACTCGTCGCCTCGTGACCTACCTGAGGTTTGTCAACCGCAACGCTCGTCCTGGTGCCCGGGACGCGCTCAAGGATGCTTCCCCGATCTGGCTGAACGACCTGATGCCGCTTCGCAGCCAGGCCGACGACGTGTTCTTGGCGGTCGAGCGGCAGCCACCGGATCCTTTTCCCGTGCCTCCCCCGCTGCTGGATGGCTGGCTCAGTGCGGACATGGACCTCACAAACCCGTGGGGCGAGGGGCCGTCGCTGCGTCAAATTGACAAAACCGGGCCGGGATCCGGTTACCCGGACGAGGTCGTGCGGGCGATGCACGGGTGGGATCCGCTGTGGCGGGAATGGGCTGCCGCGGCGCAGGCTGCGCCGGCGGCCGCTGATCCGTACGCGAGTCTGCAGGATCTGATCGGCAAGGCCCTGAAGGAGGATCAGGAGCTGGTGCTCGGCGTCGGCCTGGTCAGCCTCTTCGATTCCGGGCGCTGGCTGCTGCGCCAACACGTCCTGGTCGCCGAGGTCGAGGCCGAGGTCGATGCGGACCACGACATCATCCGGCTGGCCCTGGTCGACGGACTGCATCGTGCGGACGAGGACGCCCTCGATCTCAACGACGGGTACATCGCCGCCAGGGCCGGCCCGCCGTTGGGCGCGCCCGGCGGACTCGACCCGCTGTCGCCGGAGGTCGAGCGTTGGCTTCATGCCTGGCTGGAACGGCATTGGCGGGCTCGGCCGCGGTGGGAACCGGTCATGGCGGAACCGGATCCCGCACCGGATGGACGCCTGCTGGTGACCATGTCACCGGCGCTGTTTCTGCGGCAGCGGGAGAGCAACGGGGTGGCCGGCTTCTACGACCAGATCGCCCGCACGCTGGAGGGCCCGGAGGCGCGCTGCCCACTCGGGCTGGCCCAGCTGGTGCAACCGATGGACAGTCAGCAGCGGGTGGCATGGCTGGACGGCTCATCCGTGGTGCCGGCGATCCTGGCCGACCCGCTGTTGCCGTTGGCGTCCAACCAGCAGCAGCGACATGTCGTGGAGCAGCTGCGCACCGATGCGGCGGTCGTCGTGCAGGGGCCGCCCGGTACCGGCAAGACGCACACCATCGCCAACCTGATTTCCGCTTTGCTCGCCGACGGCCTGCGGGTCCTGGTGACCAGCAAGCATGCGCAGCCGCTGCGTGTCGTGCACGATCTTCTTCCCGAGAGCGTGCGGAATCTGGCGGTGCTGGCGACCGGGAAGTCCGCCGACGGCCGCAAGGACCTGGACCGCACCCTCATCGCCCTGTCGGAGCAGTCGTCGGTGACGAACGAGGCGGTGCTGCGTCAGGAGATCGACGACTTGCGGCGACGGCACGCCGACCTGCGTCACCGGCTGGTGCGGGCGGGTGATGCGCTGCGGGATGTACGCGCGGAGGAATACCAGCCACGGTCGCTGTCCATCGACGGCTACAGCGGAACTCCCGCCCAGGTCGCCGCTGCGGTCGAGCGCGGTCGTGCCCAGCACGGCTGGGTCGGCCCGGTGCCGAGCGGCGCGCCGTCGCCGCCGTTGAGCGACGACGAGGCCGGCGAACTGCTGGGCCTGCTCAGAAGGTTCGCATCGCCAGACGCGGCGACCGATCAGGAGGTACCGGATCCGGAAACCCTCATGCAGCCCCGGACGGTCGTGCGTGCGGTCCGCGCGATCATCGACGCCGAGCACATCTTCGGCGCTGACCTCGACGAGGCGAAGTCGCTGATGAACAGCCTCAGCGGCCCGGTTCTGCAGGAGATCGCGCGCAGTGTCGATGGGGCTGCCGACGCGCTCGGCGGGTGCGGGTTGACCGAGATGATGTCGTCCTGGGACATGGACGACTGGCGCCGCAACGCGGCCATCGACATGTTGCAGCGCCGTAACACTGCCGCATGGCAGGCCCTCTCGCACGCCTTCTCCGAGATCGCCGCCCACCTGCAGACGGTCACCTCCGCGCGGGACCGTGACGTGGAATGGGTTGTCGAAGGTTTGTCCGAGGCGGACTACGCCCGGCTGCTGAGGCAGGCCAAACGCCTGCGTGCATACCTGCAGGGCGGTGGAGGTGTCCGCCGTTTCTGCCCGTCTCCGGAACAGTCGCAGGCGGCTGAGCTGCTAGTCTCCTGCACCGTGGGAGGGATGCCACCGACGTCGCTCGTCCAGGTGCACGCGGTGATCGCCGCGCTGCAGACCGACGGTGCCTGCGTCACGGTGGTCGAGATGTGCCGCGCCCTGGGCATCATCGTGGGCACAGCAACGCATCGGCTGCAGTTGGCCCAGCTTCAGGACGTGCACAGTAGCCTGACCGCGTTGGCGCGCATGGCAGCGGCGCGGCAATCGATCGAGCGGGCCCTCCTGCAGCCGGACACGCGATACCTCATCAACTCGGCGCAGCGATGGGACCTGATCGTGCGGCTGGTGCGCAACTCGTCGCGCGTCATCGTTGCCGGACAGTCCGCTCAGGTGCTGGAGCGGCTCAGGCACACGCTGCTTTCTGCAGGTTCCTCTGCCCGGCCGGGACCGATCGTCGGCCGCCTGCTAAAAACGCTGCGGGACCGGGACACCGACGGCTACGCCGCGGCCTACGAGGACCTTCTCCACGTGTACGACGGACAGGTGGCGCGTCAGCGGTGCGGTCTGCTCGGTGATCGGCTGGCCGCTGTGCATCCCGACTTGGCCGAGCGGCTCCGGGCCGGCTTCTCCGAAACGGCCTGGGACCAGCAGATGCCGCAATTGCAGGCCGCATGGAACTGGTCGCGGGCGGCGGCCCACGTGGCCGGCATGTCCGGTGTGCACCGCGAGCGTGAGCGTCGTCAGGCCCTCGACGAGGTCGAAGTGAGGTTGCGCCAGGTCACCGAGGTACTGGCCGGAAAACAAGCGTTGCTGCATTTCATCATGCGCAAGGACGTGCCGATGTCCAAAGCGCTGCAGGCGTTCCGGACAGCGGTCAACCTGTTCGGCAAGGACGGCGGAACCTACAAGTCGCAGCGGCTCAAGAGCCTGCGCTCGGCGATGCGGGACGCGTCACGTGCCATTCCCGCGTTGCTCATGCCGGTCGGTGAGGTAGCCAGCGATGTTCCGGCGGAACCTGACACTTTTGACGTGGTGATCGTCGACGAGGCCAGCCAGGTGACGATCGACTCGACCTTCCTGCTGTGGCTGGCACCCCGGGCGATCATCGTCGGCGATGACCAGCAGTGCAGCCCCGGCGTTCCGCCGAAGAAACTGCCGGCATATTGGCGGATGGCCAACGCATACCTGCGGGAGATGCCTGATCACCTGCGGCAGGGATTCGGCCCGGACTCCAACCTCTACGAACTCATGTCGACGCATCTGGTGCGAGTCGTGCGCCTTGTCGAGCACTTCCGATGCATGCCGGAGATCATCGGGTGGTCGTCGGACGAGTTTTACCAGGGCAGGTTGCTGCCGCTGCGGCAGTTCGGCGCCGAACGCCTCGACCCGCTCGTGGTCATCCCGGTGGAAAATGCGGATGTGGACGGGGTCGGCACCAGCATCCGCAACCACACCGAAGCCGCCGAGATCGTCGAGCGGATCAAGAAGCTGATCGAAGATCCCCGTTACCAGGACAAGTCCATCGGCGTCATCGTCATGTTCGGCGCCGATCGCCACACCAAACTGCTGGACCAGCTGCTGGACGAGCGGATCGGCCACGCCAACCGCAAACGGTTCAACATCCGCGTCGGCGATCCTCCAGCGTTCCAGGGCGACGAGCGCGACGTCATTCTGCTGTCCATGGTGGTGAAAACGAGACCCAGCCCGGCGACGAGCAGGAAGGATCGGCAGCGATTCAACGTGGCGGCCAGCCGGGCACGTGACCAATTGTGGCTTTTCACCTCGGTCCCGGCCGACGAACTCGGCACCACGGATCTGCGTCGTTCGCTGTTGACCTACATGCAGAACCCGCCAGCCAAGTTCCTGATGGACCGACGCCTGGACCAGATTCCGACCGACCGGCTGAGGACCCCGTTCGAGTCGCTGCTCGAACAACGCGTCTTCGGTGAGCTTCGCCGCCAGGACTTCACCGTCATTCCGCAATATCCGATCTACGGTCGACCGATCGATCTGCTGGTGGTCGGCGACAACGGCCAGCTTGCCGTCGAATGCCACTCCCCCGCGCTGCCCATGACGCCGGACGACATCGCCCGCGACATCGAACGTGAACGAGAACTCCGGCCGACCGGCTGGGAAATCGTCCGTATTCGGGAAAGCGACTATCTGCTCGACCCTGAGGCGGCGCTCGCCCCGCTGTGGGAACAGCTACGCCGTCGTGGCATCGGCCCGACATCCCTACGTCCGGCTCCGCTCAACAGCACGCAGACATGGACGCCGATCAACCTTCCCGACAGCGAAGACGACGACCACGAGGATTCCGATGCTTGAAGGTGCCGACGACAACATCCTGTCCGAGATCGCCCGTATCGCCTGCGGCGACGGCGACGGGCTACCGGTCCGACGCACCGGAAACGAGCTGGCGAAACTGCTGCAGCAGGCCGGATGGCCGAACGTTCCTCGGTTTCAGGAACCGCGTAGAGCGTGGCTGACCAATCAGCTGCGGACCCGCCGCGATCATCCTGGCGCCGTTGAGGCCGTCGTCAAGCGCCTGGCCGACCGGCGCGAGTACGTGCACCTACACCTCCCGCTAGCCAGCGCAGAGGTCACCGAGGAACTGAACCGGCTACTCGCCGTCGAGGGTCTCGAGGTCGCCCACCACCTCGGCCGGCCCACGATCCGTCCGGCGACGCAGGTCCGTGGCGAAGCCGCGGACGATGGCGACGTGGCGTTGCACGCCACGATGGCAGATCTGGTGTGCGACCCCGACCTCGCCGCGATCCTGCAAGGCCGGCTGGAGGAGGCGCGCATCTGTGAACGTAACGGGGCGTGGGTGAGCGCAATCATCATGCTGGGAAGTCTCCTGGAAGGTGTCCTGCTCGACGCGGCCGCGGTACGCCTGCCACACCCGCAGAAAGCGCCCAAGGACTGGAAGCTGTACACACTCATCGAAACCGCACACGCACAGAAATGGATACAGCGAGACGCCCAGCGCTTCGGTCATCTCCTGCGCGAATATCGAAATCTTGTGCACCCGAACGTGCAGCGCGAATTGGGCGATCCACCGGACAGGTTCACCGTCGACATGTTCAGACCGGTCGTGAACGCCACGCTCAACGACCTAGCCGCGACCGCTCCACCCAGCCAACATGCTCCGACAGCCGCTGACCCTGCATCCCACCGATGATTCAGCAACCCCTTCGACGGTGATCTCACACGTGACCCGCGGCGCCTGCGACAGCCGATATCGACCGACTTGGAGGATGGATGGGCGTCGACCCTGAGCAGGATCTGCGGCGCCTTCGCGAGCAGGCGCTGACCGATATCGGCCGGTGGTCGAGCCGGACCCCGATCAGATCGGCGGTGTATCACCTGACGCGTGGTCGCATCGACCAACGGCCCCGATACAACGTGACCCAGCTGCCGACATTACCAACGCCCTGGCAGGACACCGACTCAGGCCGCTATTTCGGTTGGCGGTGCCGGCAGGCGAACCTGTACGGCGAACTGGCGTTCGTCGTGGAGTACATCGTCTGCCCATACTGCGGGATCGGCTGGGCCGACCGCCCGTACACCGTCGAGGAGTTTCAGCGCAACGGGCTCGCCGCCGCGGGACTCGAGGCACTGCGAGCCGAGCATCCGACCGTCGCCTGGTACACCGGCAGCGGGCACATGAATGACGCGAAGGCGTTCTGGGCGGCGGTCGGAGACGGTGTCCCCGGCGGATACTGTCCCCGAGATCTGTGCCGGCATGTCGCTCGCCACGGAGGGTTGCTACCTCGATGGCAGTGGGAGAGATTGGATCAACGCTGATTCTTGGGCATGGTGTCCGCGAAGCCCCAGAGCCGCAACGGCATTGAAGGCTTCATCACCCTCGTGGGTGCGCCGATCTTCGGCGGCAAGGTCGTCATCCAGGCAAAGCGCTACCGCAACACCGTCGACGTGTCCGCGGTCCGCGACCTGCACGGTACGTTGCAGACCGAAGGCGCCTCCAAGGGCATCCTCGTCACCACCAGCGGCTACGGCCCCGCCGCCTACGAATTCGCCTCCGGCAAGCCCCTCGAACTCATCGACGGCGCCAACCTGCTCTACCTACTCGCCGAACATGCCCAGCTCAAAGCTCGAATCGACCCCAGCGAACTCGACTGATAGGACCATTCCACGTGGTCGGGCCACCTCGCCCAGCTGGATTGGTCGCTGCCGGCCGCAGGACTGAGCCCGAGACATGCCGCCCCCTCCCCCGCGAATCAGCCGACAACAACACAGCCCCCAAGCGTCCTAGGAACCTGGGCTAGAAGGATAGTTCCGTCAAGTGTTTGGAATCCGCGGAGACCCTCACGAGAATGAGAAAAGCGCGCACAAACGGCGCACCAAAATCATCGAGACAGCCAAATATCTGCTCGTTGCCCACCCCTAACCCCCACACTGCCAGTTCGAACTTATACAAGCTGTGACCTGCACGTTTGCAAGTAAGTCCTGGTCAGATGGTTTTCAGGGTGCCGGTTCTTACGCTCAGTAGGAGCCGACATGCCTCGTTGGTGTTCGCATGCGTACACCTGTTCGGCCTACTTTCCTGGGCATGGCATCTATGAAACCGCGTGGGCGGTCTTACGAGGTTCGGTGGCGTGCGGGTCGCAAGGGTGACTGGCAGACGTGCACGTTCGCTACCGAGAAGCTGGCGCAGGCGGCCAAGGATCTGGCCGAGGCGCGTCACCACAGGATCAGCGACACAGACGTGTACGCCGCGCTCTTGGGCATCGACAGGGTCGACGACGAGCCGGAGGACGAGCAGAGGGAGGAGGTGGAGCGCAGTCCAACGCTTGGCGCCTGGGTGGATGAGTGGCTGACGTTGAAGGTCGACGTGGCGGAAAGCACCCATAAGGAGTACGCCCGCATGTTGCGGGGGCGGGTGGTGCCAGTCTTGGGTGATCTGCGGGTAGACGAGATCAGCCGGGACGAGGACGTCGACCCGTGGAAAGTGAATCTGTCGGCGGATCTGATGCCCGCAGGCGTTCAGAAGCATTGGGCTGTGCTGAGCATGGTCATGCGAGATGCGGTCCCGCGGTTCCGACCTGACAACCCGCTCGACCGCCAGCCGGGCCATCGGAGCAACGGACTGCCGAAGGTCTACAAGTACAACGCGTGCTTCCTGTCGACCGAGGAGGCGCGTCTGCTTGTCGCTGCGTGCCCGGACGCGATCCGTGATCTCGTGCGGGTGGCGTTGGGGACGGGAATGCGGATGGGCGAGATCTTCGGTCTGCAGGTGGGATCTGTGGATCTGCGCGGCGAGCGGCCGGTCATTTATGTCGAGCAGACGTTGCGCCGGGGTGGCACGTTCGCCGAGCCAAAGTCGGAGCGGTCGAGGCGTTCCATCTTGCTGCCGAAGACGGTGGCCGCGTTGCTGGCCGAACGGATTAAGGGCAAGCGTCGCGGTGATCTGGTTTTCGCTGCTCCCGGAGGTAAGCCGTGGGACGCGAATAATTTCCGGTCGAGGTACTGGGATAAGGCCGTTGCGGCGGCGCAGCGGTGTGCAGCTCATCCGCCGACCCCGGCGAAGGTCGGTAATGGCAAGAAGGTGCGGCGGGTCAGCGACTTGGCCGTTTCGTCGTGCGAATGCACGACACGGCTGCATCAGCGGCCCCGTTTCCACGACCTACGTCATTCGCACGTGGCGTATCTGATTGACGCCGGGTGGGATTTCTTCGTCATCCAGCACCACATCGGGCACGCCTCGATCAAGACGACGTTTGACGTCTACGGGCACCGGCTGACGCGCGGCGACAAGGCCCGACTGAAGGCTCTTGACGAGCGGCTCACCGACGGGACCGTCACGGACATGCAGAGCGCAAAGAAGGGCCGCAAGAAGGCGGCGAAGAAGACGAAGGGCAACATCTCACCCTTCATCGAAGGGATGGGCGAGGCTGCTTGACGTAGCTCCGTGTCCGAGAGCGTTGTTGAGGCTGCTGGTGCTGCGCGTGAGTCGGTCAGGGCCAGCGATTTTTTCAGGGCCGGCTTACGCGCAGCCCGGTCGACGCTTCGTCGGTATTGCGCGCGTCCGAACGAGCTTTTCGTTCCATAATGGAGGTATGGGCATGAGCGATAGGCAGCTCCCGCGGCAGCGGGCACACGACGCGGTGTGCTTGCGGTGCCGTCGCCTCGATCAGTTGGTGAGCGTGCCGGCCGCAGTACGCGCCGGTCACTCCACCGGAGTGGTGCGTGGCAGCGTGACCGGCCGGTTTGGCTACGACGTTCCTGTCACCGGTCGGGTGTCCCAGGTCAGCGGGTTGGCTCGTGCGTTGGCCGCGCCGAGGCGACCACCTGCCGCCACTGGGCCGGCCATCGTCTTCGGCGGGTCTGCCCTGCTGGTGATGTGGAATCTCCTGCTGGCGGTGTCGGATCCTGCTGACGGTACGGCGTGGTTTGGGACAGTGTTCTTTCTGGCCGTGGCAGCAGGCAGTGGTTGGGTGCTGCGAGCGCGGCAGCGTCGCCTCCGGGTGATGGGTCCCCTGGCCGACGAGGCGGTCGGACTTTGGCGGCGGTCGTGGTACTGCCGCCGGTGCGGCGTGGTCAGCGTCTACGGCGCTGGTGTGCCGGTGACCGTGCCGGCGGGCGGGCTCGCCTCTGCGCTGATCTCGGTGGCTCGACAGCGCCGTCAGCGGCCGGCGCAGTCTGTGCGGTCCCCGTCTGCGGGTGTTTCGCAGTAGCCCGCATTGGCGGTGTCTGCCGCGGTTACAAGATCTTGGGCAGCGAGGGCTTTCGCTTCGCTGCCTCACCGCGTTCGGGCACTCTTTCCTGGTCAGTGCCGGTGGCGGCCCGCTGGATGTCGGCACGTCACGACTATGGTGGATGTTGATACGGCGACGACCGAACAGGTCGTGAAAACAGGAGTGTTGATTTATGGCGAAGCAAGTCATTACCGTCCTGACGGACGATCTCGACGGCGGCGACGCCGATCGCACTGTGGAGTTCGGGCTCGACGGGGTGAATTACACCATCGATCTGTCGGAGAAGAACGCCGGCAAGCTCCGCAAGGTCCTCGATCCCTACCTCGAGAAGGCAACCAGGATCGGCCGGGGGACGGCAGCGAGCCGTGTCACGTCCCGCACCGCCGCAGCCCAGCCCAGCAGGTCCAGCCGTGATCAGAACCAGGCGATCCGGGAGTGGGCTAAGAAGAACGGCCACGAGGTGTCCGACCGGGGCCGGATCCCGACTGGTGTCGTCGAGGCGTTTCACGCCACGCGCTGAGCCTTCCGCAGGACGATCCGTCCGGGGCAGGGCGAACGAGACGCCGTTGCGAATTCCACGGGGGAAGAACTCGCAACGGCGTCTCCACGAGAGAAGTCGATGCCATGGACTTCAGCTCGATCGTGCTGGCGAGCTGGCAGCAGGTGGCGGCTTGGACATTACGTCGCGTTGGGCGACGCGTAACTCGTCGGCAGCGCGGTCTGACCCTCGTGGTGCAACCCTGTCGATGATGTTCCAGGCGTCGGTCAGCGCGTGTTCCAGTTCGCTGATCCGCGTCGCGTGTTGGCGGCGGACCGCCTCTCGGACTTGTTCGATACGGCGCATCCAGCCAGCTACGGCACTTCCCGTGTGAGTGTTGGGTTCCGCGGACGGCTCGTCGATGACCGCCGCGCCTGCCGGGAGTATCGCGGCTGCGGGGCGCCCTTGATCAGTGACTACCGTGACTTGGCCGGTCAGGGAAGCCAATCGTACGAGCTGCGTGAACCGGTTCCGCGCCTCGAGCATCGGCAGCTCGATACGACGACGACGCGGCAGCGGTGCGACGGTTTCGGCCATAGGCTCATAGTGACGCGAGGCTATGACATTTTCTTCGTGGCTGGCGCTGGCTTCGTCCGCCAGACCCGGCACCACTTGCGGATCTTGACTGCTGGCGCGGTCGCGGCGGCGCAGGCTCATCCTGATAGGGCCGGGTGATCGCCCGGGTCAGCCAGCCGAGAGTCCGCAAGTCTGTCGTCCACCAGCTGCGCGACCGCGGCGGCTCACGTCTCCGCCGTAATCAGCCGAGTCGCTGGCGGTGTCATGGCTCGCAGATGGCCGGAATGGGCCCTCGAACGGATGAAATTCCGGCTTTTGGATGCCGCTTACCGCTCGATCGTGGAGAATACGGCGTGCGCGTAAGCAGGCTGGTGATCAACTCCTTCCGCGGCTGGCAACACCTGGAGTTGCGCAGCGACGGCCATGTAGTCCTGGTCGGGGTACCCCGGGCAGGGCGTTCAGACATTCTCGCGGCCCTCTCGCGGGTACTGCTACCGGAGTCCACTCGTACGAACCCCGTTCTGGCTGATCTGTGGCAGAGCATTGCGCTCCCTACTGCAAGTTCTGCGATCGGCGAGCCGGAGAGCACCGAACCGTCGAGTGGCGAGCACGATCTGCCAGCACAGACTCCCGCTTCCTCTCCAGAGGCATCGACCTTCGCAGACATCGAGGTCACGCTGATCGATCTCGACCCGGAGCTCGAACAGCTCTTCGAGGGCTTTCTCGAACCTGCCGGAGTTGATGGGTGTGCTGTACCTGAAGACCAAGCCGAGCCGGCCGCCTCGTGGTGCGTGCGCCTCGCCTACCGGCTGACCCACGACGCGGACGCCGAGACCCTGGAACAGGTCGTCTACTTCCCGCTGGCGAGCAATCCTGATGTGGGCACGTTCAGCCGAGTCCCCGCCGCGACCCGGCGGGCACTACCGGTTGTCGCGCTCACCGCAGGTCGTCCGTTGCAGCTTCGCGCGGGCTCACCGCTACGGCGCATCATCGACGAACTCGACCCGGAAGCCGCAGGCAGCGCCTTCGAGAAACTCCGGACTCAGGTCACTGGCGCCGCCGAGGAACTGTCCGGCCACGCAGCAGTGGCGGAGGCCGTCGGTGTTGCCCTGGCCAGCGGTGGCGTCGGCGCGAGCCTGGCAGACACACCGATCGGAACCACCCAGGTGGGCTTTCGCGCGGACGACGGCTCCGCGGAGGCCCTACTGCGGACGTTGCAGCCGACCGTTCATCTGGACGATGCCGGCCCGCTGGCCCTGACCAACCACGGCAGCACCGCGGCGGCCGCATTCGGGGTCGCCGAGGCCATCATGTTGGCGACAGCGCCCGGCGCCATCATCCTCGCCGACGACTTCGGCGATCAGCTGGACACCGCGAACGCCGAGCACTTCGCGGCTCAACTCCGGGCCAGCGCCGGACAGGTGTGGCTATCCACCCGCCGCCCCGAGGTCGCACGCAGTTTCGAGCCGGAAGAACTCGTACGGCTGACCCGCCACGGCGGCGCACGCGCCTGCCATCGGCTGCAGCGCCCGGTGGAGAAGGCAGAGATCCGCGCGATGCGGCAGCTCCACACCCAGCTCCTGCCCGCCCTGACCTCGCCGACGGTGACGATCGTCGAGGGACCTCACGACCTCGTGGTCTACGGGACCATCGACCGACAGCGCCTTCCCCATGGTGCGCCGCTGTCCGCGGCGGGCGTGCGTCTCATCGCTGCCGGCACCGGGCAGGACGGCGGCATCGGAGAGATCCCTTATGTCGCTGATCTGGCCCGCCAGCTCGGCTTCCGGGTCATCGGCCTGGTCGACCGGGACAAAGCCGAAGGCGAGACGATCAAAGCGCTTGAGAGCAGCTGTGATGTCGTGGTCCGGCTGCCCCCGAAGACTGCCATCGAAGGTGCGCTCTTGGCCGGCGCCAGCATCGCCGCCGTCCGGGCGGCCAGCGCAGCACTGCTCACTTACACCAGCGAGGATCCAGCGGCGGGCAAACCCGATCTCAACGTTGCCGCTGCCGTCGGGGCGCGGCTCCACAAGAAGTCGCTGCACGAGCCGTTCCTCGCAGCGCTTTTTGAGGAAACCGGAACGCCGCCACCACTGATCGTCCACGTCCTCGACCAGGTGGCTGCCGCGGCGTCCTCCTCGTACCCGGGCCCTACGACGGTCGACATCCAGGACTTGCCGGCGCCCGCGGATGCGACCGACGTCGCATGACGTATAAACCGACGCCGCTCCAACAAGCCGTCATCGACAGCACCGCACCCGTAACGATCGTGCTGGCCGGCGCCGGGACCGGCAAAACCACGACGGCGGCCGCCGCGACTGGCAAATTTCTGCACAGCTGCGATACCGAACGCGGCGAGCAGCGGCGTGCAGCGATCCTCAGCGGACGGCGTACTCGCCTGCCCCCGCAGGCCCGAGTGTTGTTCATGTCGTTCTCCCGCACCGCGGTCACGCAGGTGATCGACCGCGCGGGCGGCGTCATCGGCCCATATTTGTCTCGGATCGACGTGTCCACGTTCCACGGCATGGCCTGGCGAATGATCAACGACTTCGGGGAGCGCCACGGCTTCCCCGCGCCGCAGGGGGTTCTCAGTGCCGCCGAGGCGAAGGTGCCGGGCGGCCCAGTCGGCCTGACCTACGACGAACTGATGCCGGCCGCCACGACATTGCTGCAGATTCCGCAGATCGCCGCGCACTACGCGGCCCGCTACCGCCTCGTCATCTGCGACGAGTTCCAAGACACCGACGACACCGAGTGGGAGTTTCTACAGCTCATCGCCCCTGGGGCTCGCCGGATCTTCCTCGGCGACCTCAACCAGGCGATCTACGAGGACATGAAGAAGATCAATCCGGCCCGTCGCGTCGAGCTCGCGAAGTCGCTGCCTGGCGCGATCACCCTGCCGCTACCCGCGGCCAGTCACCGCGACCCCAGCGGAGTGCTCCCCGCCGCGGCCGACGCCGCCCGCCAAAGACACTTCGATGACCCCGCGATCCATCAGGCGGTCGTCGGCGGGCGCCTCACTGTGACCCGATCGGCGGCGGCCGACGTCTTCGAGCACGTCGTGGCTCTCATCCGCGATGCCAGGGCGCGCCAGCACACCGTCAACATCTTCACCCATACGATGGCGGCCACCAGCCTGCTGTCCGATCTGCTCGTGCGGCAACGCATCGTCCACGAACAGGTCGGCTTCACCGAGGCCAATGCAGAGGCGATCGCGGCACAGCATGCCCTTCTCCAATTCGGGCTGAACATCGACGGCGCCAACGTCCGACGCGCGCTGGCCGTCTACGTGACGGCCAACACTCGCGTCAAAGGTGGTGGCCTGGCCCCGTTGGCCACTCAGATGCTCGACAAAAGCAACTTAGCCCTGGAGTCCAGGCTGCTGACTCTGGCTCGCGAACTACGGCAGGCAGGCACAGCCGCGGACGGCCCGGAGTACCCGGAACTCGCGGACATCGTCGCCGGCGCCTACGCCCGGGTCGGAATGTCCCGAGGAGAAGAAACCTGGGCTCGGGCCATGCCCCAAACGCGAGCAGCGATCGGCCAACTCGCAGGCGGCTCAACATTCGACGACGTCAGCGCGGCACTCAAAGCGGCCCGCAACGGCGCGCTAGTCGGCGCGGGTAACCAACGCCCCCGCGCCATCCAGGTGATGAACCTCCACCAAACAAAAGGCCGCGAGGCTGACACCACGATCCTGCTATTGCAGGACGACGAGTACCACGGCAGAGAAAGGCCGCCGTTCCCCACGGGCTCCAAACTGCTGTACGTCGTCATGACCCGCGCCCGCCACCAAGCCCACATCGTCGTTCCAGCAACGCCTCACCCGTTGTGGCGACCTCTCGTCGAGGCCTGCGAGACGAGCTTGGCGGTCATTCAAGCTCCCGGATCGGGCTAGTCGGCAGTCAGTTCGCGCTCCGGTCGACCACATCCGAGCCCGGCGGTTCAAGGGTGAGTCTTCCCCCGCCAGCGGCCGGACAGCGGCAGCCCCGCCGCCTCTCTACCCGGCGGTTGCGTTCAGGCGGCAACTAGTGGCCGGGCCGGGACCCTTCGGTGGTCGAATCGTTCGGCGACGGTGGCTGATCGCCTACGGCTGCCACAGCTCCACGTCAGCAGTATTGAGGTCGGCGCGGATGCGTAGGTACCGGACGGGATGGCGGTATCGGCCCTGGTCGTACGCCTGGTCGACCACGATCTCGGCGATCAGCAACGGCTCGACTTGGACGTAGGGCTGTGGCTCGCGTCGGTCGAGCTGGCCGATCCAGGCCGCGGGCAGCGGCTGCGGCCACGGGTGGGCGCCGGTCGTAGTGGTGAGCAGTTGGGCGATCTCCTGGCGCTGGCTCAGCGCGAGCGGCACGGTCCGGGCGATGTAGCGCAGCCGGCGGCCGCGGCCGTCGATGCGGCCGAGCAGCAGGGCCCGCGGGTCCTCGATGGCGCCAGTGATCCCGCCGACGATCGCCTCGACGGTGACCTTCCTCTGCTGGTGAAGAGTCGGTATTCCGAGGTTGCGCTATTCACCGGTCGTTGGCGGTTTCGCCCCCATCCGTCGGCGAAGCCCTGATCGGTGAACCAAGACTTTCACGCGAAACGGCTCTGCCGAGCTCGGGTGGTGCTTAGCGGCGGCTCAGCGGACCGAGTTCGTATCCGGCCACCGCAGAGTTCGCGATGGCCGGCCCGTTCCGAACCCGAACTGCGGGGCAACCCGCAGTGGCTAGTCGAGCAGGCGCGGCTCGCGTGTGAGCGAGCGAGTCAGACCCGCAAGCCCATGAGTGAAGAAGATCGCGACGACGGATAGCAGTGGTGACAATCTTGTCTGTTAGGCGGTACGACCTAGGAGGTGCATTGGTCTCGCCGCAGGAGTGCAGGCGGTATGTACAGCCCGCGCCGTTGGGCGCGGACGGCGGCGAGCGCTCGGGTGCCGGCGTCGAGCCTGGTGAGGATGTGTTCGATGTGGGTGGCGATGGTGCGCTGGGTGACGCCGAGGCACTCAGCGGCTTCGTTGTTGTGCATTCCGGCGATCAGCAGGCCGAGGACCTCGAGCTCGCGGCGGGTCAGTCCGTGCAGGTCTCCGCAGGGTGAGAGCACCACGATCGCGCTCGCATCGCGGGGGGCGTGATCGGGCACGTCCAGCACGGTCACAGTCAGGTAGCCGCCAGGTTCTGCCGGCGCGGCGAGCAGGAACGAGGTGTGCGGCCCGTCGAGCAGTGCGCGGGCCGCGCCCAGGACCGGCGAGCCGGGACATAAGGCGGCGTGGCCGGGCAGCCCGGGCAGCGCCAGCACGGCGCCGGTCCGGGTGACGATCACGGCGGCGGTCGCGGAGCGCACCAGCCGAGCCGCCACCGCGATCGTGCGCAGGGGATCGACCGCCTGGGCTAGTGTCGGCCCGAGGGCGGCGAGCAGGTCGCGGGCGGCGTCTGACGGCATGGTGGGGCTGCTGGTGAACAGCCCCAGGACGCCCAGGTGGCGGCCGTCGGGGGCGAACAGGCACATGCCCAGGCCTTCACGGAGGCCGGCGGGCAGCAGGCACTCCGCCCAGGACCGGAACTCGCTCGCGGGGGCGGCGAAGTCGGCCACCCGCAGCGGGGTGCGGGAGCCGATCATGCCGAGTTGCTCGATCTCGTCGACCAGGACCGGCCCGTCCAGGTAGGCGGCTGCGGGCCGGTCCCACCCGGTGCTGACCAGCGAGCGGTGACCGCGACGCTGCTCGTCGCACAGCGCCAGCCACGCCCCGTCGAACGGCAGCAGCCGGTGCAACGGCTCGAGCAGCGCCGCGGCGCGCTCGGCCGGCTCGTCGGGCGTTGCCGCGATCCGCGCGACCTCGACGGCGATGCGCCCCGCATTGGCTGTTCGATGCATGTCGCCCCTCCGTGGTCCGCCGCAACGTCAAATGCCGTCGTCGGTTGTTCTGCCGATGCGCCGCAGGACGGGTTCGGGGTTTGCTGGCGCTTGTGAGGCTCGCGGTGCCTCGGCAACGCGCGGATACCCCTCGGTCGGCGAGCAAACCTGAGTTAGGAGCAGACATGAAGGCACTGGTGTACGACGGGCCTCGGAAGGTCAGCGTTGAGGAGGTCCCGGACGCCAAGATCGAGCGTCCCACCGACGTGCTGGTGCGCATCACCGCCGCGAATATCTGCGGGTCGGACCTGCACATGTACGAGGGCCGCACCGACTTCGAGACCGGCCGGTGGTTCGGCCACGAGAACCTCGGCGAAGTGATCGAGGTCGGCGACGGGGTGGACAAGGTCAAGGTCGGCGAACGGGTGGTGCTGCCCTTCAACATCTCCTGCGGGTTCTGCAAGAACTGCGAGCGGGGGTTCACCAACTACTGCCTGACCACTCAGCCGGACCCGCAGCTGGCCGGGGCGGCGTACGCGTTCGCCGACATGGGCCCCTACGGCGGCGGTCAGGCCGAGCTGCTGCGGGTGCCCTACGGCGACCACAACTGCCTACGTCTAGGCGAGGACTCGGTCGAGAAGGAGAACGACTACGTGATGCTGGCCGACATCTTCCCGACCGGCTACCACGCCACCGAGCTGGCCGGCGTCGTCCCCGGCGACTCGGTCGTGGTCTACGGGGCTGGTCCGGTCGGGCTGATGGCCGCCTACTCGGCCACGCTCAAGGGCGCCGGCAAGGTGATGGTCGTCGACCGGCACCCCGACCGGCTGCGGCTGGCCGAAAGCATCGGGGCGATCACGATCGACGACAGCAAGGTCGACCCCGTGCAGGCCGTCCTCGAGCACACCATGGGGCTCGGCGCGGACCGGGGCTGTGAGTGCGTCGGCTACCAGGCTCACGAGCCCGACGGCACCGAGCACCCGAACGACACGTTGAACAAGCTGGTGGCCTCGGTGCGGTTCACCGGCGGCATCGGCTCGGTCGGGGTGTACGTGCCGCAGGACCCCGGCGGCGTGGACAAGCTCGCGAAGCAGGGTCAGATCGCGTTCGACTACGGCCTGCACTGGTTCAAGGGCCAGACTCTGGGTTCAGGGCAGTGCCCGGTGAAGAAGTACAACCGGCGCCTGCGCGACCTGGTCGCCGCCGGCAAGGCCACCCCCTCGTTCATCGTCAGCCACGAGCTGCCGCTGGAGCAGGGGCCCGACGCCTACGCCCACTTCGACGCCCGCGATGACGGCTGGACCAAGGTCGTGCTCAAGCCGGCCCTGGCCAACGCCTGACAGGGCAGGGCTACCTGGCGATGCCGGGGTGTGTGCAGCCGGTGAACCCGCCGGCGCGCTGCCCCAGTACCGCCTTCAGAATCTGGCCGCGCTCAGCTGCGGCCGCCCCCCGACCACAACGGAGAAACCATGGCAGGCGAACTGAACGGCAAGCGGGTGGCGATCCTGGCCGCCGACGGCGTGGAACGGGTGGAACTGGAACAGCCCCGGCAGACGCTGAACCAGGCAGGGGCGCGCACCGAGCTGCTCTCGCTGCACGACGGGGTCATCCAGGCGCGCAACAACGACTTAGAGGCGGCCGGCACGTTCGATGTTGATGCGCTGGTGCGTTCGGCGTCGGTCGCCGACTACGACGCGTTGCTGCTGCCGGGCGGGACGGTCAACCCGGACAAGCTGCGGGTCGATCCGGCCGCCGTGGGATTCGTCCGGGACTTCGTCGCGACCGGCAAGCCGGTGGCGTCCATCTGTCACGGCCCGTGGACGCTGCTCGAAGCCGGCGTGGTGTCCGGCCGGACCCTGACCTCGTTTCCCAGCATCCGTACGGATCTGCGTAACGCCGGTGCCACCGTGGTCGACGAGGAGGTCGCCACCGACGGCAACCTGATCACCAGCAGGTCTCCGGACGACCTGCCCGCGTTCTGCACGGCCATCGTGAAGATGTTCGCCGACGCCGGTGGTGCCCGATGACGCCGCGCGTGACCGGCACCGCGGTCCTGGCCGCCGGCGGCGCCGCGGTCGCGCTGGTCCGGCACCTGCAACGCCGGACGGCGGGAGGCGCAGGTGAGGCTACTGAACCGCGGTCGCGGTGGCGGGCGGTCACCATCAACCGCAGCCCGAAGGAAGTCATGCGCGACGACCGCATTCCCGGCCCCCTGGCTGAGCTAGGCGACCTCATTGAGGTCGAGGTGCGCGCCGCACCGGGCGACAAGGGCAGCGAGCTGCGCGCCCGGCTCCGCAGCCCGGAGCCCACCGGGCTCGCCTCGGCGACCGCCCGGCTGTCCGGAGACGACCCGCGTCAGCAGGTCCGCGCCGCGCTGCGCCGGGCCAAGCAGCTGATCGAGGTCGGAGAGGTGCTGCGCGTCGACCCGACGCCGCACGGCCGACGGACACACACCCCGACCGGGGCGATCGTGGATGCGGCCACCCAGCGGGCCGGCGGGGAGGGAGTGCTGTGAGAGCGCTGTGCTGGACTGGAGTCAACGAGACCAGCGTCGAGACGGTCGACGACCCGAAGATTCTTAACGACCCTGACGTCATCGTCAAGGTACGGCTCACCACGACGTGCGGATCCGACCTGCACCTGCTGGGCGGCTACATCCCCACTATGCGCGCCGGCGACGTGCTCGGCCACGAGTTCATGGGTGAGGTCGTCGAAGTCGGGTCGGCGGTGCAGAAACACCAGGTGGGTGACCGGGTGGTGGTGTGCTCGTTCATCGCCTGCGGGCAGTGCTGGTATTGCTCGCAGGAGCTGTACTCGCTGTGCGACAACGGCAACCCCAACCCGGCGCTGACCGAGACCATGTGGGGATCGGCGATCGGCGGCTGCTTCGCCTACAGCCACGCTCTCGGCGGGTTCGCCGGCAGCCACGCCGAGTACATCCGGGTCCCCTACGCCGACCACGGTGCGTTCCCAATCCCCGACGGGGTCTCCGACCTGTCGGCGCTGTTCGCCTCCGACGCTGCCCCCACCGGCTGGACCGGGGCAGACCTCGCCGGCATCACACCAGGCGACACCGTCGCAGTCTGGGGAGCCGGAGGAGTCGGGCAGATGGCCGCCCGCGCGGCGATGCTGCTCGGCGCCGAGCAGGTGATCGTCATCGACCGGCTCCCCGAACGCCTCGAGCAGGCGCACCAGCACATCGGCGCGGAGACCCTCGACTACACCAAGGACAGTGTCGTCGCCGAGCTCAAGGAACGCACCGGCGGCCGCGGACCCGACGTGTGCATCGAGGCCGTCGGGATGGAAGCCCACGGCACCGGACCCCAGTACCTCTACGACCAAATCAAACAGCAACTGCGGCTGCAGTCCGACCGGCCCACCGCCCTACGCGAGGCGATCTACGCCTGCCGCAAAGGAGGCAGCCTGTTCGCCCTCGGTGTCTTCGGCGGGCTCGTCGACAAGTTCCCCTTCGGCGCGATCATGAACAAGGGCATGACCGTACGCGGCGCCCAGCAGCACGGCCACCGCTACATCCCGCGGATCCTGCAGCACCTTGCCGACGGCGAGCTGTCCACCGAGCACCTCGCGACCCATGTGATGCCCTTGGAAGAAGGCCCGCGCGCCTATCAGATGTTCAAGGACAAGAAAGACGGCTGTGTGCGCGCCGTGTTCCAGCCGAACGGAGCCTCCAGCACGTCGTATTAGGACGAGGTCTCCATTACACGCTGCAGGTCCCCCGGATCGGTGTTGGCAAAGACAGCCCATGCCGACCCGGGGGCTTCAATCGGCAGCCGCGATCGGTCGACCCGCGGATCGGCCCGACAACCCCGGCAATCCACTGGTACCCAGGCTCTTGGAAAGGGCGACATGACCCTCGATACCCACGTGATCGAGCTGCCCTCGGGCCAGACGATGCCCACGCTCGGCCAGGGAACCTGGTACCTGGGCGAGCGCCCCACAAGGCGGCGGGACGAGATAGCCGCCCTACGCCGTGGGCTCGACCTGGGCATGACCATGATCGATACTGCGGAGATGTACGGTGACGGCGCTTCCGAGGAACTCGTCGGCGAGGCGATCGCCGGACGAGGCGCGGACGTCTTTCTGGTCGACAAGGTACTTCCGTCCAACGCCAGCCGACGGGGAACCGTGCAGGCCTGCCGCCGCAGCCTGCAACGACTCGGCGTCGACCACATCGACCTTTACCTGCTGCACTGGCGCGGCCCACATCCACTCGCGGAGACGATCGAGGCGTTCGCCGAACTCGTCGACGCCGGTGACATCGGGCAGTGGGGCGTGAGCAACTTCGATCTTTCCGACATGACGGATCTACTCGAGACGGGCGGGAGTTCGTGCGCGTCCAATCAGATCCTGTACAACCTGACCCGCCGTGGTCCCGAGTACGCCCTGCTGCCGTGGTTACGCGAGCACCGAATCCCGGTGATGGCGTACTCCCCGATCGAGCAGGGTCGACTGCTCGGCCATCCCCAGATCACGGAGGTCGCCGCCCGGCACGGTGCCACGCCCGCTCAGGTGGCGCTGGCCTGGCTACGGCGTCAGGAGATGGTCGCGGCCATCCCCCGATCGTCCAAGCCCGAACACACCCGGGAGAACGCGGAAGCGCGCGACCTGCATCTGAGCACGGAGGACGTAACAACACTCGACACGGCGTTCCCGCCGCCGGCCGACCCACAACCGCTGGAGATGTTGTAGCGTCACCGGCCGTTTCGGCGGACGGCGCCGGTCGAGGTCGACGCCATCCGCTCGGCGATCGGGCGGTGGAGGGCGGTGGGCGCCGACACTGTCTTCCGCCGGGTCGCCGCCACACTGTGCTGGCGAGGCGGTACGACGTTCCAGATCAACTTCGACGAGGGTGCCTCCCGGGAGTGGTTTCTGCCGATGGGTGTGCGATCGCGGTACGGCGGCGTCGAGGCCCGAGTGCGCCGCCGCGCTCGGAGAGAGGGGCGGCGGCGAGCCGGCCGAGCTGGTCGGCGTCGGAGAAGGTAGGTCGGTTGCCCAGGCCGTGGCGGGCCGGGCCGGGCGGCCGCCATTTCGGCGGGACGGCAGGGTGTCGCTGCGAACCGCGACGACACCCTGCCGCCGATCTGGGGACTTGCGCTGGCGCGTACGCCGGCTCAGAAGTCGGACACCCCGGTCGCGCCGGTCGCCCAGCCGGAGGTGTTGTACAAGATCCCGGCCCGCATCCGGAAGTACGTGCCGTCTTTGACGTTCGTGGCGGCGTTGGCCCAGGCGCCGGCCGCGATGGTGGTGTAGTAGTTGCAGGTGTTGCTGGTCTTGCCGAACATCACGCAAACGCGGATCTTGCCTCGCGTCGTGTTCTTGACGTTGATGTCCCGGCACTGCGAGGTGGTCTTCAGCACCGGCGTGACCGAGTAGTTGTACTGGCCGGTGGGGTCTTCGGGGAAGGCCAGGCTGCCGTAGCCCTCGAAGTGGAACGAGTACGGGGACGCCCTGCAGCCGGACGCGGCCAGGGCCGACAGCTTGCCGGAGCCGGGGGTCGGGTCTCGGTAGGTGGCGGCTTGCGCGGGGGTGGCGCCCATCAGCGGCAGGGCCGCGGCAACCGCGGCGGCGAAGATCAGCAGCAGCGGGGTGCGCCGGCGTTTCCGGGCCGTAACCCGGGTCGCGCTGATCGTCGTGTCGTGCCGGGGAAGCGCCGCGGCGGCGTCGGCGACGGCCGTGGTGGTGGCGGTGCGGGTCAGGGTGGTGTTCATCGCAGTGCTCCTTCGAGCTCGGTGACCGGATGGTCGACGTGTTTGGTAGGGAAATCAGGCGCGAGGAGCTGGCCGGCGGGGCGATTCGTGTCGTCGCTCGAGGCCAGCGCGAGCGTGGTGTTGCTGCGGGTTCTCGCCGGCCGGTGGTGTCGGCCGCGGCTGCGATGCACCACGGGCGCGCCGATGACCAGCAGCGTCGCGAGGACCGGGAGGATGAGCAGGGCGTTGCCGAGGCCGATGTGCATGGCGGCGCCGCCGATGATGGCCGGTCCGAGGACGTAGCCGAGGTAGCCCAGTGCTGCGACTTGTGACAGCGCTGCGCCGGGTCGGGCCGGGTCGAGGCCGCTGGCGGTGGAGTAGAGCAGCGGGACGACGCAGGACAGTCCGGCGCCGAGGCAGGCGAAACCGGCGATCGCGGTGGCCGGAGTGCCGCCGATCAGGCCGAGGGCGAGCCCGCCGCCGCCGATCAGGCCGCAGCCACGCAGCAGGGCGGCGGGCGCGACAGCGGCGGTGAGGCGGTCACCGACGAGCCGGCCAATGGTCATGCTCGCGGCGAAGGCCGCATAGGCGGTGGCGGCCATGGCCGGTGTCGCGCCGAGGCGGGTCAGGTAGGTGCTGGCCCAGTCGGCTGCAGCTCCTTCGCTGATCAACGCGCTGAACGCGAGCAGGCCGAGCAGCAGGATCCGGGTTCGCGGCCGGCGCTGCGCCGGTGCCGCCGTAGCGGTGGCTTCATGGCTGTCGGTGCTCGCAACAGGCGCGGGGATGAAGCGGTGGATCGCCCACCCGGCCGCAGCGGTAGACATGACCGCGGCAGCGGCGAAGGCGTCGGCAACGCTCAGGCCGATGTGGGCGCAGGCTGCGGACAGCAGTGCCCCGGCAACACCGCCGATACTGAACAGCGCGTGGAACGAGGTCATGATCGGCCGTCCGTACGCGGTCTGGCACGAGACCGCGGCCGCGTTCATCGCCACGTTGAGGGTGCCGTGCAGAATGCCGAAGGTGAGCAGGGCGGCGGCCAGCGTCTTCCACGTCGGGGCGTGCCCGGCGAGCAGGAGCGCCCCGCCTAGGGCCAGTGACGGGAGAACCATGACCGTGGTGCTGCCGTGGCGGTCGATGAGCCGTCCGGCGGCGCGCATGCCGAGCAGGCCGCCAGCGGCCAGGAGGAGTAGGCAGATGCTCAGCTTGCTGTCGGCCATCTTGATGTTGTGCTGGATGGTGGGGATCCGCGCGGTCCAGGTGCCGATGGTCATGCCGGCGATGCCGAACATCAGGCTGATCGCGAGTCGGTAGCGGCGCAGCACCTCAGGGACAGCGGTGCTCGGACTGGACTCACGGGTGAGGGCGAGGGTCATGGAAGATCTCCACGGAGGGGATAGGGGCGTCACGGCGGCAGCGGAAAGGGCTTCACGTGCGGTGCCGGCACGGGGCCGGTGATGCCGCCGGCATCACCGGCCGCTGTGGTTAGCCGTGCGGATCAGCCGACGGTGGCGCAGGCGGTGCCGTAGCTGGAGTAGCCGTTGGACGTGCCGGGCCCGGTCGCGCCGGTGTAGCGCCAGAACTTGGAGCAGATCTTGGTGCCCTTGGCGTAGTCGCGGTTGACCTTCCAGGTGCCGGTGGTGACCTCGGCACCGAAGATCGACTCGGAGCAGTACTCCTTGTCCTTGCCGCTGTTGGAGTCGGCGTAGTGCTTGCCGTTGATCAGCACTTGGCTGTGGCCGGTCCGGCACGTTTTGGCGTAGAGCGCGACGCGGCTTTTGATCGAGTTGACGTGCAGCTTGCTGCCGTTGACCGCCACGCAGCTGGCGTACGCGTCGCCTTTGCATTTGTCCGCGCTGGCCAGAGCGGGCGTGGCTACGGGGAGCGTGAGGCCGAGAGCGGCGGTGACGATGGCTCCGGTACGAGCGATGGTCTTGTTCATGGTTGCCTCCGGGAAGGGTGGTGGGCCCGGTCCGCGGCGCAGGGTGATGAGCTGGCAGCGAACGCGCCGACCGGTGTCCGCCGGTTCGGTTCACGTGCCGCCGTTGGATGCGGTACGGAGTGTCGGGGGCCGGCGTCGGTCGCTTCCCTGACGACCCTGCCTGCTCAGCTGACCGCGATATAGCTGTCCGCAGCTGTCCTGGGTTGTCCCGGGCTGTCCTGGTTGACGCGGCGGGAGTCGCCTACCTCGACCTCGTGGGTTTCTGGACGAAGGCCGAACGGTTGCCCGCGGTCAGGCGAGCCGAGAGATCAGCGGCCTTCATGACCAGGTGGGGCGCGCAGGCCCGATCACCGTTCCTGTCCGCAAGCCGCTCGCGTTGAATGGCCACCAGCGTGCGCGCGGGGTACTCGACGTACGTCGGGACGGTCAGCAGGATGAGCGTGTGGAGGAGATGGCCAGCACGCCCGGTGGGTTCCTTACCGACGTCGACACCTTGCTTGACCTGCCCGGCTTGCAGCAGGTCAAGCAGCTGCGGAGAACCGACAAAGCCGTGACCATCGCTGGCCGCTGGCGTGGCCAGGACGTGGTCGCCAAGCAGCTGACCAGCTCCGAACGGCATTGGGTCAAACGCTTCGCGCACGAGGTCAGCGTCTATCGGGCGTTCGCCACCACGCCGCCGCCGTGGCGGGTACCGCGGCTGCATCACGCCGGCCGCCGCTTGCTGATCATCGATGGTCTACCCGGGGCGTCCCCACACACCGACCGGTACCCGCCACGGCTACCGGAGCCCGTCGTGGCGGGAATGATCGACGCGCTGGTGGCCTTCGCCGAGTGGCAGCCTCCTCCAGGTCTGCTGAGCACGCTGACCACCAACTGGCCGGCCCGCATCCGCCGCTATGCCGCCGCCGGGAACCTGCCCGGCGACGTTCAGCAACCGTTGCTGGACGCTGTCGCCGACGCTCCCCTGGTGTTCGGTCACGGTGATCCGCTGGCCAGTAACGCGTTGGCCGACCCTGGGCAGCCGCTGGTCTTCATCGACTTCGAGTTCGCCGGCATGTATCCGCGCGGCGCTGATCTTGCGCTTCTCGGGCTGTGGTTGGGCCGCCACGATCCCGGCGCCGAGCGGCGCTGCGCCCAGATCGCCGAGGACGGCGGATCGCTGCACACCTACCAGGCCATGCGGGTCCTGTGGCTCGCTCGCGAGCAGCGGCTCTACAAGAGTCTGTTCGATGTGGTTGAGGACCGCGAGCACCGTCAGTGGCTCGATGACCAGACCGCTGACGCGGTCACTGGATTGCGCCGGGCCGTGGGCCGTGGCTGAGGCTGCGTCGATGCCCGGTGACATGCTGGAGGTATCGCTCGCTGCGGAGATCGCCGCAGGGTTCGGGCTGGGCACGGTGCTGTCCTGGCAGCGGATACCGCAGGGTTTGATGAACGCGAACTGGCGGATGACGACCGGCACCGGCCGTTATGCCGTCAAGCAGCTTCGCGATCGGCCGCCGGCAACGGTGCGCGAGGTCCACCGGGTCCTGCCGCAGCTCGCTATGAAGGACATCCCGGTGCCGCTGCCCTGCTCCACCGAACAGGGCGACACGCTGCTGGGTATCAACAACGAGTGGTACTGCGCCAGCGGTTGGATGCCTGGCGCCCACCTCAACGGCCACGATCTGCCGATGGACGCATGTGCGGAGCTGGGCGCGGTGTGCGGGCGGTTGCACACCGCCCTCGCGGCGGTCTTGCCCGAGGCACCGGATCGGTTGCCGGATTGTCCGACCAGCACCGGCGAGGCCCAGGTCCGCCTCGAGCACTACGCACAGGCCGCCGGGCGCAGGGCCGGTGATCGCTTCGACGACCTGGCCCGTCGGGAAATTCAGCAGCGGCAGATTCTGCTGAATCGCGTGGCAGACCGCCAGCCATCCGGCGGTGAGGTCGGACCGGCGGGGTGGACGCACGGGGACCTGCAGCCGCTGAACATCCTCGTCGACCCGAGTGCCACGCGGGTGAACGCGATCCTCGACTGGGACCGCCTCGATGTCCGTGGCTACGCCGCCGAGATCGTGCGGACCGCGACGATCTGGTTCACCGACACCGGCACGGGCGCCCTCGACCTCGAACGCATCGCTGCCTTCATCCGCGGCTACCGCGCCCGCCGATCGATCAGTGACGCGCAGTTGGTCGACGCCGCGCACCGGCGCTGGTGGGACCTGGTCACCGGGACCTGGCAGCTGCATCGGCACTACGAGCAGCAGGACCGCGGCTGCGACTACCTGTTCTTCTCCGACGGTCAGCTGCTGCGCTGGTGGTTCGACCACAGCGACACGGTGAATGAAGCACTGACCGCATCAACATTGCCGCACTGAACCGGGCGGGTGAGTCGTCTGCTCTTGGGCGCATCCTTGCCGGATTAACCCGAGACCCATGCTTGGTCGCATCGAAGGCCGTCGAGCTACGCGCGGGGCCACGCAGAAGGTTCAGCCGCGAGGAGTGACTGACTCGACCCTATCCGACGCTACGTTCCGTCACGAGGAATGAAGTCCCAGCTAGAGCGAATCCGACTTGCGTCTCTGACCAACCATTGATGACTGCTGGGTCCACGGCCAGATCGAGGAGCTGAATTATCTCGGTAAGTGGCGGCGTTTGCGGCAGTTCGCAATCCAAAACCCAATCTAGGTCAGGGTCGACTTTACCGACATCGACCCACCGACGAATCGTGATCCTCCAAGTGCTACTGGCTGATGGCGCTGGTGACACCTCAAGGATGCAGTTCGCGTAGTCTCCATTTTCGACGACCAGCGCCCAGAACGGCATGTCGATGTGGACGTGCTGATTGCGGGTCAGCCGCATCGCAGCGACCATGGAGCGCATCGCTGCGGCGAGCTCGGCCAGCGGCACGTGCTGGTATCCACCAAGGGCTTGTTGGAACGAGTTGCGACCGGCCGGGTTCAACTCGGTACTGTAGCGACCTAGCGGCCGTGGGCCGAAAATGCTGCGAATTCCTCGCCCGCCCGAGGACTTTCGGAGATTTACACCGACTTCTCTGACTTCCTGCAGGACGGCAGTTCTGATTGCAGACGGTATCGTGGCGACAGCCTCGTCAAGATCTGCAAGTGCGTAGAAAAGTTCTGCGGTCGCGTAGGCATACCACAATGAGTGTCCGGTGGTCAGCAATTCTGAGCGCCGCGTGGGATCGAGTAGGGCTTCCACGTGCCCCTCCGGGTAAGGGCCGTCGCGTTCCAGCCATTCCGACATGGCTGTCAGTGGCGCCCGGGCGGCGTCCACCACACGATTTAGTACGTCGACCAGCTCGCTGGCTTTCTCGCCTTCTTGAAGTCGGGTAACGGTGCTGGTCACTAAACGATCACCGGAAAGGTATGTGGCGAGGAGTTGGTGGCGGCCATGGCTTTCAAGTGCGGAGTACAAGGTCATCTAGTGAGTTTTCTTTCGGAGCCGACAGGTCCGCCCAGCAAGAAGGTGGGCGGTGAGCGTGCCGGGTGGTCGCAACAGGTCCGCTCCCGTCGCACCGTGCCCAGTTGGAGTTCCGGTGGCTTCGCAGACGCATTTCCGCGTGCCGTGCCGGGGCGATCGTCAAAAACGATGCTCCACTGCGGTAGCTAACGACGCCGAAGCCCTCTAGCTACGGTCGGTATCCCCCGTTTGACGCCGGCGCGTTCTGCCCGGCGCTACGTGTCTGCGCATGACGTGTGCTCTCGTGGCCGCGGGGCACGCAGTTACCTTCACCTCGCACGCAGCGCTTGACTCAGGTGGCCGCCCGCCAGGGGCGAGGCCGTCCAGGCCGCCATCCTCCGGGGTCAACGATTCTCGCCCTCGGCTTGGCCCCGCCGGTGCTTCCTGAACCAGCCTTCGACGTCCTCTTGAGACCACACTTTGCCTTGCGCCAGGTCGGCGACCGGTGTGGGGAAGTCCTGACGGCAGGTGATCTGGTAAGCCCGTTGCCGGCTCACCCCGCCAAGTCGGATGCGTATTTCATGGGCCCCCATCAATGGGATTCGCTGGCTACTCATACAGCAACACTCTAGGCGTTGCGCTAGGTGTCGCCAAGCAGGTTGCTGTAGGTTCAGTCCATTCACCGGGCTGCGCCGCTGCCAGTCGGTCAGCGAGGCCGGCGAGCGGTGAACGCCCCGCAGGCCGCGGCGACGGTCAGTGCCGTGTCGAGGCCGGTGGCCCACGACGGGCTGTGCACCGCGAGCAGGCCGGCCAGGACGGCCAGGACGGCGAGGCCGCCGGTGACCGCGGATCGGCGGCCTCGGGTCCGGTGCGCGGCGCTGGGGCTGGCAGAAGGCAGACGCCGGCGGCGCGGCTTCCTACAGGTTGACATTCGGCGGCTAGGCATAGTTCGGGCTCTCCTTGGTTCGGGGATCAGCGGCCTTGGTGGCCGCGGCACGATCAGAAAAACACCGCTGTAGATCCCTGAACCGGATGAGTTTGCGGGGCTGTGGGCAGGCGGCCGCGTATCTTCGACGACGTGCCCCGGAAACCACCGAGCTCTGCAGACCAGGCGTTGATCGATCACGCCCGGCAACACGAGGTCGTCGTGACCGCCACGCAGCTCGAGCACTGGCGTCACGTAGGTCTGCTTCCCGCGAACACGCCCATGAGGCAGGGCTTCGGTGGAAGTTCCTCGCAGCCCGCGCTCGGCACGGCTGACCTGGTCATCTGGCTCGGCCTGAATGCTCGCCGAGGTCAGCGCACTTACGACGTAGCGTTGCGGGCGTTCGGCGACGGGCACGCGGTGCCTGATCCGACCGTCCGAGCCGCCTTCCTCTCCGCGGTCGCCCTGGACCTGCCGGATCCCGGCACGGGCAGTCAGGACCCCGGCGACTGGGCGCAGGAAGCGGCGGCGCGGCTGCCGGGCCGGGACACGACCGCGTTGATCCCCCAGCGGATGCGCCGCATCGACGCCAAGATCAAGGCCGCCGGGATCTCCTTCGCCCCCGCCGAACTGAAGGCGTTCGACAAAGACCCGGGCTCGCCGAGCCCTTCACCACGGCCGACTTCCAGCTGATGTCCACGACCGTGGCACTCGACGGCTCCGAGCTCAACGGGACCGGCATGGCCGCGCTCGTGCGGTCGATGAGTCCCGCCGGCGCGGCCGTGCCCGGCGCCTCGATGCTCGAATTTCCCGACGGGGTAGAGGCCACCGAGCTGGCCGACGAAGCCGGGAACACACTGCTGCCGACCGGCGACGTCCGGGTCGAGCTACGCCGTGTCGTCGAGGAGTCGACGCTGGAGCGGCTGCGTTCCGGTTGGGCGGCAGCCGTCGAACGCCGCAGGTGGGCGCTCGACCTCTGCGACACGGTCGAGGCCGAGCTCTCCGCAGGCACACCGGGTGACGCTGTCCTGCAATGGATGATCGCGACCGCCTTCGGCCCCATGCGCATGGAGATCCAGATCGCCGTCCACGAGAAACCCACCCCGCACGGCGCAGCCTGCACCGCAGTGATGCTGCTCTGGCAGGCCCGGCAGCTGACGTGGCTGCAGAAGGTTGAGCCCGACGGGCTCTACCACTTGTTGTTCGCCCTTCTGCCGCCTTACGTGTTGCGACTGCTCGGGCTGGAACCAATCAGCCTATCGGCCGCGCTCCAAGCCGCCGCCACGGCCGAGCCGGCGTAGCACTCACGGGCATCAGCTACCGGATACGCGACAAGCTCACGACGAAACGGCGGCCCACGCCCGCGGCCAGGCCAGCTCAGGCCGAAGTCGTGCCGAACAAATCGGGTGTATGAACACTCTGCCAGACCAATCGGCGTTGGCGCTCGTCTTGGCACCCGGGCGCCGAGTCCAAGCAGGGCGGCGGGACGTCATCCACGCTGCCGCAGCGGACCGGTTCGCCTACCCCCATTTGCCAGTGGAGCAGAGCGCCGACATGTTGCACGAACTGGCCGCGGGTCAACGACACCAGAGCAAGCGTCCGGTGCAGGGGCTCCGCCACCATTGGCCCGACCCGGATCACGATGGCCTGGTATGGACCTTCCTGCTCGATTTCAGTGGCAAGGACCGAGCCGACGTGGAGGGGCTGCCCGCAGACGCAGGAGCGCACGAGCCGACCGGCGGGAACGTGTTCGGACATAACGGGGTCCTCTCGGATAACCGGGAACCCCGCATGCGCGGGGAAAGCCCCTCAAACGGGAGGCGGGCCGTCCCCGTGTGAACGGGCTCATAAACGGCGTGGTCAGGATAGCCCAGGCTGACGCGGTCGCGCGAGGGTTGTATGCCACGATGGCCGGCGCGAAGTCGGATCCTCGATGATCAGCGTCGCAGGCGCAGGCGTTGAGACACGGTGGGCGCCGGGATGCCGGTGACGCGGCTGATCTCGGCCTGCCGCACCCCGTCATCGACGAGTCGTTGTGCGGTGTGCGCCCACGTGCCGATGTCTGCGGCGGTGGCGAGTTCGGCGACCTCGTCCGGGGTCAACGGCCTGCCCCGGCGGGCGCGGGTGCCGGTACGGGCACGAGTCGCGCGAAGTTGCGCCCGGCGCTGCCCCTCATCCGTCATCGCCGCGCGGGCGCGGTCTGGGTCACGGTGTGCTTCCAGAGCGCGGCGCCCTGCGCTGCCTTCCTGAGCCTGCGGGAGGGCCGAAAAGCGCTGCTGGGACGCCGGCGACGCGAGCGACTGGCCAGAGGATAACCCGTGTCGCTGGCGGTACTGCGCGGCCGTGATGTCGTGCCGGTACCAAGCATGGGTACCCAGGGCGCGTTTCCATTGTCCGCATTCGTGGCACAACAGCGATTCGCCGTCCTCGCTAACGTCGAGTTGCGCCCAACGGCCGTGGCCGTCGGGGTCACCCGGGGCGGACGGACGGTCCGGCAGAGACGTGGAACTGTCATAGCTCGCGCTCCCCCAAGCAGCCGAGCCCGATCCAGTGGTGGGAGGGTGCGCCTGGCTCATCGCACCAGCATCCGTCGAGCGCGACTTTCACGCCAAGATGCTCATCGAGCCCTAACTTCATTGTCGCGCCGAGATAGCGGGTAAGTCTGTGGCTGCGGCGAACATCTGCGTCACCGAAGCCTCTCAGCTGGCGCCGCATTCGACCGAGCGAGTGACGAACCAGTATTGAAAGGAACACCTACGGCTGGTTACCACAGCTGCTGTGACGTTCGACGATAGTTGGCACTCAGCCTGTCGTCCGGGGTGAGCATTCCGCCGTCGAACAGCAGCATCAGTCCTTCGGTGCGGTCCTCGCGGGTCGGTACCCAGTCCACGATCAGCAGCCGCCCGGGCGAGACGGCCAGCCCGAGTTCCTCACGATCTCCCTGATCGTGGTGGCGCGCGGTGACTCGTCAGCCTCCACCGCACCACCCGGAATCTCCCAGTAGTCCTTGTAGGTCGGCTCGACGAGCAGAACGTGTCCGTCCTGGTTGGTGAACATGACGCCGGTGCCCATGCGTTTGCGCGGCAGGGGGGTCGCGGTGTAATCAGTCACGACAACCTCCTCCAGGGTGGGGCCGCCAGGCCGGGACGTCTCGCCGGTGATCAGGGAGCGCGGTGGTCCGGTCGGTGGAAGTCGAATCGCAACTGGGTCAGGCCGTACTGCTCGAAGCTGCCCGCCCCTACCGGGCCGAGACGGTCGAGCATGCGCTGTGAGGCCAGGTTCGCCTGCTGAGTCGTAGCGATCAGCACGTTCTCCTCGGTGGTGGCGAAGAACCAGTCGCAGACCAGCGTCACGGCCTCACCGGCCAGCCCGAGCCGCCAGAACGCGTGACGCAGCTGGTAGGAGATCTCCCACGGCCCGCGTTTGCGGGCCACACTGCCGCTACCGGCCACCACACCCGCGGCCCGGTCGACGGACGATCACGAACTGACCCCACTGCGCTTCGCTGACCTTCCGGGCGGCATCAGCCTCAGCAGCCCCCTGATCCTTCGGGCCGCCCAGATAGCGGCGCACCCGCGGGTCGGTGGCCATCTCCACCAGCGCATGCTCGTCGCCGGGCGCAGGAGCACGCACCACGACGCGCTCGCCGGTCAGGACCCCCAAGGGCGCCGTGGTCATCGCTGGTCACTTCCGCTCCGGCCGGCACCGGAGCGGTGAGCCGGGGTCAGCAGATACTCCCGCCGGCCGATTCCAGGGGCGGGCAGCGGTGCGGTGCGGCCCGCCGGGCGCAGTGCCGTCCAGGGCATCAGCACGGGGCACGCCAGCAGCACCACTGCCAGCACGGCGATGGCCGTGCGAATACCTGCAGGTCGGTGGCGGCGGCGTCGCTACCCAGCAGCGGCGCGGCATCGCCAGAGCGGATCTGCTCATCAATTGCCCGCTGCCGCTCGAGGACATGAGCGGCCGGGAATCGATGGGCGATAGTCGATCCGATGCGGTGCGACAGGCACAGCTTGCCGTCAGAGAACAGCCCGGCGCCGCCGAAACCCGTGGTGATGACCTGCGAATCGTCCGGCCGGTCAAGGCGGGAACGTAGCCGTTCGGCGACGTCGTCGCCGGCATCGACGATCAGGATCTTGCGGGAGCCACCGCTGAGCGCACGGAGCGCGGCGAATAATCCGCCCGGTCCGGCGCCCACCACGACGGCATCGAAGGAGGCGGTGAGGTGATCTGTCGGCGGAGCAGCGTCACTGCCCGGGTTGTCGAGTAGCACCAGGTCTCCAAATCTCAGGCTTTAGCGGGCGCGCCACACGTCGAGGCTGAAGGGGGTGCGAGCCGGAATCACGCTGCCTGCCGAATCGGCGTGGGCGGGCAGCGTGATGCAACGGCGGGAGGCAAGCTGGGCCGCCTGTCCCGGCATCACGGCTGGGGGCCGAGCGCGCGTCAGCCGACGCCGGCCGCGGCCCGGCGTAAGCGCCGGCCCCTATCGGCCGTTGATGAGGTTGTAGTTCCGCGGGCCGGCGCTCGATGGGTGGAGCGCAACTTCCGGTGGTACGGCGACGCTCTAGCCGAAGATGCCGCGATCGTGCAGTCCCTGCACGCTCGCGGTGACCTGAGCGGCGCTCATACGCTTGGCGGCCTGCGCTGCGGGGTCTTCCCGTACCGCGCCGTACTGCCACCAAACGGTGGCGTTCTCTCGGTCGGAGACAACGAACCGGTCGGTGACGGCCGGACCACGAACGATCAGAGTCGTGGTCCAATCCGCCGCGACCACGGAGTGGATCATGCTGTGGTGCAGGGCGTAGGTGCTGCCCGACGACTCGGTGCGCACCATGCGGGCGATCAAGGCCCGGGGGTCGATGCCGGACAGATCGTCGGAGTCGCCGAACTGGTCGGCGGTCCCGTACAGGGTGTGCTGGTAGCTGCCGTCGAGGAGGCGGCTGACGTAGTCCCAGCGGTGCGTGTGCGGCCGATCGAAGTACCCGGGCAGGAAGACGTGCAGGCGGAGCCGCCAGCCGGTCGGATCATCGTGAATGACGATCTTGTCGAGAATGTCATAGTGCTCGTGAAGCCGGGTCAAGTCGGGGTCGCTGACGGCCCCGTCGACGAGCTTCTGGAGGTCACTACGGTCCTGGTCGAGCGCGTCGAGCACAGTGCGGCTGGCCGCCGCGACCGCGGGCAGATCGGTCCAGTCAATGGTGCTCAGCGGGGTGAACAGGTCAACAGTCATCCGTTGGCTCCTTATACGGGGACAGCAGCCGATGGCCGCACGGGGATGGGGGCTCCAGGGCTCGTGCAGTGTCGAGTGCCGGCGGCGCAACCGGCGGCGAGCGCTCCCGGCAGGTCGGCGCCAGACAGGATCGCGTGTGCGTAGCCTGCGGAGAACGCGGCTCCCGCACCGTGGGTATGCCGGATCTGTGCCTGCGGCGTCGGCGCCGGTACTCGCACGATGCCGTCGTCGGTGACCGCGACGGCTCCGTGGCGCCCTACGGTGACGATGACAGTGGGCGTGGTGAAACGGCGTCGCAGAGTGGCGGCGACGTCGCCGGCAGTGTCAACGGAGTCCTCGTCGATGCTGGTCTGGACGGCCAACACGGTGCGCTCGTTCGCGGCATCGATCAGAACCGGTGTGGGGGTGTCGCCGCCGAGGTTCAGCAGCAGCGGGGTGGTGCCTGCATTGCGGATGGCACGTTCAGCGGCGCCGGCGACGACCGTGTAACAGTCGATATAGGCCAGGCGGGCTCGGCCGAGCAGGTCCAGGGGAACGTGTGCCAGGCCGGTGTAGGCGTCGTGCAGGGCGGCAAACCACGTCCTGGTCCGGGTATCGGAGATGATCGTCAGCTGAGGGGTGATCTTGTCGATAGCCGGCCGCAGATGGTGGGTGACATGAGCTTGGTCGAGCCACGCCAGCGCGAGGGTTCCGGACGGGTCGCCGCCGACGGTGTTGCTGACCAGTGCAGTGCGCAAGCCGAGGTTGGCGGCGGTCACGGCGGTCAGCGGACCGTCGCCGGCCAGGGATGCGGCGATCTCGGTGACGACCGTACCGCCGTTGGCACGCGGGTAGGCGTCCACGGTCAGCACGTTCGCGGTGGCGAGGTAGCTGAAGCACACCAGGTCCAGCGGACGGTCCGCTGTCATCATCTACTCCTGCCAGCCGCGCTCGGAGTACAGTTCGCCGGCGGCGTACTGCTCGAGCGCCTGACGTCCGTACGGGATCATCTGCTCAGGAAGCGCGTCCAGCGAGAACCACTCCCACGCGGCGCACTTGTCCGGTTCGGTGACGACCGGTTCACCGGACCAGTGAGTGACCTCGAAGAACAAGGCCATGCGCCCTGATCCGGTCCAGTGGTGCAGCACGTGGGCGAGCCGCGCCTGTTTCGCCTTGATGATGACGCCGGTCTCCTCTTCAGCCTCGCGGACGAGCGTGCCGAGCGACGACTCGTGGTCCTCGCCGTGCCCGGACGGCACATGCCAGCAGCCGTCCCCGAAGCCGGTATTGATTCGCTGACCCAGCAGAACATCGTCGCCGCGGCGCAGGATCAGGTGCACGTCGACCTGGGCGCGCTGGTTCTTCTCGTTCGCCATAAAAGTCTGGCTCCTTGTTCTTGATTGCCCTAGGGGCGGACTCTGCTGCCCCGCCGGTATACACAACGGGCGGTCAGCCGGCCGTGGCCCGGGTGACAATGTCGGCCTTCCACAGTCGGCACACGGACACCACCTCGGGGTCCTCGGCGCACGCCGAGGTATTCATGACGACCTGCTCGGCCGGGCACCCGCCACCGCAGCCCGCGGTGCACGAACCGCAGCTCGGGCGCGATAACGGCCTAGTGAACAGGTCGAACTCGTTGTCGCCGCTGTTCACACGTAGCTGCCCGTCGTCGAATTGGGCGTAGAACAGGTTGGTGTCGAACAGATAGGAGCACACGTACATACGTCCGTCCGGGAAGATCGACGCTCGGTCCAGCGTGCGGCCGATGCAGCCGTAATAGCCTTGGTCTGCATAGCGGGGCAGGTCCTCGCGAAGAGCGAAGGTCGGCTGGTACCAGACTCGAGTCCGATACTGGCCAGCGACGCTTTCAAGTTGCTTGTAAAAGGCGATCCATTCGCGCGGGGCCATCGCCATCTGCTGGCCGCCATGGCTTGAGCCGGCGCCGATCGTGCTGAACACGTGGTACTTGACGAGCGACACGCCCAGTTTGTCCGCAATACCCAGGAGATCTAAGGCGTCGCCGGCGTTGACGTTGTTCACCGTGCAGATCAGACGTGTGTCGAAGCCGGCCGCGGCCAGGCGGGCCACGTTGGCCAGGGTTTCGTCGAACCGGCCGGCGCCGCGGATTCGGTCGTGGCTCGCCGCTGAGCCGCCATCAAGGCTGATCTGAACATAGGCAAAGTCATCCGGGGTCATTATGGCGAACTTGCGCATCGCCGGGTCCAGGCCGTTGCTGGTGGTGATTACCTGCTCGTAACCCATCGCCTTCGCGGCACGGATGACCGTCTCATAGTCGGGGTGCAGGGTCGGCTCTCCGCCGAGAATCGTCAGCTTCGAGCTGCCCATCTTCCTCATGTAGTGCAGCGTTCCCAGCGACTGGTCCAGGGACATGCGCTGCGCCTCGTCCAGCCGTTCGCCCATGTAGCAGTGCTCGCAGCGAAGCTGGCACGCGTTCGTGATGTACAGGTACAGGTTGCGGAAACGGCCGTACGCGATGCGATCGACGTGGCCCGGGTCGACGGCGCGGGCGCCGGCGGGAAGTCGCGCGTGACCGTATCGATCAGTAGTGCCTTGGACAGTAGGGGCGGCCAGCAGGGGCAGTGAGCCGGCAGCGCGAACCGTGCGAGGAAAGCCGAGGGGGGTGGCGGTCATCGTGCTCCTTCCAACGGAGGCCTTCGGGGCGGCGCAGCGCGGTGAGCACGTCACCGTGCCGGTGCCGGTGCGGCGCCCACGTTGTCGATGTCGTTCTTAACCCCGGTCAGACAGGCCGGGGAGAGATCACGAAGTAAGCGCGACAGGTCGGCCGGGTCGCTATTCGTCGTGTCGATTTGCTGGTACGAAACGCCGAAGGAGTCGGCGGCGGCACGGATACCGGACAGCCGGTTGCGGTATCGCTCCAGACGTCGCGCGAAGGCTTTCGGGTCGTCACTCTGACGCCGCGAGAGCCGTTGACCACAGCCTTGACACCGGCCGGTGTCTTCCAGGCTAGGTTGCGCAGGACGATGCGGCTGGCCGTCAAGATCAGGTTCGCACGTACCGCATACCCATCGGTTATCCACCCGGGCCCGCAAGACATCGTCGTCAGCGTTTAGCTCGACGATCGACAGCGGAGCGCCCAACCATTGCGCCGTGCGGCGCAGAATGTGGACCTGCTCTGCCGTTCCAGGAAAGTTTTCGCACACAACCAACGAACTCAGCGGGAAACGCCCTCGTAGAAACGCTTCGCCAATCAACGCCTCGACGGTGTTGTCCGAGAACCAGCCTAGGAGGTCGTTGGTGAGGAAGCTTTCCGGAGTGACCCAACCGGCGGCACATGACAGTTGCGCGAACTCTCGCAACCGGAACAACCTGGCTCCGTAAGCCTCTGCCAGCCGACCGGAAGCGGTGCTCTTGCCCACGCCCGGTGGCCCTATCAACGCGACGAACGCGAGCGGGCGGGCCGTAGGCGTTGCCATCTGTCCTCCTTGAGCCAGGCGCCGAGAGGTGCAGGATCACTCCTGATCGATGATGCTCGATCTTCAATCTCGGGTTCGGTGAGGCCGCCGCCACACCCGACTTCCACAGTCACGCATCGCAAGACACGGGAGAACGCCATATAGGAGGGAATTCAGGGGGAATTTAAAGGGGAGGAAACGCTCCCACCTCGGAAAACCCCCTGGACAGGGAGAGACGCTCAAGATTCACGTTCGTGCCAGGCCGCACTGGCACAGCTGACAGTACGAGCAGAATCACTATTGCCTCCATCGGCAACACCCAGCCGGCCACGATCACCACACCGTGCCCCTCTGCCCGGGATGCGCGACGGTCGGACGATACGCGCGCAGCTGCGCGCGTATCGTCCGAATCCGGCATATTCGATCATCATCCGAACCGTAGGCTCGATCACGACCCGAGCCGTTCCTATCGAGGGAGGTTTGCAGTGCAGCACTCGGCGCTTCCGCGACGGCTTGATCCTGCCGATGTGGCGCAGGCCGTAGTGTCGGTCGACGCATTGACGTGGGCTCGCGGATCGGCGTGGTGGCTTCAGTCGTTTCCAGCCGAGGACGGCCGGGTCGCACTCATGCGCTGGTCACCTCCCGATCCCTGTCAAGGGTCAGGACGAAGTCCTGTCCGATGGCCTTTGATCTTCCTCGTGGACGGACAGCAGAAATCCGTGCCGGTGGCCAGGTGATCTCCTTGCGGTGGTTAGGTCAGGGCTTTCACCCCCTTGCCGGCGAGGGCTTGCTGTAGCCGGTGTGAGTCGCCCTGGGTGGTGATCAGGTGGGCGTGGTGCAGGAGCCGGTCGACCGTGGCGGTGGCCAAGGTCTTGGGCATGAACGTGTCGAAGCCGGACGGGTGGATGTTGCTGGTCACGGCGATCGAGCGGCGTTCGTAGGCGGCGTCGACGATGCGGTAGAACGCTTCGGCGGCGTCCTGGCCGGCGGGCAGCATGCCGATGTCGTCAACGACGATCAGGTCGGCGCGGCAGATCCGGGTGACGGTGCGGGCGGTCGAGCCGTCGGCTTTGGCCCGGCTGATCGTGGCGGTCAACGTTTCGAGGGTGAACCAGGCGACGCGTAGGTCGGCCTCGATCGCGTGGTGGGCGAGAGCTTCGACGAAGTGCGACTTGCCGGTGCCCGACGGTCCCGACACGGCCAGGTTCTCGGCTCGGCCGATCCATTCCAGGGTGGATAGCGCCTGCTGGGTCGCTGCCGAGATGGACGACTCGTCGGGTCGCCAGGTGGCCAGGGTTTTGCCGGTGGGGAAGTTCGCGGTCTTGCGGCGCAGCCGGCGGGTCGCGGCGTCCCGGCCGATGACCTCCTCGTTGATCAGCACGCGCAGGACTTCGGCGGGGTCCCAGCGTTGGGCCTTGGCGGTGGCGATGACATCCGGGGCGGCGGCGCGCAGGTAGGGCAGCCGCATCCGGCGTAGGAGCCGGTCGAGGTCGTCGGGCAGGGCGGGCGCCGACCGGGCCGGCGCCGGTGTGTTGGTGGTGCGGGTCATCGGGTGGTGGCCTTCCTGAGCCGGCGGTGCAGGGTCGTGGCGTTGTGTCCGAGCAGGGTGGCCAGGCCGGCTGCGGCGAGGTGTCCGTTGCCGCTGCCGTCGAGGAAGCCGGCCAGGTCCGCGCGGGCGTCGTCGTCGGCGTGCAGCAGCCAGTCCTCGACCAGATCGAGCAGCCGGGCCAGGTCGGCTGCCTCATCGGCGTCGAGGACCACGCCCGGCTCGACGACCGCAGGGGTGACGGGCGTGGGTGTCATCGGCCGAACCTTTCCCAGGAGGCGGTGCCGGGCTGCGCGGAGAAGCTCTCGTCGACCCGGACCAGGTCGCCGGGTTCACCCCGGGTGGCCAGGTGGTCCAGGATCGCGCCGAGATCCGCGTCGTCGAACCGGCCCGCCGCCGCGGCCAGACCGAGGGCCTGATCGACCTTGTCGAGGCCGAGGATGGTCGCGAACTCGACCGCGCGGGCCATCTTCGCCCGCACCCGGCTGGCGCCGGTCGCGGCGGCCTCGACCAGCCATGCATAGGCGCCGTCGCCGATGGCCAGGAAATCGGCTTCGGCCTTGCTGCGGGCCCGCGGCCGCGGGGGGCGCGGATGGTTGCCGCCCGGATGGTGCGGATAGTGCTCGTCGACGATGCGCGGGTTGCCCGGGGTGGACAACTGATGCCGGGCGATCTCAGCCGTGCCCGTACTCGTCATGGCAACGATGACCAGTTCCTCACCCACGGTCCGGCACCACACCCGCTCGCCGACGTGCCCGGGCGGCGTCGAATACCGCACCGACCCGACCCGGACTGTTTGGTCGTCGTTGACCAGACGCTCGTCACCCAGCGCAGCGGTGTGCGGCTCGGCCGGCAACACATGCAGATGACCACGCTCGACTGCGAGCCGATCGACCGGCGCCGCGCCGGTCTCGCGATGCACCCGGGCGTTGATGTGCTCACACCACTGCTCACACGCGGCGACCAGCTCGGCGAACGTGCCGTAGGCGCCGCGCAGGTTGGTCTCGGTGGGCACCAGATCGGCCTTGGCGACCCGAACGGTGGCCTCGACCCCGCCCTTGGACTCCGGGTCGAACGGCTCACACGAGTGCACCGTCGCCCCGTAATGCCGCCCAGCGGCGACCACCGTCGGGTGCCGGACCGCGACACCGGCGACGTGCTCGACCGTGACGGTCTTCGCGTTGTCGCCCAGCAGATACGCGGGCACCCCACCGACCTGCCGCAGCGTAGCGTCCAGGCAGGCGATCAGGCTGCCCATCGTCTGATCGAAGACCGGGATCACCACCCGGAACCTCGACCAGGCCAGCCACGCGCAGAACAGATACGTCTTCCTGCCGCCGATCCGCGGCCCGTCGCCCCAGTCGAACTGCAGCCACAACCCAGGCTCGGGCACCCACGGCCGGTAGGTGCGCCGCCGCCCGGCCCGCCACGCGATCTTCGCCTCCCGGACCGCCCGCCGTGTAGTGCGTTCGGTGCCGGTGAACCCCATCGCCAACAGCCGTTCGTGCACCTTGTCCGCGCGAATCTTCGCCTTCGAGATGTCGACGAGCTCTTCCACCTTCGGCAGGAACGCATCGATCAACTTCGGCCGCGGCGCCGTCCGAACCCGCAGCGGGTCCCCGACACCGGCGTCGCGCAGCGCCACATACCGGCGCACCGTCTTCGGGTCACACCCGGCCAGCTGCGCCGCCGAATGCGCACAACGCGTCGCGTCGTACGACTCCAAGATTTCCATGATCTCCCTGTCAGACTTGGTCACGGTCTCTCCGGTCGGGTCGGTTGCAAGGTCAGCAACCAGCAGCCAACCGGCCGGAGAGATCCACTTTCACGTGCCCGAGACGGAGATCACCTGACCGCCCAGCAGGATTTCTGCTGTCCGCGAGCAGGGACTCAACTGTCCGCCAACAAGGATTTTTCAGCGTCCGCTAGCAATCCCCAGGTACACCGGGTGACACCCTCGTCAGTCGATGTCGGTACGTCGATCCACGCCTACGGCGGAGGTGCGTACGCGGTCATGGACCGCGCGGTCGCCTACGTCGACCGCGCCGACCAAGCCATCCACATAGCCGACGACACCGGAACCTCGTTTCCGACTACTGCCGTCGAGCCGCACGTCTCCTACGGGAATCTGACGTGGACCGGCACGGAGCTTGTTGCCGTACGGGAACTACTGGCCGGCGATGAGATCGTCGCCCTCGATGCAACCGGAACCTCCCCGCGTCCGCTCCTGGCGTCGCCCGGTTTCCTCGGCTCGCCGCGGGTCCACGACGAGCGCCTTGCCTGGTTGCAATGGGGCGCCGACCGGATGCCGTGGGATGGCTCTGAGCTGTGGGTAGCCAACTACCGAGATAGATCGATCTTCGCTGCTCAGCAGGTTGCCGGCGGACCGGATGAGTCCGTCGTCGAACCTCAATGGGACGCCAATGGCAACCTCACATTTCTCAGCGACCGTAGCGGCTGGTGGAACCTCTACCGCTGGGACGGCCACACGACGCACTCCGTGGCGCCCATGCCGGCGGACTGCGCCGCCGCGCCGTGGGAGCTGGGCTACGCCAGTTACGCGCACCTTTCAGCCCGACGCGTCGCACTGACGGTGCACGCCGGGCCCCAGCAGCAGATCGTCGTCGTTGATCAGTCCGGTGAACTCGCCGCTCTTGACCTGCCGGTCACCTCGATCAAGCCCTATGTCGCCGCGACCGATGGCGGCGTCGCGGTCATCGCCGCATCCGCGACGGCACTGCCGCATGTCATCCACGTCGACCTCGCCGGGCCTACACCCCGGTGGCAGCCGATCATGTCCGTCGACGCCGTCTATGTGGCCGAGGCCGTCGCAGCGCGACCGCTGGTCATCGACGGACCCGCAGGACCACTTCACGCTTTGCTCTACCCACCCGTTGGAGCCACCGGCGAGTGGCGTGCGCCGCTGATCGTGCGTGCACATCCGGGCCCCACCGCGTCCATGCCGGCTCGCCTGGACGGGCAGGTCCAGCTTTTCTGCAGCCACGGTTTCGCCGTGGTCGATGTCGACTACCGCGGCAGCACCAGCTACTCCAGGGCCTTCCGGCAATCCCTGTACGGGCGGTGGGGAACAGCAGACGTCGAGGACTGCACTGCCGTCGCGCAGTATCTGGTTGCCGCGGGGAACGCCCAGCCGGAGCAGGTGTTCATCATGGGCGCCAGCGCCGGCGGATACACCGCGCTGCAAGCCGTCTGCGCTACCGACGTCTTCGCCGCGGCCATTGCCCGGTCAGCGATCGTGGATCCTTGGCGCTGGCAGCGCACCGCGCCTCGATGGCAACGAGCGCACGCCAGTGCGCTGGCCGGCCCGGCCGGCGCGGTCCGCGCAGACCGTATTCGCCGGCCAGTCCTGTTCATCCACGGAGCCGACGACGATGTTGCCCCGTTGACCGACGTGCGAGCCCTGGCGAACACCATGGGCGACCATGGGCTCGACCATGAGCTGGTGGTCCTCGGCGACTCCGCCCACGAAGTCACCGCGTTCGACGACAACACCTTCGCGCTGATGGCCGAACTCGACTTCCTGCGCCGCCATGTACGGACGTAGTGGCTATCCCGCCTCCGGCAGAGTCTCGTGCAGATACTCCAGACACGACGCGACGTCCGGTTCCCCTTCGAAGGGCGAAAGCTCCAACCGGATCTGCGCGACACGCTGCACGGTGCGCTATGACGCCGTCCGACGCGCGAGATCGGCCGCATCGCACGCCCTCGCACAGCCTTCATCGAGCTGGCCAGCGCGAACCAACGACGAGGCCAGCAGAGCTCCGTCGATGGCCTGGCGCGCCGCAGCCGTGTCTTCCCGACGCCCGCCATGGCGCCGATGATTTCCCGCTGCGCAGCCTGGTCGACGACTTCTTCGTCAGGGCCTACCTGACCGCCATCGACTAATAGGCAGGCTGCACTTGACCGCGTCGACTGGCGGTAGCAGCCAAGCGGTCTAGCACCAGCCGCTGAGTGCAAATTGCCGTCCCTGCCTGAACGCTTCCACGCAGGCCGTGGTGTAGGGGTACGTGTTCGAGGGCAGGAGCTCGGCCGGCATGCCCAACATGGTCATGATCGATGTCTCCTCGAGGGGTGAGGGCGGATCGGGCAACGTTTGGCAGTTCCAGAGGGCCGCGAACCGGGCCAGGTAAAGTCGTCAGAGCACGGGGTGAGGTTGGGAAGGCTCGAGAGTCTGAGGGTCGCGGCTGCGCTACCTTGCTGGACGAAACACCGCAATGTGTCACTCCACAGTCACCCATCGCGAGGCGGTCAGGAACGCCAGACACAGGGGATTTTAGAGGGAATTTAGCTCCTTGAACTGCAGGTTCTCGCCAGGGAGGGTACTCGGCGCTTCGTCCGGCGGCCCGGACGGAGCACCGAGCGCGTTGATCGACGCTGTGGCCGATGCGAGATCGCAGGCGGCGTTTGCGGTACGAAGTGCTCGCCGCGGCCATCGCCGGTTCGGCATTAGATCCGCGGCGTTGGCAGCCTACGGCGCCTTCGCCCAGGACGACCCGCCACCTACTTCTTCAGGTCGAAGTAGCTAGAGATCGCACCTCCCACTGGGATTGCTGTCGCCGCCTTGCTCACAATGCTTACGCTCCGTAGGTAGTCAGCTTGCTGCCCATCGCCTGGGGACGGCAGTTCTCAAAATCTGAGAGGGTTGCCTACACTCAGGGTCCACGCGCTTCCACTCGGTGGTGATCAGAGGAGCCATGACCTCATCGCGACGGCCTCCGAACGAACTCTTCCGCGCGGCACGGCTTCGTCTCAAGTCGGCCGATGGCGACAGCCCGATGTCACGCGAGGAGTTGGCCGATCTGGTTAATTCCATCATCGACCCTCGCGACACTGACGGTCCCGTCGCAGCCAGCGACATCGGCAAGCTCGAACGTGGGATCGTGGCCTGGCCCCGCAAATACCGGCGTCAGGCTTACCGCAAGGTCTTGAACGCGGCGACCGACGCAGAGATCGGATTGACGAACCGCCGAATTCGCCCTACGGACCGAACTGCCGGGCTCGGGGCAATCGCAGCGGACGCGTCAAGTGATGGGTATTTGCACCTGGAGGCGGTGCAGCGCACAACGGACGATGCTCCGCACGAGCGACCCGGCCGAATTCCGTTGCCGGAACCGAGTCTGGGCATCGCAGCGCCGGCGCTGACGCTCGACGACCTTGACCGCATCGACGCCGTCGCCCGCAACGCTCGCCGGTACCTCGACGAGACGCTCGTCGGGTTCTTAGACAAGCAGCTGGCTGAATGCGCTGTCGACGATGGCGTCCGCGGACCACGGTATGCCTTACCCGGCGCATTAGGCATCGTTTCGATCGTGCAGCGCAACGCCCGCGTGGTGAAGTGGAACGTGCGCCGACCGCTGCTGCGTGTCGGCGCTCGAGCGGCAGAGTTTACCGGCTGGCTCTACCGCGATGCCGGCCATCCCGAAGCCGCGGACTACTGGCGTGACCGAGCATCCGAGTGGGCCATGGAAGCCACCGACTACGCCATGCCCGGGTACATTTTGATCAAGAAAAGCCAGTCCGCATGGGACGCACGTGACGCCACCCGGATGCTTGGCCTGGCTGAAGCCGTCCAGGAAGGCCCGTGGGCCTTACCGGCGCGTGTCATGGCGGAAGCCGTTCAGCAGCAGGCCCGCGGAATGGCCATGCTCGAATCCAGCCGCGCACAAGTCGATGACACCCTCAAGCGAGCTCGCGAATTACTGGAGAAGGACTCGGCCGCCAAGACCCCGCTCGCCGCGCACTACGACAAGGTTCTGTTTGAGGTTCAGACAGCCATCTGTTATGGCGAGTCCGGCCGTCCGGAAGACGCTGCCGCGATCTACGAGGCAACCTTGAAACCGACCGTCTTTTCAACCCGTGACTATGCCTACTTCTCTACGCTCAGGGCCCAAACTCTGGTGGCTGCGGTGCTCCCCGATGACGCAGCGTCGGTTGGTGCGTTGATCGCCCCCGACGCTGTCGCAGCTGGCTCGGCGCGCACCATTCGAGAGTTGGTGCGGCTCGGCGCCGCGCTAGGCCCTTGGAGGCACCGTCCTGGGGTAAACGCGTTCCTGCGGCTCGTGGCCACCCTCTGACTGATGCGGACGGCGGCCGGCGATCACGCATAGGCTCCTGGCATTCGCCAGCCGCCCTCACGGGGCCGACCGCCTATAGGGCGTCGATCGGATGAATTTCACGCAACCCAGTCTGCGATGTCTCGAATAGCGGTTGCCTGCCATGCCTGCGTTCGCGGATCCCGATACTTCGGGTCGTTGTCGACGGCGATTCCGTGCTGCGCACCGTCGATCTCAATCAGCCGGGTCGGAGCGGGAATCTTGGCGATGTAGTCGCGGGAACTCTGCACCGGGATGAACGTGTCACCCGTGCCGTGCAATACCAAGGTGGGCGCAGTGATCTTCTCGATGGCCTGGTCGGGACGCAGGTAGAAGACCTCGTTGAGTAATGGCCGCCCCAACTTAAACGTCGCCGAGTGAGCCAAGAAGCCGTTCTCACTGAGTTCCCGCGCAGCGTCCTCGCTGATCTGGCCGTCCGACCAGTAGGGCTTGTCGTCGACGAAGCGTTTCTTGTAGTTGATAAGCGGATTGATCAGAACCAGCTTCGCGACCTCGCGCCGGTAATGAGCGGTAAAGTAGGCACTGACTCCGCCGCCAAAGCTGGCGCCCAGAAGGTTCACTGGGACGGCGTCGGCGAGCTGACGTAGATGTGTGACAGCAGCATGGATGTCATTGAGGACGCCAGCCAAGGTCAGGTCCTCCTGCTGGCCTTCGCTCTCGCCATGGCCGCGCAGGTCAAACCGCAATGACGCTACGCCGCGTCCGGCGAGCCCGGCCGCGAGGCGGGTGAAGAAGCCGCCTTCCTCGCGGGTTACACCTCCTCCGTGAACGAGGACCACGCTGGATGAAGGCGAAGCGCCTGGCGAGTCGAACGAGCCTTTCAAAAGCAGCCCGTCCGCGCTTCGGAAGACAGTTGGCGTTGACGTGCTGGTTACTGTCTCGTCACTCATCCCGCACTCCTTCGGTCACGACGGGGGCTTGCGCGCGTAGGCTACCGCCTCCGGGGCCGACACGGAGTGGACGAGTGGACCACAGACCCCCCGGTCAACCTGCCTCTCAAGAGAGCCGTGACCCAGCCAACGATACAAATCAAGGTTGGCCGCTGCCCAATAATGGCGGCTTCGACCGAAACCCCGGTACCGCGACGCGACGATCTGCTGCCGCAATTCCGATACCTTAGTATCCCGCCGGATCTCATCAATCTTGGACAGTCTATTTGCGGTGTCCCACGCGAGGGCTGGCCAACAGATGTCGACAAGACAAACGTCGCTTCCGCATGGAACATGCGTGGCTCTGCGAACCGCAGGATGCCATGATGCCTGTCGTGACGAACACAGAGGCCGGGCTCGTGGTGTGGGACGTCGACGGCACGCTGATTCCTGCGGACCTCCGATGGCTGCGGCGCGCTGTCGCCAGGACCTACGGCCTGGCAGAGTCGGCGGTGGTGTTCCCGACATCGAAGGTGCATGGCTACACCGACGAGTCGATCGTGATCGATACGGCTATCGCCTCCGGGATAGATACGCAAACCGCCGAGGTCGGCGTCGCCCGATTCGCTAACGTGCTTGCCCATGTCATGCAGGAGGGCCGCGACGAGCTCGCCCGCGACCAGCCCGCCTACCCGGGCGCGAGAGAGACGATCCAAGCGCTGCACGATGCCGGCTTCGTTCAAACGGTTCTGACCGGGAACCTGCGCTCAGCCGCGGAGATGAAGCTCGCTACGGCTGGCCTGGACGAGTACATCGACTGGCGTATCGGCGGCTTCGGCTCCGATGCCCGTGACCGGTTCGACCTGCCCGACGTCATCCGGCGCCGGTATGCCGACGTCGTTGGACATCCGCTGGACCCGGACAAGACCGTGGTCATCGGGGACGCCGCCAACGACATCGCCTGTGCCCGGCATGCCGGCTTCCGCGTCATCGCCGTGACTCACCGAGTCACGCGTGACGAGTTGGCCCAGCACGATCCCGACGCGATCCTTGACCGCCTGTCCGCGCCGGATGTCGTCGCGACGGTATCCCGGCTAAGCGGGGCTGCCTGACACGGCTATCAGGCAGCCCGACAGGCCGCCATCCGCTCGTCCAGTTCCCGGACGAGGCGCTCGGAATTCCACGGGCTGAGCCGTTCACGAGCCCGCTCGGCGCGATCGACGCCACGCCGGTTGCCAATGGCCACGAGCTCGCCGTACGCGTCGCCAAGGAGCGCGCACGACTTGTCCAGGTCATCGGTCTGCGCGTACGCGCTGGCCAGGTCGACTTGAGCGGCTAGGCCGACGCTGACGTTGCTGCTGTCGGACGCGAATTGTGCGACGGCTGCTTCAAGCAGGTGGGCGGCCTTCTTCGGTTCGCCGAGGAACAGGCGGCAGGTTCCTTCGTAGACGCCGAGCCGCGAGGCGTTCCAGTCGGAGAACAGACCGGATCGGTCGCGTTCGGCGATGCTGGCGGACGCGGCCCGGGCTCGCTCGAGGGCGGCGTCACATTCGCTGGGCAGCTTCAGGACCGCGAAGATCTGAGCCTGCTCCGCGGCCAGCCGAGCCTGGGCGGTAGGACCGAGGTCGGCTGAGAGTGCCTGGGCCTCCTGCAGAAGGCGGAGTCCGTCGGCGATGTCACCGGAGCGTCCGATCAGAGTCGCCGCGTCCGAGCGCAGATTGCTCTCGAAGATCCGCGCTGTTGCGGCTAGGGCACGGTTGCCGAGGTCGTCGCCGAGCTGCCGGGCGCGGGTGCAGTGGGCCAGCGCCATCGGCCGGTTGCCTTGGGCGCTCCACAAGCGGCTGGCGACGATTGAGGCTTCCGCCACCATCGCGCCGATGCGGCTGCGTAGCGGGTCGTGCTCGGCTTGGCGAAACAGCATGGCGAGGCAGTCGCGATGTGCCTCGACCAGGCTGAGGAGGGCGGCCGGCGCGACTGCTTGGCGCTGGCTGGCCAGCAAGCGCGTCACGGTGAGGAAGCTGTTCCACTCCCCGCCCGGATAGTCGCCGAGGTCAGGAACCGGTGGCAAAGCCGGGGGGATGATCGTTTCAGGCAGCGCCTGCCGCGTGGCATTGGCTGCGACGATCGAAAGCTCTGCGGGCGGCTGCGCCTCATCGCGAACAGCTAGGTAACCGACAATCCGCCACCCGGCAGGCGTGGATGCGTCTGTCACGACCGGGATCGCTACGTCGGTGCTCACGGCAACGACCGCGCCTGGCCCAGCCGATGGCCGCGCCTCGGTGGCCGGGAAGCGTGCAGACAGCGGCACACCACCCCGCCGTTTGTGCCTTTCGAACCCGATCTCGGCGTCGGTCTGCACGCCGCAGATGGTTCGCAATGCCGCCCGTCGTGGAGCGCTGGGCCGGTCGACGACACCGCGCTCGAGTTTGCCGATGTGGTTGGCGGTCAGCAGGTAGGTCGGCGCGAGGTGTTCGTTGGCGGCGTCGGCCATCGCCGCCTGTGTCCCGAATAGACGCTCGCGGTAGGCGCGGAGCAAGTTGTTGGGATTCTTCGGTGCCAACGTGGCCTCCTCGGGCCGTCGATGACCAGTACCACTATCTCACCTCGCCACCGCAGCTCAGTACGATGCGTACCCTGCGCTCCTGCATCGGGTACGCATCGCCCTCGACGTCGCCGCGTGGCTAGCGGTCGAATTCGCCGTTCTTGGCGCCGCCCACGAACGCCGTGAATTCGGCGTCGGTGAAAGCCAGAACTGGTCCGTCGGGGTTCTTGGAGTCGCGAACGTGCACGCTCCCGCCGTCGAGGAACATGACCTCGAGGCACTCGGCGCCGCCGCCCGACCGGCTGGACTTGAACCACCGTCCGATCGGCGGCCACGACGCGTCGTCGTCCGGACTGGCGCCCTTGAACGTTCCCGTCGCTTGACGTGTGGTGTCCATATTCATCTCCTACTCAGAAAAGCCTCAGCCGCTTCGGTAAGGCGTTCGATAGATTCGGCCGGGCTTAAGGCTGCTTCGCGCAGCTCGGACGCAAGACCGGCGAAGACGGCCAGTTTGTCCTTGTCGTTTGTGTGGTGGCTCTGATAGAGGTGGTCCTCTACGTTGGTGTCGACCATCGTAATGTCGAGCGCCTCTGGGTCTGTGAACGCGTACTGTGTGAATGCGGTGCGCGCTTGCGCGTGTTCATTCGACGCGGCCTCAAAGGGAAGAATACGAACGGTAACCGAGCATTTGTTGAGTGCGGAACCGATGATATGTTCGATTTGCTCGTGCATGACATCAGGCGGTGCCGACCTGCGACGAAGAACCCCTTCATCGATAATGACTTGAAAGCGTGGGGCATCGGCCCCGGCGAGGATAGCCTGCCGTTTCTCGCGGGCTTCCAGCATCCGCGCTTTGGAGAAGCGGCGAGAATTCGCCGATCGATCCGCGACCGCCCGCACGGCAGCGAAGTTTCGGGTCTGAAGAAGTCCCGGCATCAGGAACGGCTGGAATTGGAAGATACTACGGGCACCCTGCTCAATAGCGGCGGCGAAGGCCTGGCGAGGCCCCATCTCGTCGTCGAAGCGCTCCCACCAGCCAGGTTCGGCTGAACCTGCCGCAAGTCTCATAACGCTATCGAACTGATGTGCCTGAACGTCCAGATGCGCCAAGAGCTGGCGGATAACTTCAGGATCCACCCGCTGTTTAGCCGTCTCAATGTGGCTAATCTTCTGGCGCTGAATGCGCGACGCGCTGGACAAATCCTCCGTCTTAAGGCCGGCCTGCTGCCGTAGGTCGAGCATACGTTCAGCGAGGACCAGCCTGTACACGTAAGGACTGATCGCCATGACGACACCTCCGATGATCAGCCTGGCGTGTACCTCCCCAGATTTTTAGCAGACACGGCCACTCGCGAGTAGCCACGTCGCAGGCGACGATCTTCGCCTGACCAGGCATTTGAGTAAGTTGCCGCAGGTCAGAGGCCAAAACTCCCCTTATCAATCCCTTTTAAATTCCCCCTAGATTCCCCTCTTTATGACCTTCCCGCCCCGTTCGCGATACGTGATCGTGGAGCCAGACGAGCGCACACAGTCGGCAAGAACACACGTCTTTGCCGCTGCTGTTTCTGGCTAGACCACGTACCTCGCCGTTCCTAGCTGTTCCGGGGCGGGCGCGCTCATATCGCCGCCCGCCTCGGAGACATAAGCACCACCACTGAACTTCCCGCACGTCGACCCGGCACACGTCGCCCACGATGCGACCCGAGCCGAAGGAGGAGAAGCCGATGCACTCGACGCAGCCAGCCGATCAGCTTCCCGACCACGACGTGCAATCCCACGGTGCTGTGCCCGTTGACGCTTCCGCGTGGCAGCCGGCACGCTGCGCGACCCTGTCTCGGCGGCCGGAAGGGCGGACATGCCATGTCTGAGCATCAGGTTCTGAGTGATGTCTGTGCCGCCTCCGGTGGGTCTCTCATGGTGTCCACGTCGAACGGTTACAGCGTGCATCTGCGCGATGCGTACATCGGTTTCATCCATGCGAGCGTCGGCGATCGCTGGAACGCCTACCTGCGACAGGTCGAAATGCATTCTCGCTATCTCGGCAAATTCAGCCAGGTGGAGGCCGTCGACCGGATCGTCCAGGCGTTCATCGCCGACACGCTTGAGAAAGCAGGCCCTTGATGCCCGGGCTTGTGCGGCCAAATCGAGCGCGGCTTGCGGCTGGCTCGGTTCCATCGGAACGACCGAAGTGCGCATCGGCCGCCTGGCTGCCCTCCACGTTGGGCCAGCCATCCCTTCTTGTTGGGAGCTCACGATGAATTTGTTGCTGGGTATGCCCATTGCTGGGCAACCTTTCCGGCGTCGGTGCTGTCCGACGCCGACTCAGCGGACGCCGTCGAGGGCGGCTCTGATGACGAACGCCGGGTCGGTGGCGTGGGCGGTGCGTCGGGATTGGCCGGACGGGAGCCATGAGTTCATCGGTCCGGAGCCGACCGAACTGCAAGCCTGTCAACTGTTGGATGGTGATTTCGGTAAGTGGCGGCGGTCGCCGGTGCGTCCACGGTTGTCGGTAGTTGCGATCGGTGTGGGTTCGTTCTGGTCGCATGCGCGGGCACGGCAGGACTGCCGGTCGACGGCCTGTCCGAGCGTGTCAACGGGGGCGTTGGCGTGAACGGACGGCGTCGATGCCGGCCCGCTGCTCTTCCGGCGGCGCCTGACACTTGCGGCCTGGCTTTAGCAGATCAGCGTGAGGCGCGCGGCGGTGCCGCCGCTCGGACCCGACGAGGCACCTGCCCGTTGGCAGGCTTTCGTCGACCCGGGATACCCGGGACCCGGGCTGGACTTGGCCGCAAGCGCCTGCGGAGCAATGGATGGGTCAAGGCGGTTGCAACCGCCTCGAGCGCTGGCCCTGCTGCTGTGCGCGGATTGATGAAGTCGGGGGGTAGGTCGTGACGGGGCCGGTGACGTTGGCGCGTCGCACGATGGGTGCGGGGGCGTTGGTGGGGGTGGCGGCGGTGGCGTCGTCACCACAGACGGTGCTCAACGGTGGTATCCCGGCGACGTACGCGCAGAGCGGTGTGCAAGGTGTGCCGCTGTCGTTTGTGCTCGTCATGTTCGTGGTGGCGCTGCTGGCGGTGGGGTATGTGGCGGTGTCGCGGCATGTGCCGCACGGCGCCCCGTTCTACGCCCAGCTCGCCCGTGGCCTGGGCCCCGGCTGGGGGTTGGCCGGGGCCGGCGTGGCCTTGCTGGGCTACAACAGCCTGCAGGTGTCGTTGTTCGCGCTGTGGAGCACGAGCCTGGCTGGTTTGGTCGGGGCCGGGCCTTGGTGGGTGTGGGCGGCGGCCGGCTGGCTGGTGGTGCTGCTGCTGGGCCGCTATCCGGGTGCGGCGAACGCGAAGCTGCTGGGTGCGCTGCTGGCTTGCGAGATCGGCATCGTGCTCGCCTTCGACATCGCGGCCTTTGCGAACCCGGCCGACGGGATTTCGCTCGACGGGTTCCTGCCATCGGAGTTGTTCATTGCCGGTGGCGGTGCGGGTGCGCTGGTGTTCGCGATGGCGGCGTTCGCCGGGGCGGAAGCGGTTCCCTCGTATGGCGATGAGGCCCGGTCCACGCGGACGATCGTGGTGGCCACGTTCGGTGGGTTTGGTGTTTTGGGTGTGCTGTATGCGCTGACGTCGTGGGCCTACGCGGCCGCGGTCGGCCCGGCTGGGGTGCGGGCGGGCGTGCCGGCTGCGGATCCGATGACGATTCTGGCCGGGACGTGGGGGCCGGGGATTGGCGGGTTCGGACAGTTGCTGCTGGTGACCAGCGTGCTCGCCGCGATGTCGGCGTTCAGCGGCATCGTCGCCCGCTACCTGTGCGCGTTGGGCGATGAGGGGGTGTTGCCGGCCGGGTTGGCGGCGGTCAGTCCGGGCGCGGACGGTGGTGCCCCGCGCGGCGGTTCCCTGGCTCAGGCCGGTATTTCGGCGGTGATGCTGGCCGGGTTCGCGGTGTCGGGCGCGGATCCGATGGGGTTGATGTTCGTGTGGCTGTCGAGCATCGGCGCGGTGTGCATTATGGGTTTGCTGATGGTGTCGTCGTGGTCGGCGGTGGCGTTCTTCGGCCAGGGCGCCGGTAGCCGGGAATCGGTGTGGGTGCGCCAGCTGCTGCCCGGCGCCGGCGGTGTGGTCGGGGTTTTGACGTTGGTGTTCATGCTGTCGAACCTGCCGATGCTGCTCGGTCTGCCCGACGGCTCACCGTTGCCGTTCCTGATCGCCGGCCCAGTGCTGGCGGTGATCGTGGTGGTGTTCGTGGCCCGCGGCCGCTGGCTGAAACTGCACCGCCCGGACGTGTACGCCCAGCTCGGTCGGCGCAGGGTGGATCCGTTGCAGGTGCGGGATCCGCGGATCGTGGGGCTGCAGCTGTGAACGCGAGAACCGACCCGCAGCACCCCTCACCGAACCCGAACCCGGTTGGCTCTCGCCCTTCGTCCCCGGAGGATCAGCTCGATCACGCGCGGGCGTTGGGGTTGCAGTACGACATCGCCAGCAGCTCGTTACGCCGGATGCTGACGTTCAATGCTCGGCATGCTGAGCTGGCGTGGCAGCGCCGCCGCCGCGACCCGATCGCCGGTTACGCGTTGGCGTTGTTGTTCGCGGTGCCGACGGGCCGGCCGGCGCGGAGCCGCGACACGATGATGCTCAACGGCGACGACTGGGTGGGCGGGGTCGAGGTCGCCGCGGCCAGCCGGGTGTGGCTGGCCGGACCGGAATCCGCCGACCTGCCCGACATGTTGTACCGGCTCGAGTGTCAGGTCACCGACCAGCGCGACACCGACGGGTGGGTGCTGCGGGAGCAGCTGACCACCAGCCTCGATGACACGCTGTCCGAGGACGCGTTCTGGGTGGGTGTCGGGGTTTCCAGCCTGGACACCGCGACCGGCACCTGGGCCCAGACCGGCGACCAGGCACTGTCCCACGCGCACGTGCCGGGCACGATCCGGCTGTTGCTCAACGTCGGCGCCACCCCGATACCCGACCTCGCGTTGCTGGTCGGTGAACGGCGCGGGATCGGCGAGTACAACGCCCGCACCATTCACTCCAGCCACCGCATGTCGAGCTTCGACATCAACGCTCCTTACCCGTATGCGCTGGTCGGCGTGGAGCAGCTGTTGGCTAACCCGTGGCACGAAACGGTCCTGCGCCGGATGCACGGTCTGTTCGGCGCCCTGCACACCAGCCGGCACTTCGCCCGCCCGCTCGGCCGCCCGCCCAAGGGCAGCCTGTGGCGGGGCGCGCTTGAGCAACCGAAGGGGCGACAGTCATGACCTCTCCCGTGTTCGGTCCCCCGTTCGCCCTAGGCGACGCCACCGCCGACCCGGCTGTACGGGAACAGCATTTCGCCGACCTGGCCCAGCAACTGGCCGCGGCCCGCTTCCACAATCTGGCCTATCCGGGGTTCACCGACATCACCCACCCTGCCCTCGGCGCCTTACTGACCGGGCAGCTGCTCAACAACGTGGGTGACCCGTACGACGGCGGGCACGGCCACGACCACACCAAAACCTACGAACGCGACGTCATCAACCATCTGGCTGACCTGTTCGGCGCACCCGCATCGCGGTGGGGGTATGTCACCTCCGGCAGCAGCGAAGGCACCGACCACGCCCTGTGGGACGCCCGCCTCGCGTTCCCCGGCCAGGAGCCGGTCGTGCTCGCTTCCACCGCTGCGCACTACTCGGTCGCCAAGGCCTGCAACCGGCATCGCCTGACCTTGATCCACGTCCGCACCGATCCGGGCGGGCGGATGGACATCGGCGACCTGCGCACAGTCCTCGGGCAGTTCCGGCACAGGCCGGTCGTGATCGTCGCGACCGTGGGCACCACGATGACCGAGGCCTACGACGACGTCGCCGATATCGCCACCGTCTGCGACGACCTGGCGATCGTCCGCCGCCGGATTCACGTCGACGCCGCCCTGTCCGCCCTGCCGCTGGCCCTGCTGCCTGCCCACGAGCGGCCCGCTTTCGACTTCAGCTGCGGGGCCACCAGCATCGTCAACTCGGGCCACAAATTTCTGTCCACCCTGACACCGTGCGCGGTGCTGATCTACGCCGAACCGCCAGTGCTGGCCCGCACCCCGCACGTGCCCTACACCGGCACCGCCGACACCACCATCGGCGGCTCCCGCAACGGCCACAACCCGCTGCGCCTGTGGTCGGCACTCAGCCACGGTCTCGACGTCCACCGGGGCCGCGCCGAACGCTCCCGCGACCTGGCCGCCTACACCCACGACCGGCTGCTCGCCGCGGGCTGGCCCGCCTCCCGTGGCCCGCACGCCATGACCGTGGTCATCGCCCAACCCCCAGCGCGAGTGTGCGCGAAATGGGTTCTGGCCCCCGACGGCACCCGTGCCCACATCATTTGCAAGCCGGACACGGACCCTGCCGCCATCGACGAATTCGTCCACGACCTGACCCACCCCACCACCGTGCCGGCCACGCCTCGGCAGCCGGCCGCAGCCGTTCTTCCCAGCCAGGTCTCCAGCGAGGTGCCGGCGTGACAACCGGCCCGGTTCCGGCCGAGCTGACGGCCTACCACCACGTTCTTCCCCGCCGCGGCCCAGCACAGTGCCGGCGCCGGGGACAGGCCAGGACCGGTAACCCCAGACCGTGTTCTGGCCGCCGGCCGGGTGCGCAGCACCGACGAGGAAGTGGGATGGCTACGCACCCGGCCCCATCGAGGCCTGCCGCGCGGCCGCGTGTCGCCCGCCGCCGCGCGGCAGGTCCACCCGCAGACGGTGCAGTATGAGCACCCTGACCTGGCTTCGAGCCATGACCCGCAGCGAAACCGCCTCCACTCCACGCGAGAGGGCATCCACCGACAGCGGTGAACTGGAATTGATCGCGGGCCTAGAGCCAGGCACGGCCGGCGCTGATGCCGACACCGTCGCGGCGGCGGTGGCGTTCGCCCGAAACAGCCGCCGGGATGCGCAGTCGCGGTTGGCGTGGGCACGCTACGCCCACCACGCCGCCGAGCAGCTGTTCGGCCAATTGCATCCAGTGGCGCTACAGGCGGGACGGGTCTACCAGAGTGTGCTGGCCGAGCACGGCCACACCCTCGACGCGGTGACGGTCGCGCGGGCCCGGCTGCACGTGGCCGAGCAGGCAGGTGATCAGGTGCTGGCGTTGACCAGCCGCTGCTCGTATGCGACCGCGCTGCACCGCCACGGTCACTGCGAACAGGCCCTCCGGCAGGCCCGCCTGTGCCTTCAAACGTGGTGGGCCAGCCCGCACGGATTCGGGCATCCCGCCACAGTGCTGCTGTCCGCGGCAGCGATCCACGCCGGCTGCGGGCGCGGCAGCGCCGCGGTCAATGTGCTGGTCGACGACGCCGCCCATCTCAGGCTTCTCGACCCGCCCAGCCGGCGGATGGCCGCCCGGTGGCTGGCCCTGGTCGCCACCACCCACCACGGCCGATGCGCTCTGCCCACCCTCGAGACGGCTTCCGGACGCGATGACCGCCTCCAGCAGCAGTTCTGGCTATCGGTGCTCGAAACCCCGCACCACCACACCCGCAGCACGGCAACCAAGCGGCTCGGCGGAGCGATCTCATGACGCACCCACCCACGACAGGGGGCCCGGAGCCGCTGGTGACGGCGACCGAGGGGGAAACCACGGCTGCTGAGGCGGCGTTGCGGTGGGCGTGCCGGGAGATCCTGACCAGCCCTGTGCGTGCTCGGCATTGGCTGCGGGCGCAGCCGCGACGTGCGGAGCAGCAGGTCCCGCTGATGCAGATCGTGCGGGCTGAAGCCCATGTGCGGGTCGGGCAGGGCGATCAGGCGCGGCAGGCAGCTGCCGCGGTTCTGCGAATACCGGGTATTGAGGCCGGTGCCCTGCTCGCGGGCAGTGCGGTGCTGGCCGATACGGCCTGTTGGAACGGTGATCGGGACGCGGTCGAGCTGTGCCTGGACTATCAGCGGGCGGCCGAAGCGTTCACCGACTACGACCGGGCGTGGTGCGCGCAGGCGTTGCATGCTGTCGCCGTTTACCAGCAGCACAGCTGCGCCGAGGGCCGCCAGCTGCTGCGGGTCGCCTACCGGACTGCCCGCCAGCACGGCTCCGACAGGCTGGTCGCCGCTTGCGCGGCGGCCCTGTTCGGGATGGGCGCACGCTGTGGACGCCGGTCCGACCCTGAGCAGAGCCAGTGGGCACCGGTCCCGGGTGGGCTGCTGTGCCCCGCCGGCAGCCCACGTCTGGACTATCTGACGTCCCGGCTGCGCAGGCATCCCGGCACCCACTCCTGCCGCCCGGCGCCTCCCACGATTCCTCATCCACTGCCCGACATCATCGACAAGGCACCCTCATGACGGACGCATCCCTCGACACCAGCACCCCGCACCCGGCCCGCCGGTACAACTACTGGCTCGGCGGCAAGGACAACTTCGCTGCCGACCGCGACTCCGGTGACCGGGTGGCCAAGGTCTTCCCGAGCATTGTTGAAGCCGCACGTGAGAACCGGCGATTCCTGCAACGCGCCGTGCGGTTTCTGGCCGGTGAGTGCGGGATCGACCAGTTCCTGGACATCGGGGCCGGGCTGCCGTCAGTGGACAACACCCACGAGGTGGCGCAGCGAATCAACCCGGCCGCCCGCATCGTGTATGTCGACAATGACCCGATGGTGCTGGCACACGGACGAGCCCTGCTGTTCAGCGCACCGCAAGGCCGTACCGCCATGGTGCCCGCCGACCTGCGCCAGCCCGCCGCCATCCTGGCCAACCCCGCCCTGCGAGAAACACTCGATCTGGGCCGGCCGGTCGGATTGCTGCTGGTCGCGGTCCTGCACTTCCTCGACGATGCCGATGAACCCCACCGGATCGTCGGCGAGCTGCTCGGCGCGCTGCCGGCCGGCTCGTGGCTGGTCGTGTCCCACGTCAGCCAGGACCTGCTCACCGCCGAGATCGCTGCCCTCTCCGACCAGGTGATCTCTGAGTCCGAGGTGCCGACGTTCTTACGAACCGGCGAGCAGATCAGCGGATTTTTTTCCGGCCTCGATCTGGCCGAGCCGGGCCTGGTTCCCGTGCATCGTTGGCGGCCCGACGCACCGGCCGACGCGCTGGCGGCCGACACGGACATCGGCGTGTACGGCGGCGTCGCTGTCAAACCCGCATAACTCCCCGCGCCGGGCGGCACCAGCACCCCCTGCCGTTGACGGCTGAGGGTGCCGCTGCTGTGCGCCTACCTCCTGTATTTTTGCCACCTTTCAAAGGATTTGAGCATGCTGGCCTATTGGGCCTTGAACGCCACCCAGGACCCGTCCGGGGCCCTGCTCACCTCACGCCGAGCCGCCGGGCTCATCGTCGCCGCCGCCGTCCTGATCGACCTGGCCAGCCGCGACACCATCCATGTCACCGCCGCGGTCATCACCGTCACCGTCCCGGACGACCCGCACGACGTGACTGCACATGCCGACTCTTGCCACCCGGCCGCCGCGGCTGCGCGTACCGGCACGGCCCCACCCGCTGCTGGTGCCCGTCTGGATCGGCTCAGCGCTGACGTTCTCGAGCAGATCCGTCAGGATCCGGGATTGAGTACGGCTGAGGTCGTCGAGGCCTTGGCCGACGACATCCGGGAACGGTTGGCCCGGCACCTGATCCGGGCCGGGACCGCGAAACCCGGACCCCGCCCGTGGTGGCGACGCCAACCACTGTCCGCCGTGCTGGGCGATCCACCGGCCGGCGGGAAGTCACCTGTCGTGAAGATCGTCTGCCAGCAGCGGCTCACCACCGATGAGCGGGCGCTGTTGCACGTGATCGCCGGGAGCAGCCTGCGCCCGATGGTTTTGGGCCACATCCGCGACACCAGCGTGCACCGCGCGCTCGGCCCGATCGAGTCGCTCGACCCCCGACACCAGCCCCTCGTCAATGGCGCCGTGACCGTGCTGCGCGATATGGCCCTCGCCCGCTAACCACCACCTTCCACCCACTGGCCCGCCGCGCGGGCCGGACGCCGCACGCCTCGAAACGCCACTCACCTTCGTTTTGGAGTTCATCATCATGTCGCCTCGCGGTGTCCGGCCTCTGCGTGCCGGTCTGCACGCCTCACGGCTTTCCGCGCCCCGGCTGTTCTGGTACGCCATCGCCGCGGTCACCCCGCTGACCATCGTGATCAGCGCGGTCCCGATCGGGTTCGGCCAGCTCGAACAGATCGCCACCCCGGCCGGCTACCTGCTCGCCGCCGCCGTCCTGGCCGTCTTCAGCGTCGGCCTGTCCGCGGTGGCCCAACACGTCCCCAACGCCGGCGCCCTGTACTCCTACGTCGCCGCCGTCAGTAAAACCGCCGCCGTCGGAACGGCGGTGATGGCTTTGCTCGCCTACGCGACCATCCTGATCGGCTTGTACGGGGCGTTCGGCTCCGCCGTCGAACGGGTCGTGCACCCTGGCGGGCAGGGGGCGTGGTGGCCGATGTGGGCCATCGGCGGCTGGGCTGTGGTCACCTGCCTGGTGCAGCTGAACCTGCGCACCAACGCCATCATTCTCGGTGTCCTGGTGGCCGCGGAAGCCGGTTACGTGATCGCCGTCGACCTGGTCCTGCTCGCTCACCCTGCCGACGGCTACCCGCTGACCGCCTTGAACCCGGCCCCGCTGGCCAGTTTCACCGGTCTCGGTTCGCTGATGGGTGCGATCACCGGCTTCCTCGGCTTCGAAATTGTCCTGGCGTTCGCTTTGGTGGCGGTCGACCCGAGCACCACCGTGCGGCGCAGCATCCGCGCCGTGCTGGCCGTCACCGGACTGCTGTACGGGGCGACCGCCTGGATCATGACGGTGGCCGCCGGCCCGGACCGGATCATCGCCCTGGCCCAGGAACACGGCCCCGGCCTGTTCTTCCACCTCGCCGCACCGTACGTGCCCGGCGAGGTCATTGAGGCCGGCGCTGTCCTGTACGCCGGTGGCCTGTTCGCGGCGATCCTGGCTTTCTCCAGCACGATCGGCCGTTACATCCTCACTCTGGCCCGCGAAGGGATCCTGCCCGGCTGGCTGGCCATCATCCGCGGGGAACGAGTCCCCGTCGCCGCCGGCCTCGCCCAAGCCGCCCTCACCCTGACCGTGCTGGCCCTGTGCGTCGGCGCCGGGGTCGACCCCGACCGCGACCTGTTCTTCTACGCCACCACTGCCGGCGGGCTCGGCGTCCTGTTCTGCATGACCCAGACCGCCATCGCCGTCCCTGTCTTTCTGCACCGAAACCCACACGGCGAACCCTGGCTACGCCGCCGCGCCGCCCCCATCACCGCCGCCCTTCTGCTCGCTGCCATCACCGTGCTCAGCGCCGTCTTGTTCGGCGAGCTCGTCAACACCACCAGCACGATCGCCGCCTTGACGCCTCCGGTGACCTACCTGAGCGTCATCGCCGTGACCACGCTGTGGGCGCGGTGGCTGCGCCGGCACCGGCCACACGTGTACCAGGCCATCGGCCACGGCAGCGGCGCTCTCACGCCCGCCGCACCCGAGCTCGTCTCACTGGCCGGCGCGGTCGCCGAGCCCGCGCGCCGGTAAAACTCCCGCCCTTTCCCGTTTTCATTAGGACTGCTGCTGTCATGAAACCCCGCGTGAGCGTGCACGACGCCGGCTTCGACGACCTGCCCACCGCTGCCCGGCTGCTGACCGACGCCTTCAGCACCGGCCCGATCATCGAATGGGCCGAACCCGACCCACAGGCTCGGGCCGGGCTGCTCGAGCCGTGCTTCGCGGCGATGCTGCACCACCCCTTCGGCCAGGTCCGTCTCGCCCGCCTGGACCGCCCCGGCCGCCCGATCGCCGCGGTGGCGTTATGGGTGCCCGAACCCACCCCGGACGTCGACCTCGACGAACTGACGGCCGGCCTGCCACCGGGCACCGCCGTCCAACGACTCGCCCTGCTGGAGACGACCACCGCCCGGCACCGCCCCCACGGCGTCTACCAGCATCTGGCCTACCTCGGCGTCCACCCGCACTGGCAACGACACGGCATCGGCAGCCAACTGCTGACCGACCACCTCACCCAGCTCACCACCCAAGGCATCCCGGCCTACCTGGAAGCCAGCAACCTGCACAACCGTGCCCTCTACCAACGGCACGGGTTCACCGACCTCGGCCGGCCCATCGCCGTCGATGACAGCCCACCGATCTGGCCGATGTGGCGACCCGGCACCACCACCGCCACCCCGGCCGAGTCCGCCACGTGGGCAGGGCAACCATGACCGCTGCTCCCGGCAGCCGCACAAACCGGTACACGATCCTCGCCGCGGTCACCGCCGTGGCCGAACTCGGGGTGGCAGCCCTGGTCACCGTCGCCGCGCTACCTGACCCCGATACCCGCGTACTGATGTTCGCCAATGCGGCCGCCGCCTTCAGCGTGACCGTGACCGTGGTCGCAGCGGCGTTCGCCGCGTGCCGGCCCCGCTGCAGTCGGGCGCTCGCCTCAGCCGTCTTCGGACTGATCACGGTCCACGTGATCGCCCTCGGTGTTGTCAGCGTGGTGATCTACCTCGGCGGCGCCACAGTTCCCGACCGGGTGTTGTGGGCAGTGCTGGCCAGCACGGTCGTGCTCACAGCAGTGTTCCGCTTCCACCGTCTCCGCCTGTTCCCTGAGCCCCAGCCCCGCCACGGGCACCCGGCCCACACCTTCCACGGGCCCGGCACTGGTGGCCCGCCGACCGAGTCGGCAGCGGCCGGCAACCAACCCGGTATGCCGGCCGTCGCGACGGGCGGTAACTGGTTAACCGCCGTGGCCCTGGGGCTGCTCGTCGCCGCTGCGGCGATGGCAGTCAACATCGTGTTGGCCGACCTGGGCGTCCACGCTGGGCTACGGCTGGCCGTGTCCATAGTGATGCTCTCCGCGGCTATCTCCGCCGCCCGGCGCGTTGTGCAGCGGCGGTCGTGATGGCGCCCGCGACCAGCTCGCGCTTGCTGAGCACGCCGGCCCAAACATGTGTTCAGCGGTGCTCGGATCGGCAGACATGTGCCAGTCGGCGGCGAGATCAACCCGGCGTCGCCGCAGCCCATCGGATCGACCAGCGGCCCGGCCGGCCGCGACCTGGCTGCCGCCGGAGGCCCGGGTGAGTGCTGATGTGAGCACGTCGCCTGCGGCCGGCCGCCTGGCCGCCGGGTCAGCACCCGGCCGATGGGTGCTCGAGCAGCGTCAGCACCTCACCGGCCGCCTCCTACCGCTGCTCCCGGCCGCCGACCAGCACCCGATCACGACAACCGAACTGGGTCACCGCTTGGGCCTAGACGGCCGCGAACGCGACCAGCGGCTGTGGCCACTGCTGGACCGGCTCGCCCACGGCGGCCTGCTCCAGCGTGTCCGCCACGGCCGGTCCTGCTCCTGGTCACCTCATCCACTGTTGACTGACATCGTCACGGCGCTGCGCGAGGGCGGTGACAAGCCCACCAGCAGCGCGGGCATAACCGGCCGGCTGGCCGAGGACCCCGCCGCTGTTGCTGCACTCGTCTGGTGCGGTCTGATCATCGAAGGCAGGTCCGGCGGTCAGCGTGGCGCCCGCCGGACGGGTCCGGATCCACACACCGCCTCGACCGGCCCGGTGCTGAGGTTTGCGGCCGCGCCGCCGACCGTCCGCGTCGTCGCCCTGATCGGCAGCGGCCCAGGTTCTCGGACCCGGGCCTTGGTAGGCGCAGGCCTGGACGCCTTGACTGCCGCCGGGGCGCTGCGAGTCGCCCGTTCGCCCGTCATCGCCGAGCTCGGCGATGCGTGCCCGGCCTGCACGCGCACAGGCGCCCCCTGCTGTCGGCACCGCCAGCACGGCCTGAACCCGGTCGATGCGATAGGTCGCGCGCAGCTACTGGTCGCCGCGTCGCCCACCCAGCTGGGCGGCGTGTCCGGGCTGCTGAAGGTGTGCCTTGATCAGATCGGCCCGGCCGGGCTGGGCGGCATTGTCGCGGTCGCCGTCGCGGTGGAAACCAGCCACCGGCACCACAGCCGCACCGCATCCGCGCTGACCGAGCTACTCACCCACGCCGGGGCCCGCCTGCCGGCCGCGCCGCTGGTCGTCCACGGACCCGTCGACCCCGCTCCCGACGCCCGGCAATGGGCACGAACCCACAGCACTGCCATCCGCGACGCCCTCACCACCGTGGCCCGGCACCGTCGGTCACACCCCAGCCCGGACCGAAAGAAGCCATGACCACACCACCACGACACCGCGACCCGCACCCGACCTCCACCGTGCGGTCACCGCAGGCTCCGACCGGCGCGGTGATCGCAGCGATGACCCGGTTCGGGGCGATCCGACCCGCGCACGAACCTGCCTGGGCCGGTGAGGTGCTGTCCACGGACGTACCGGCGCAGCGAGTTGCTGTCGTGCCGGGTAGTCCGTCGCGCACCGGCAGCACCCTGCTGTGAAGGGCGTCATGACCACTGCGACATCCGGCACACCTTCACCCGGCAGGTCCACCCCGACCGGCCGGCGCGCCCGGCCGGCGCTGCTGATCGCGATTGCTGCTGCGGTCACTACCTGCGTCATAGGCGCCAGTGCGGTGCTCGCGCTCGCCGCCACCGCCGACTTTCCGGTTCGCCACCTGGACCCGAGATTTGCTGTGGGCACGGTGCGGGCCGCTCTGGGCGCAGCAGCCTGTCGTAGCGGCCTCGTTCTACAGGCCCACTGCCCGCAGGTGTGCCGGGGATGTGCTGCCCGAGCCGCCGGACTCAGGTGATCACCGCTGTCCGCCGATCACACCTCGCCGCATTTTTCGTTGCCCGTCTCGTTCCTGTTCACACCTCCAGGAGAAGAAGTGTCGATGTCAACGGTCGTGCCGGCGCCCGCCGATGTGCAGGCCGAGTTCCACCTTCGGGGCCGATCGGTTCCCGGATGGCGGTGGTGGCGGCCGATCACCAGCATCATCATGGCCGTGGCCGGCAGCGTGCTGGTCCTGGACGAGATTCCCGTGCTCGCGTACCGGCTGATCGGCCCGTCCGGTGGACTGCCTGTGCTGGGTCCGCTCACCGACATCGTGGTGCGGCTGATCTCCATCGCCTTGGTCCTGCCGGTCGTTGTCATCGTGACCCGGCTGATCGGGCGCAGGCCAGCCACCAGCGTGCTCTCGGCCACCGGCCGGCCGCGATGGCGGCTGATCGGGATCAGCTTGCTGATCGCCACACCAGTGCCTGCCGCCGTTCTGATGCTGGTCATCTTCGGCACCGTCATAACCGCTGCACAGCAGGGAACGCTCGGCTCGGTGCCCCTGATGGCACTGGCCGCCGCCCTCACCCTGATCGTCGCCCTGATTCCCCTGCAGGCATTGAGCGAAGAGGCCCTGCACCGGGGGCTGATCCTGCAGGCCGCTAGCGAGTACAGCCGTGGCCCGTGGCCCGGCATCGCCGTGCAGGCCACCGTGTTCGCCGCCCTGCACGGCCCGGGCGGCAGCATCGCGGGCTATCTGAACCTTGCCGGATACGCGGTCATCCTCGGCTGGCTCGCCGTGAGCACCGGCGGGATCGAAGCAGGCCTGGTCCTGCACACCACGGTCAACACGATGGGGATCGTGGCTCTCTGTCTGCAGATCGTCGTGCTCGGCACCAACCTCGACGCCGCCGGCGCCACCTCCGCCGACACCGGATGGCAGCAACCGGCCATGGAACTGCCCCTGATCCTCGGCTACGCGTTGCTCGTGCGATGGATATGGCGGCGCCTCACCCGCCGATAACCCCACCTGCCAGCGTTCCCGTCCGGCCCTGCCGTACCGAAGCAGCCCCGACTCCGCGGCTGCCTCGGCTCGCGGCCCTGGTGCGTGGCTATGCGCACCAGGATCCCTCACCAACCCGAAGGATGATCTTGACCCCACGATCCTGGCTGACCGGACTGGCATCCGCCGGACTGGCCGCTGCCACCATTCTGACCATCCCGGCCTCCGCCCCAGCAGCGGCCGGCGCCGGCGACGTCAGCGTGAACATCATCGGCGGCACCGACGCCACCGAGACCTACCCGTACGCCGTACGTCTGCTGACCGAGTACCCGGGCCTCGGAACCGGCCGATGCACCGGCACCCTGATCACCGCCGGTGGCAAAGTCGCAGTGGCGACCAACGCCCACTGCGTCACCGACTTCGACACCGCCCAACCCGTCCCCGCCACCCAGGTCACCGTCCAGTACGGCTCCACCCACCTCGACCAACTCACCAGCGTGGCCGCCGCCCGCATCGAGGTCCACCCCGACTGGGACTGGATGACCGGCAACGACCCGGTCGCCGACACCGCTGTCATCGCGCTACCCGGCGGGCTGAACCTGACCGGCATCCCCCTCGGCACCGCCGCCGACCCCGGCCGCCCCGTCCGGCTTCTCGGATGGGGCAGGACCACCCTGGACGCCGCCGAACCGCCGCCCGTGCTGAAGCAACTCGACACCCGTATCACCGGCCCCAGCGCCTGCGCCACGGCCGGGATCACCGCCGGGGAAATCTGCGTCGCCGCCCGCCAGGGCGCAGCCCCGTGCTTCGGAGACAGCGGCGGCCCCGCACTCGCCCGTAACGGCCGACTGTGGACACTGCTCGGCACCGCCTCGCGGGAAACCAACGACACCTGCACCGGCGCCACCATCTACACCGACACCAGTCACTACGCGAGCTGGATCACCGACGCCGTCACCGCCCGCCAGCCGTACTGCCCGCGCCGCGTCGCCGCAGGCGCTGCCGTCCGCTACAGCCACACCATCAGCTAACACCCCTCACCCAATGTGGTGTCCTGGCCCGCTCCGGCAACGTGTCCCCACGAGCCAGGACACCACCGCCGCGGCAGAACATCCCTGTCCGCCCAGCCACTCCGACGACTGCCGCCGGGCGCCGTAGCGCACTGATCGCGTGCAACAGCCACCTCGGGCAGCCTCCGCGTAGATCCCAGATCACATGCCACGTGCAACAGGGGCTGGGTCCATCCCCGAGCCAGGCGGGCGTCTTGCGCTGAGGGCTTTGATCGGTGCGGCCTACGGCCGCGCTGTCCTTTGCCCTTTCCCGGCCACCGGGACGAGCCCGGCAGTGTGGGTCACGTGCGCCGTCAGTCCAATCCGGGCCGGGCAGGTAGAACATCATGCACACCCCGCATGATCTTCTACCCGAAACCCCCGGCCCGGATTGGACAGCCGCCACCCGCAACCGGTGCGAACAAGTTCGCCCCCGCCGGCCAAAAACGGCAGGACGCCCATCAGGAAGCGGCGCACCGGGCATGTCTGCGGCTCACGGTCGACGGCAAAGGCTCTTGAGAAATTCCTGATCAGGGCCTATCTGAGGTGGACACTCAACCAGGATCGGTGTATATTTAGATGTGTCGGGGAGGTTGGGCAAAGGCCAACCCGACACCCACATCACCACCAGAGCTTGGGAGCTCCCTCATGCAACAAGTACGCCGAGGCGACCTACTGGTCACACAATCAGTCGAGCCCAACGACGGGCTCCGCACCGTCGACCAGCGCAGCACCTACCAGCTCGCGCTCGTCACGTCGGTGACTCGCGAGCGCCAGCTCAGCAGGGCGCGACGCATCACGGGACGGAACACCGATTCGATCTACCTCACCGCAGGCACTCTTGCGCCATCGTTCTGGACGATCCTGCCCGCCGCGACGCTGCACGTGGCCGACGCCGTCGCCGCCATCACCGCGACCCGCAGCAGGCCGGGCGACGTGCTGCTGTCGCCCTACACCTCGCCAGTTGAATTGGCGCGCGACCTCGCGCCCTGGCGTCGAGGCGATCACGACCTCGGCGAGTTGCGTTCCGCCGCGTACCGGTTCATGCAGGAGGACGACGACAAGCGGTGCGCGCGGTGTGGCGTGACCTGCCGTGATCGCGCCCGCGTCGAGTTCGACTCCAACGACTGCCCTGTCGCCTTCTGTGACCCGGCTTGCCCCGTCGGCGTCGCCTTTCTGACCGACTATCCGGTCGGCACCCAGGTCCAGATCACTCAGGGTTTCGCGGCCGGAGCGACGGTCACGATCGACAGGGTGTCGGACTCGTTCGTCAACGAGCCGTTTCGCCCTCAAGATCCGCCGGAGTATGTCGGCCGCTCCTACGTCGTTGACCTTCCCCATTGGGGCCGTCGACCGATGACCGAAGACATCGTGCGCCCTGTCGATGAAGCCCTAATCGACCAGTACGCGGTACACCGGCCCGCGCCCCGCTCCGAAAGCTGAACTGCTCTCCGTTCGACGAACCCATTCGCGGCGATGAGCTGCCGCTCATCGCCATCCCTTTCCCTGGCGGCAGCACCACGAGCACCCGCCAGAGAGCCCGCAGGAGACGATATGGACAACCAGCATTCCGAGATCATTCCCGCACTGTTCCAAGGCGATCTGGTGGTGATCGCCGAAGAGCACCAGCGACCGGACGATCGAGGACTCGTTTTCGAGATCACCAGAGTCAACCCGGTCAACTGGTCACTTTCCCCGGTCAACGGCGACCGTCCACTCCGCTGCCCACCCGAGATGCTGCGCAAGGCGACCGCCGAAGAGATCACTGCCGCCCAGGCCGCCCCGCCCGTCGCGCCCGTGCACTGCGGCACGGTGGTCACCGTGCAGGGACCCGGCTGGAGGCAGCCAGCCAAACAGCTGTGGTGCGTACTGCGACTCAAGGGCCAGCACCACGCCGAACTCGGTCGCCTCGGCGGGGACATCCGGATCTACCCCAAGGTGCCGCGCAAGTACCTCACCCCCCTGACAGATGACCAAGTCGTCGCCATGATCGAAGCCGCGAAGGCCGCCTGAACCAGCCACACGCACCAGCCGGAGATGCCCGGCGCCTCGCGAGGCGCCGGGCAACCGGCAAGGACCGCATTCCCGTGGACGCCTTGCGCCCTCAGCTTCGCATCACCGATCCGCGGGCCACGGCCCTGGTCGCCAACCCCGCATGAGCCCAGGAAGTGGACGCCGCACACCAGTTACATCACCGGATTTCGGTACGCCGAGCCGGCACCCCAGGTGGACACCCGGCCAAAATCAGTGTATATTTAGATGCGTCGGGGAGGTTGGGCAAAGGCCAACCCGGCACTGACCATCACCACCACAGAAAGGCATTAGCCATGACCAGCGCCATCGACGGTATTCAGCTCACCGCCCGCAACGTGGATCTGCCCACGCTGGGCGGGATCCTCGAGCGTCAGCAGGCCCGCAAGTTCGATGCGGTCGTCCCGGCCTCCCGTGTCAGCGCCATCCACGGCAACCTGCACGTGAGTGGCGCGCGCACGACCCTGTCACTGGACGGCGTAACCACCAGCGACCAGATCTTCCGGCCCTCCGACATCTGTGACGGCGGCATCAGCGAGAAGCTCGGCATCCCGCGCCAGTACCTGCGCAAGATGCGCGAGCAGGCAGTCGACCTCTATGACGCCAACGTCAACGGCTGGTTGCTTCGCGCGGAGGACAAGAAGTACCTGCTGCGCGGGTTCACCAGCGACGACGACGGCGAGATCGGCATCGGCCGGGCGCTGCTGTCGGACGGCTACCGGATCATCGACAACCTCGACGGGCTCACCGCGCTGCTGCGCGGGTTGCGTGACTCCGGCATGAAGGTCACCGTCAGCTGCGACCTCAGTGAGCGCCGCATGATCGTGCGTGTGCACTCCGAGGAGATCCGTTCTCTCGCGCCCGCACTGCTGAGCAACTACCGGTCGCCGTTCACCGGGAAGACCGGCGCGGACAACCCGGTCGTCTTCGCCGGATTCGTCTTCACCAACGGCGAGACCGGCGGCGGAGCGCACACCTTCACCCCCCAGATCAAGATCCAAGTGTGCAACAACGGCATGACCCTGACCCGCGACGCCCTGCGCGCCGTGCACCTAGGCGCCCGCATGGACGAGGGCATCATCCGCTGGGGCGAGGACACCAAGAAGGCGAACCTCGACCTGGTCAGCAAGCAGGCCCGCGACGCCGTGCGGACCTTCCTCGACGTCAAGTTCGTCGAAAAGAAGATCATCGAGATCGAGGAGAAGGCCGGCCGCAAGGTCAGCAAGCCCAAGGAGACCATCGAGTTCGTCACCAGCACGCTGCGCTTCACCGAGGCCGAGCGTGAGGCGATCTTCGAGCACTTCATCATCGGCGGAGACCTCACCGCCGGGGGCGTCATGCACGCCGTGACCAGCGTCGCGCAGACGCTGCCCGACCCGGACGCCGCGTACGACATGGAAAGCGTCGGCATCCGCGCGATGGAACTGGCCGCCACCGCCTAACCGTGTCAGCGGCCCGGCGGCGCCCACCGCGCCGCCGGGCCGCCCCTGAGCTCGCAGCCACGCCCCGGGGGCGCATCGAGCGCCCCGGGCGTTACGGCGTGCGGCCGCCGCGCCCTCGTCCACCAGCCAAGCGGAGAACGACATGCTTGAGACCGTCCGACTGCCCCACGGTGTCACCCTGCCCCGCAACCTCGCCGAAGACGACGCCCGTGACCTGGTCGCCACGCTGGCCACCGCCTACGGATGGGCCTACACCCTGCACGGCCGGGCCGAGGTCGAAGCCCACCTGAGCGCCAACACCTACCCCCGCCCGGCACAGGCACGGCGCCTGAACACCGACGAGTGGGCGCGGCTTCGGCGCACCGCCGCATGGTCGACGCTGGCCGTCGCCAGTCGCCACTGGGTGGACCACGCGGCCATCATCCCCACCGCGATCACGCAAGCATCCCTGGAATGCATCCGATGCAGCGCTGCGCTGACCGGGCCGCCTACGGCCACCTGGGGCCTCTGCCCGCCGTGCCTGAACACCGCCGACCTCGACGAGCTGCGCAACCGCCCATGCCCGGTCACTACCGACGCCACCGCGCACCTGTGGAGAGACACCAGCTGCGGCCGGTGCGGGCTTCCCGCGCCCATGCGCACCGACGTAGCGGCCAGCGTGCGACTGCCGGCCGCCAAGCGGCCTGACACCGCTCGACACATACCTCACTCCTGTGGTGGTGAACGGGCTGCCGATCATTTGCCGGCTCCATCGATCGGCAGCCCGACCACCACCCCAACCCGCACCCGCGAAGGACCACCGGTCATGACCGACCACCCCGCGCCGGACGAACCGACGGCTTACCAGTGGAACAGCCACCACAACGCCCTCGACGACTGGTGCCCCTGGTCCCACGTCGCCGTGTCGGCGCGACGTGCCGCCGCCGATGTGCACTGCCCCGCGGATTGCTTGGACAGCACCATCGAGGCCCGGCCGCCGGCCAGCGCCGCGCCGAGCGCACCGGGCACGCAGCCGGACGCCATCATCATCGTCGACTGACGGTTGCGCTGAGGGCTTTGATCGGTGCGACCTGCGGCCGCGCTGTCCTTTGCCCTTTCCCGGCCGCCGGGACGAGCCCGGCAGTGTGGGTCACGTGCGCCGTCAGTCCAATCCGGGCCGGGCAGGTAGAACATCATGCACACCCCGCATGATCTTCTACCCGAAACCCCCGGCCCGGATTGGACAGCCGCCACCCGTGACCGGTGCGAACAAGTTCGCCCCCGCCGGCCAAGAAAGGGCAGGACGCCCAACAGGAAGCGGGCGCACCTGGCATGTCTGCGGCTCGCGGTCGACAGCAAAGGATCTTGGGAAAGTCCTGCTCAGCGCCACTCTGAGGTGGACACTCAACCAGGTACGGTGTATATTTAGACGTGTCGGGGGGGGTTGGGCAAAGGCCAACCCGACACCCACATCACCACCACAGAAGGGCACCACACATGCACCACAGCGAGTCCCCGGAATCGGGCGACGACATGTTCGTCATCGCCCTCCCGCTGGCCAACCTGGGCGGCTTGGGTATCCGCCCCCAGGGCAACAAGCAAGCCCTGACCCTCGTCGAGTCGACCCGCAAGCAGATGCTGCGGGCGTACCGCACGGTCGTGCACGAGTCCAACGCTGACAGCACGGTCCTGTTCCAGCCGGTCACGACCTGGGACCAGGTGCCGGACCTGCTGGCTCACGGCCTAGTCGATGTTCTCGCCTACAACGCCACGGAGACCTGCCGATACGCGCCGTTCGCTGCCGCCGCTGTCTCCGCCTGGCGAGCGGTCCTCGTGCTCGCGCTCTGCTTTCGCGACGGCGAAATTCCCTTCGCCACCCTGGCCCGGCGCGCTGCCCTGACGGCACAGCTCTGCGAGTGGATCAGCGGCGGCGGGGTCGCCGCCGCCCTCGACCCGCGCTGACGCCGATGGTGCCGTCCGCTCGGGCGGACGGCACCACCCAGCCCCCGCGTCGCGGCACACAGCCGCACCGACGCAACCACCGACCACCGGAACAGGCCCGGAGGGCAAAGCCGGACCCGCACCGGAACACATCACCATCGATCCAAGGAGAAACACCGTGACGATCACGGCCGAACCAATCGGCACCGAGCAGACCACCACCGAGCAGCCCGACACCACCGCACCGGTCGCCTCCGCGACCCTCACTGCGCCCGACACCGCAGCACCCGCGCTCCCGGGCGCGTACAAGATGCTGGCGATGGCACAGGTCATCGTCAACGAGAACAACATCCGCGACGACGCCGCCGCGATCCCCGGCATCACGCAGAACCTCATCGAGGACGGCACGGACGGCCTCATTCAGCCCATCACGGTCGCCCCGACCATCGAGCGAGCGCTCGCCGAGAGCACGCCGATCGAAGAGCAGATCTTCGTCATCGTGGAAGGCGAACAGCGCTACTGGTCCGCCCAAGAAGCCGCGCAGGAATTCATCCAGGCGATCATCCGCTGGGACTACGCGGGCAAGCGGGCGCAGCGCATCGTGATGCTGCGCCAGGTCCACCGCAAGGACCCGACCTCCGCGCAGCAGGCACGCGGCATCGAACAGCTCGCTCTCGACGGCATGAGCGAAGCCGACATCGCTACCGCGACCGGCTTCCAGATCGAAGAGGTCCGGGCTGGCCGCGCGGTCGCGGCCCTCGATCCCGCCATGGCCGATCTGGTACGCAAATCGGATCTGAACCTGATCCAGCAGGCCATGCTGAAGGAGTTCCAGCAGGAAGACGACAGGGTCGTGAAGCGGCTGGTCGACGCGGCCACGCAGAGCCCCCACGCGTTCGCCCGCACCGTCGAGTACGAGCGCAACGAGCGGGCCACACGGCAGAAGGTCGCCGCGCGCAGGACCGAGCTGACCGCAGCCGGAATCACGCTGCTCACGGTGAGGCCGTCGTACTACGACAGCAAAGAGATCCGCCCGGTCACCGAGCTGCGCAACGCTGACGGCCCGCTGACCGTCGAGAGCCACACGAGCTGCCCCGGCTACCGCGTGTTCCTGAGCAGCACCGGCAGCGAGTCGCACTACTGCACCGGCTGGCGCGGCCACGGCCACAAGGCCATCACCGCCGCCCGTACGGGCACGATGAGCGAGCAGGAGAAAGCCGACCGCAAACGGACCATCGCCAACAACAAGGCGATGGAGGCGGCGAATCCCGTGCGCCGCAGCGAATTCATCGCCCCCTTACTGGCGGGCAAGAACGTTCCCAAGGACACGGCCCAGTTCCTGGCCGAGATCCACGATCGCGACCCGGGTGCCCTCGGCGCACGCGCCAGCCAGGAGGGCCGGGCCATGTTCGACGAGCTGGTCCACCCGGGCAAGCGCCGTAAGCCCGGCAGCCGTAACGTCCCGGCACGCATCAGCGAGGCCCGGTACCAGATCCTCACCCTGGCCAGCGTGGCCGCCGCCATCGAGTGCCGCATCACCCGGGAGTCGTGGCGTATCTCGAATGCCACCGTCGCCCTGTGGCTGAGCTTCTGCGTCCACAACGGCTACGACCCCGACGAGGTCGAGCAGATCATCATCGACGCTCACCACGCCATGGCGTGGAACAGCGGGCCGCGCCGCCGCAAGCGCCCGGCAACCGAGACGGTCACGCACCTCGACCCCACGGACGCAGCCGAACTCACCGACCTCGCCGAGCCGGTCGGCGACCAAACCGAGCCCGACGGCTCGGCCGACGACAGCACCGCTGCTGAAACGCAGAACGATGCCGAGCCCGCGACGACCGTCGCCGAGGAGCTGGCGGAGCTAACTCTGCTGGTCACCGCACCGCAGTCCCACAAGGACGACGGCAGCGATCAAGCCGCTCCGCTCGCCGCCTGATCGCAGGGTCGGGGGGGGGGGGCCCCCCCCCCACCACCCCCCCCCGCCCCCCCCCGCCGCGCCGGGGCGGGGCCCCCCCCCGGCCCCCGACCCGCACCATCACCGAAGTCCGGCGCGGGCTGCGGTCCGGGTCCGCAGTGCATCGAGCACGCGGCCCCGGGCTGCCGCACTCGTCGCCGCCATGCCGAACCCAAGGACAACCCCACCACCTCGGCACCAAGCCCCGGTGTCCCGCCCTGCCCACCAGTCCAACCGACACCAATCCGTCGCAACGCCGTCCACCCGCCGCAGGCAGTCCCGAGACGGGCCAACCTGGTGCTGCGGCGCCGGGATCCGGTTCGGGCGCATCGAGCGCCCGAACCGGAACAGCCCCGAAAACCCCGCACCACGACGACCCCGGCACCGCAGGGACAAGCCGTCCACGATCGAGATGAGGTTCCGAGGTGCTCGACATGGTCGCAGTCGAGACCGCGCTCTACGACTCCGGGTGGTGCCTTCGCACCACCGAGCGCGTCCCGTCCTGGCGGCACATCAGCGAGGGCGGCTTCAACAAGCGCCGCTACTCAGTGCTGTCGATCTCAGAAGAGGTCGCCAGGGCGTTCGTTCTGCTGCACCACTACTCCCGCTCGTACCCCGGCCGGCTGGCGTACGGAATGTTCGAGAAGCACCACCTGGTCGGTGTCGCCGTGCTCGGCGAGCCGATGCATCCGCGGGTCATCACCAAGCCGCTGCCGACGCTCACCAACCGCACCGGTGCAGAACTGTCCAGGGTGGTCCTGCTCAACGAAGTACCCGCCAACGCGGAGAGCTGGTTCGTGCGCCGCGTCCTTCGAGACGCGGCGACCCACGGCCTGCGCGGGGTGGTCGCGTTCTCCGACCCGATGCCCCGCCCGGCCGTCGGCATGCCCGGCCACGTCGGGGACTTCTACCGCGCCCTCGGGCTGAGCTACTGCGGACGTGCCACCGGGCGCACGCTGACGTTCCTGCCCGACGGCACAGTTTTCCCCGACCGCTCCGCCCAGAAAATTCGGGGCAGGGAACAGGGCGCCCTCGGACAGATCCGGCGGCTCGTCGCTCTCGGCGCGACCCCGCCACCCCCCGGCCTCGCAGATACCAGCTGGCTCCGAGATGCCCTCGAAGAGGTGGGCGTAAGGAAAGTCCGACACCTCGGCAACCACCGCTTCGTCGCCCGCCTCGGCGGCCGGGTCACCCGCCGCCGCACACCCCTCGGCTTACCCAGCGAGCCCTACCCCCTGACCGCCGACCCTGAACCCGAGGAACTACTCCATGTCTGAGAGCAACGAAGAGGCCCGGCTCCGCCGAGTGCTCGAACACATCCGGGCCCGAGCCGCCGAGCTGGGCGACATCGCCGGGGCGTACGGCTTCGAGGAACTCGCCAGGCGAGCACTCGCCGGCGAGGACCTCGCTCCGGAACCGCGCCTGATGAACCGGGCCGACCTGGAAACCAGCGTCACCGCGCAGCGACCGCCGTTCCTGCTCGTCAGCTTCCTGGTCACCCGCGACTCGGAACGGCAGCACCCGATGGACGTGTCAGTCGTGAAGCTCACCCTCAACGCCGACGGCGTGCCCGACGACGCCTCCTTGATGGACCTCACCAGCCGAGTCTCGCGCCACTGCGTGCTCAAGGCGGTAGAGCCCGATGCCTGATCCGGATGCTGTCCGGCATGAGGCCGAACGACAGCTGTCCCTGCTCGACCGGGACATCCCGAAGATCAACCTGTGGGACTACGGCGGCGGCATCATCAACGCATCGGCCGGCAAGGACTCACTCGCCATGATGCTCGACGTCTACCGCCTGGCACTCGAACAGAGCTACCCGCTCGACCGGCTAGTCGTGCAGTACAACGCGCTCGGCGACCGGGTGACCTGGCCCGGCACCGCCGACATAGGCCCGAACGCCGAGCCCCTGGTCCGGGCGTTCGGGGTCCGACCTGGCACCGGCCAGCTGGTGCAGGAGCACGCCGAGCGTCTCGGCCTGCGGCTGGTCATCACAAGCCGCAACCCGGTCAAGTACCCGAACGAGAAGGACCTGCCCGACCACATTGAGCGCCGCGGCCGGTTCCCGAACCACGGCAACCGCTTCTGCACTTCGGAACATAAGACCGGGCCGGGCGGGACGACCATCACCTCCGAGTACAAGCGCCTCGGTGACCTCGGCCGGCCACCGCGGCTGCTCTACATGCTCGGGTTCCGGGCCGCCGAGTCCGACGAGCGCGCCAAGCGGACGCCGTTCAACCTGAACCAGCGCAGCAACACCATGCGCCTGGTTGACGAGTGGTACCCGATCCACCACTGGTCCACCGAGCAGGTGTGGGCGGCAATCCGCGAATCGGGGCTGCCGCACCACTGGGCGTACGACGCCGGGATGCGAAGGCTGAGCTGCTCCTTCGGCGTACTGGCCGGATTCGACGACCTGGTCCTGGCCGCCGCCCTGCGTCCGGACGTCGCTGCCCAGTACCACACCCTCGAGAAATTCAATCTGGCCCGCGGGAAGGCTGCCACGGCCGCCGGCGTCAAACACGCCATGACAGGCCGCACCTTCCAAGACCGCCGCACGATGACTCAAATCATCGAGGCGGCACGGACCCACCCGATAGTCAAGAACCTCGGGCTGTGCGTGCCATGATGGCGCCCGCGCGAACGTATCGCCGCCGGCCGCACACCGTGAACCCACGGCACCAATGGACTCGCGGCCCGCCGCAAGAACCACGGCCATGCTCAAGGAAGGGTTTTACGTCGGCCGGCGTTCAGCCCCGAAGGGAGAAACATTCCCGAAGGAATTAACCGGCAAAGTTCACCGGCCGACTTAACATCACCACCATCGAAAGGGAACCCCGAAAGGACCCGGCCGCTGGCAGATTGTCACCGCCAATGCTACCCATCACGGACAGCATCGCTCAACACGGCCGGCGCTCCGCACACAAGCCTCCCCAAGACTGCGCAGAAGGGAAAGCCGCCGTGTCCACCACCGCACGGAGCGCGACGGACCGACGCGCCGTGGCCCGGACACCCGGCGCGGTGCACGCACGAGCCCGAATACGGCACTATCAGAGCATGCCCAGCCCTGTAGCCGACCCCCCGACCGTCGACCGCACCGGAGACCCCGACGAACTCGTCGGCGCAACCGAGGCCGCCCGCGTGCTCGGCTACAGCCGGCCGGAGAAACTACCGCCGACGCTGATCGACCGAGCCGACGTCCCGCGCGGGAAAGGCGCCACCCGCCAGTGGAGGCGGCAAACCCTGTGGGATTTCCACGACACCGTGCGCACCACCGGCACGACCAGCATCGGCGGACGCACCGCGCTCGACCGCGCCGGCATCATCGCCCACACCGGCGCTGCGGTCCCCACCGTCGCGAACTGGCTTGCCCACCGCGCCAACAACGGCTTCCCTAGCCCCGTCCACGATCGCTGGTACTACCAGGACGAGGTCGACGCCTGGCTCGCCGACCGGGCCGCGGCCAGCCGCGCCCAGCTCACCGAGGTCGACCGCAGCGGAGACCCCGACGAACTCGTCACGAAAACCCAGGCCGCGAAGATCCTCGGATACCAAGACGTCAGCCACCTCAACAACTCAACGGTGTGGCGCAACCTGCAACAGCTGCACGACCCCGCCGACGATCAACTTCTGCCCGCCGGCGGGGCGCGACAGTTCTTCCGTCGTCGGGCGGTCTGGGAGGCCGCCGACATGCGCCCGGCGCGCCGCGGCCGCCTTAAAGACGCCGAGCCCCGCACCGTCGACCGCGCCGGCGACGCCGATGAACTCGTCGGCGCTACCGAAGCCGCCCGAGTCCTCGGCTACCGTCACCCCTCCGGCCTCACCCCGGCCATCCTCGAGCGCGCCGACGTGCCGCTCACCGCGTCGACCACCCGTAAGTGGAAGCGCCGCACGCTCTGGGCCATCGCCGACGAGGCCGAGCTGTAAACGCAACGAGCTCGGTCAAAAGCAAAGCCGATCAAAATCATCCTTGCCCCGGTTCATCGGGGTACAGACCGCAGCTCCCGCGGCAGCCGGCCGGTCCCGGCGGCTCGCTAGCGCTCGCACCCACACCGGGACCAGCCTCCACCTGCATGCGTGGTCACCCACGCCAGTCAACAGCATGGCCCTGCTACCGGACGCGCCGCACGGCGCGTAGCCGGGCCGGCAGACCGGCCCGGGAAAACGGAAACGGCCTACGGCCGCCGACGCTTTCCCAACCCCAACCCCAACCCCCGCGTTCCGCCGGCACGGGCCCTGGAGGCTACCGACGTGCTCGCTCCGGTCAAGGCCGGCCACGACAATGACGAAAACATCACGGGAAAACCACCCATGATCTTTTCCCCATTCCCGCGTCCACCCTTGACCTCCACTGCGCGCGCCGAGGCGAACAAGTTCGCCCGCGCCGCCGAAAAACGGGGGTAACCCCGCGCGAGCACGCCTGCGACTCCGCGACAATGCGCGGCTCTCGCAACACGACAAAACCCGCGCACACCCACGGAATCGGCAAGCACGCGAGCGCTCCGCGCTCTCAGAAGCAATTCCGGGAATAGACACATGAGAGTTTGCAGTGTATATTTATATGTGTCGGGGAGGTTGGGCAAAGGCCAACCCGGCACACATCACCACCACTACCGAAAGGACCCGCAGTGGCCTTCACCGCCCTGCTCGTGCTCGCAGTCGCCCTCCAGGCCATCACCCTCGGTGGCGGACACCTAGTGTTCGTCCGTCTGCGCTACACGATCGCCGCCCTGCTCTACCGGGCCACCACAGACAACCTCACCGGCGTGCCCAACCGCGAGGAAGCAGAGAAGCACCTCACGGCCCGACTTGCCAACGGCACCGCGCTCGGCGTGGCCTTCGTCGACATCGACGACTTCAAAGCCATCAACGACACCTACAGCCACCACGCCGGAGACGCAGCCCTGCGCTACGTCGCCGCCCGCCTCAACGAAGCCGCAAACCCGTACATGGTCGCGCGCTACTCCGGCGACGAATTCCTCATCATCCTCGACGACGGAGGACTCTACGTCGCCGAGGTCATCGCCCAAACAGTGCTGCGCCGCATCGAGGAAAACCCGTTCGTCTACTTCGGCAAGCCGATCCCCATCAAGGTCAGCATCGGAGTAGCCGTCGCCGACGACACCAACAACCCCGATGAACTCCTCCGCCGCGCCGACCACGCCATGTACCAGGCCAAGCGCAACAACGACATGAACCCCGTCACCTGGATGCCCGGCATGACTATGCCGGAACCCACCACCGAGACCCGCCGCACCTTCCGCGACGCCCCGACGCGCTGAACCCCCGCGCCCGCCCCTCCCGGGGCGGGCGCACCACCCTTCCAGCGCCGCCCGATCGCCGAAGGAGAGCCGCCCATGACCACCACCCTGACCGTTGAACGGGGCTTCCCCGCACGCACCGGCTACGCCGTCAAACTCCTCCACGAAGCCATCCACGACGTACATCGCGCCGTCAACACCCTCGACCTCTGCGCCGACGCCCCGCACTGGCCCAGCACGCACCAGCTGAGCACGTGGGACGTGCCCCGATGGGTCGAGATCGTCCACCAGTTCCGCAGCCACGCCGAAGACGCGTGCGCGTGCAACCCGAACGACCGACGCCAGGCCGCCGACCTCACCGAACAATGGCTGCACCTGTGGACCCAGGCCCTGCGCCACATCGAGCGACCCGACTGCCATGACAAGTACGCCGTGCTACGCGCCCTGTACGTCGTGCGTGACTTCGCCGACCACCTCGAGAACGCCGAAGCGTTCCCGATCCTCGCCTACGACCCGCTCGCCACCGCCGAGATCAGTAGCGACGATCTCCCGATCTGGCACCAGGTCGAGCACGATAACCAGCCCGACAACCTCGCACCGGCCGATGACACCCACGACAGCGACCGCGCCGAGCAGGTACCAGCCCACCACGGTCACGGCGACCCGCCGTTCTGAACCCGAACGGCCGCCCGGTGATCCCCGGGCGGCCGCCCCGGCTGCAGCTGCGCCGACCGCGTCTCGGGCGCATCGAGCACCCGATCCACGGACCGCCCCGGTCACCCGACGCGTGACACCACCGCCGGCCGCGCCACTCGCTTACCCCAGAACAAAGACCTTCACGGAGCCACACCATGAGCCACCACGAACTCACCCCGAAATCCCGCTACGCCGAATACCGGATCGCCGTCGGTTGGGACCGCCCACTCGGGAGCTATTTCGCCCAGGTCATCAACCACAACCCCGAACCCGCCGCCCAATCAGCGTCGCGCGCGATCGGCGCCGTTCTGTGCCGCCTCGCGCCGATCCTGCACCTGCCTGACCGCTGGCGCCCGGCCGAACCGGTGTTCATCTGGCTCGGCGCCGATCGTGTCGCGATCCTCGACCCCGCCGAGGTGGTCGACGCCGTCGCACCGTATGCGGTCATCCCGCCTGTCCTAGCAAATGTCCTCGCCCTCGATCGACGGCGTGAAGGAAGTCGCCACTACCGCCGATGACCATCACCAATGACGTCGGGGTGCCCGCACGGGCACCCCCACGGGAAGGCTTGTCATGACCACAACAGTCCGAACCATCACGACGGCGACCACGCTCGACCACGTCACCGTCTGTCGGCAACTCCCCATCCCCGGCCGCCGCCCGATCGGCCTCCGCGAGCGCACATCCGCCGACGGCACCGTCACCTACCGGTTCACCGGACCCCGCGCGATCGGGGCACTCACCATCACGCCCACCTACGCCGACGACCTCGAGGCCGTCCCCACCCGCATCCGCCTTCGACTCGGCATACACGGGCCGGCCACCGACTACCGCAGCGAAACCCACGACGAACTACCCACCATCAACACCGTCACCCTCCACGGCGAAATACCCGCCCTCGACCCGGGCGAATACCTCACCCGCGCCCGCCCCGGACTGCACTTCGCGCGCACCGGCCGACGCGAAGTCTCGGACCGGACGAACGACTACTTCTGCCGAATCCTCACCGCCATCATCGGCAGCTACGTCGCCCGCCCGCAGACCGAACACGAACGACGCACCACCGCCATCCGGCACGCCGCCGCCGCCTACACAATCTCAACCACCGGCACATCCAGCCTGCCCGCAACGCGCTCAACCAGATGCGCGCCCAGCTAGCCGCACTCGACGATGCCGCCACCCACCTACGCCACCTCGCCGACGAGGCCGCCTAACCGCCGATACTGAACCCACCCCGGACAAGCAGGAGACGCAATGCCACTGATCAACAACGACCCCGCCGGCCGCCGCACCGTTCGAGCCGGCCACATCATCGCCGCAATCGGCCTAACCGTCGCCCTCATCGCCGTGGCGTTGCTCCTGTTCGCCCTCATCTTCCTTCGCTGAACGTCGCCACTTCGCCTACCACCGAAGCGGCAGGATCACCCGAACCACCCGAGTTTCTCGCGGCCCCAGCGGCCGGCGCCGACCCGGCAGAAGCCGTGCCGCCGCCGGACCGGCCACTCCCACGCGGACGCCCCCGACGCCGGACCACGGGAGCACCGTCGCTCAACTCGCTCACCCGCGCGTTGACCTCTTCCGCCGGCGCCCGCTGCTGACCCAACCGCACGCGCGCAGGTGTCTCCTGCATCAGCACCGCGGCGGCATCGGGAGCCATCAGCGACGCCAGCACCGCCAACGCCACATCCGCGCCCCGCTCCGCATCGGCCACCATCTCATCCAGCCGCGCCAGCTCCGCCGCGCGCCGCTCCTGCGCCCGGCGTACCACCGCCCCCGCATCCGTCGCCGCCTTCAGCGCGGCACGCTCCGCCGCGTGCCGCCGCTCCAACGCCTCAATAGCACTGTTCGTCGCCTTACTAGCCATACCTCGACGCTACCTATTTCACAGGCTCGCCCTCTACACCTAGCAATCGTTGAATGTTAGTTGTAAATGGTCGCCTAATCGTTCAACATTGCTCACACCATCTCTGATCAGCACAGATATCAGGTCACTCCCTAACCCCTTCTCAGAGCGAGCACACCCCTTGGCATTCCAATGTCGAAAAGGGGCCGGGCAGGCGCCTACGCTCGGCGGCATGCTCACGGTCACGCGCATCTCGCCTGGGGCTGGGATCGCGTATCTGACCCAGCAGGTCGCAACCGGCCGGCACGACTTCCGCCCTGCTGGACCCAGGTCTGCCGTCGCCTACCACGCTGATCCCGCTGCCCATGGCGAGGCGCCGGGGTGGTGGGCCGGCGACAGCCGAGCGCTGTTCGGCGTCGAGGAGCAGGTCACCGAGAAGCAGATGCTCAATCTGATCGGTGAGGGCCGGCATCCCGTTTCCCGGGTCCAGCTCGGCCGGTTGTGGCGGCATTTTACGGCGATGAACGACGAGGACCGCAAGGCCGCGGTGGAAAGGCAATGGGCAGGGCTTCCCGCTGACGCCACCTATGAGCAGATCGCGCAGTCGTGGCTGCGTGTCTGGACGGCGCCGGAACGGCACCCGGTCGCCGGTTTCGACGTCACCGTCTCACCTGTGAAAAGCGTGTCGTTGTTGTGGGCATTCGGCGACGACAAGGTCAAGCACGAGGTGATGGCCGCCCACCACGACGGTGTCCGCGCCGCCCTGCAGCACCTACGGGAGCACGGCGCGTTCACCAGGTTGGGCACGAACGGCATCGTGCAGGTCGACACCGACGGTCTCGCCGCGATGGTCTTCGACCACCGCATGAGCCGCGAAAAGGACCCGCACCTGCACTCGCACATCATCGTCAGCTCCAAGGTCCGCATTACCCGCGAAGGCCGCGAAGACTGGCTCGCGCTCGATTCCAAAGCCTTCTACCAAGCCACGGTCAGCGCCCGCGTCGCCTATGAACGCGCCGTCGAACACCAGCTCGGCCGTCGCCTCGGTGTACGGTTCGCCGCCCGCGACGGATCGTCGATCCGGGAGATCGTCGGCTTCGACCCCCGCGCGCTCATGCACTACGCCAAGCGGCGCGCGGCGATCCAGACCGAGATGGACAACCGCACCAGCGACCCGGCGAGCCGTCGGGAATGGATCCCCGTCGGCCGGTGGCGCCGCTCGGCGCAGGACGCCACCCTGCGCACCCGCCGCCCCAAGGACGGACCAGAATCCACCACCGAGGCCGTCGCCCGCTGGCGACGTGAGGACCGGCAGGCTGGACTCGACACCGCCACCGCCGTCCGCCAGATCGTCACCGGCCGGTTCGTCGACCACGTCGACCGGCAGGCACAGCAGCTCATCCACCGCGCGCAGCAGCACCGCGCCGGACAGCCGGTCCGCGTCGACGACCTCCACACCGCCGCCATCCAGGCCGGGCTCGACACCGAGCAGCAACGCCACCCGGCCGTGGCCGCCGCGATACGGCGCCTGCCGCACCTGGCCGTCGAACGCGCCGTCGACGAGGTCAGCGCCGACCGTGCCGTGTTCACCGTCGACCACCTCGAGCTCGCCATCGGCCGGCATCTGCACGTCGATCCCGCCACGGACCGCCGCACCGATTGGCGGCGCGTGCAACGCCTCGCCGCCCACGCCGTACGTACCCGAGCCGGTGGGCTGCGGGTCCTGACCCCGCCAGCGCTGGTCGAGTGGGGCGACACGCTGGTGCGCGGCAGCGACCGGCACAGCATCTACAGCCGGCACCGCGACTTGAAACTGTCCACCGAACCTGTGCTGGCTGCGGAGAAGGAACTCATCGCCTACGCCACCGGACGCGGTGCCACCCTGGCGCCGGCACCGGTGCTGGACCAGGTCGCCGACCGGCTGCATCTGTCCGCCGAGAAACGTGCAGCGCTGCACTTCGCCGTCGGCGACACCCGACAGGTCACCGGGATCGTCGGACCGGCCGGCACCGGAAAGACCTACCTCCAACGCGCTGTCGGCATCGCCGCCCGCCACGCCGGCGTACCCGTGCTCGGACTGACGGTCGGGCAGAACGCGGCGTTCGTTCTCGGCGACGCCACCCGCGACGGCGACCAGCCCGGCATCCGCACGGAGAACATCGCCATGTGGTTGCACGCCCAGTCCCGCCCGCCGCAGGACACCAGCCCTGCCGACTGGGCCTTCCAGCCGGGTCAGTGGGTGATCGTCGACGAGGCTTCTCAAGCGTCCACGCACGACCTCGTCCGGCTCAGTCAACTCCTGGCACCCGTCGGCGGGAAACTCATCCTCGTCGGCGACCCCGAGCAGATCTCCGCCATCGGACCCGGCGGAATGTTCCGGTATCTCGCCTCCCTCGGCACGACCACCGAACTCCGCGAGGTACGCCGGTTCACCGACCAATGGGAGGGACCGGCGTCACTGCGGCTGCGCGACGGGGACACCACCGTCCTGGCCGAGTACGACCGTCGCGGCCGGATCCTGGCCGGGCACCGCACCGAACTCGTCGGTCTGGTCCTCGACGGCTGGGCCGCCGACGTGCTCCAAGGCCGGACCAGCCTGATCCTCGTCGAAACCGAACGCGAGACCGCCGACATCGCCGTCCAAGCCCGCCGGCTGCTCGTGCGCGCCGGGCTCGTACAGGCCGGCCCCACCGTGCAACTGCGCGACGGCACCCGGGCCGGCGTCGGTGACCTGGTCGTCACCCGCCGCAACAACCGGATGCTGTTCGCCGGCGACGCGTTCGTCGCGAACCGCACCCAATGGCGAGTCGTTCAGCTCGGCCCGGACGGCGAACTGCTCGTCGAGGACACCACCAACGAGACCCGCACCGCCCTGCCCGCCGCGTACGTCGCTGAACATGTCCAGCTCGCCTACGCCGCCACCGTCGACTCCGCGCAGGGCCGCACCGTCGACGTCGCCCGCGCCGTCATCGACCAAGCCACCAGCCGGGCCCGGCTCTACGTCATGGCCACCCGCGGCCGGCTGCACAACATCCTCGCCGTCGTCACCGCCGACGAACCCCTCGAAGCGCACCCACCTGCACCCCCTACCGCCGGCGTCACCGTGCTCGCCGGCATCCTGCGCGCCGACGGCACCGACCGGTCCGCCACCGAAACCGAACAGACCCTGTGGGCCGACGCCGACACCCTGCGCCACTGGGCACCGATCTACGACGACCTCACCGCGCGTGCCGCCGCACACCGGTACGTCGCCGTCATCCGCGCCGTTGCCGGGCCGGCGGTCGCCGCCAGCCTCGCTACCGATCCCGCCCTGCCCGCCCTCGCCGCCCGCCTCGAAAGCCTCGCCGCGGCCGGATACGAGCCCGAACAGGTTCTGGCCGCGGCCGCCTCCGCGCGGGAACTGCACTCCGCCCGCGATACCGCCACGGTGCTCGCCTGGCGCATCGACCAGGCCTACACCGACCTGCAGCCCGACCCGAGCGTCGCGCTCGCCCCCGCCCAAGCCGGCACCTACACCCAACGCGCACCCACCGTCGACGGCGACATCGGCGACGCCCTGCGCCAAGTCGCCGCGATCTGCGACACCCGCATCGACGCCCTCGCCCACCAAGCCGCCGACCACCAACCGGCCTGGACCACCGCGCTCGGCCCACTGCCCGACGACGAACCCGGACGCCGGCAGTGGACCGGCCGCGCCGCTGTCATCGCCGCATACCGCGACCGCTACCAGGTCACCGGCGACGACCCGATCGGCGCCGAACCCTCAACCCGCGACGTCAGCCGGTGGGGGGCCTGGCAACGCGCGCAAACCGTCCTCGGCATCGCCACCCTCGCCGGGCACATCCACGCCGCCACCGACAGCCAGCTGCGCACGCTCATCACGGCCCAACGCGAAGCCGACCAGCAGGCACCCGACTACGTAGCCGGACGCCTGCGCGTGGCCCACACCCAGCTCGTCGCCGCAGAACACCACCTCCGCGACGCCCGCGTCGACCTGGCCACCGCCCAAACCACGGCCAACAGCGCGACCCAGCACGCGGCAGCGGTCGTGCCGCGTTGGTGGCAGGCCGGCCCGCTCCGCACGCAGGCCGCTCTACGCTGGCAGCGCGCCGCCACTGACGCCCTGCGCGCCACGGCAACGGTTGACGAACTCCGGGATCGCTTCAATGACGCCCGCGGCCGTGTCGTCGCCGCCCGCCACAGCGTCCACGACCTCGAAGACCAGCACGCTGTCTGGGCCGCCTGGTATGCCGAGGCCCTGCCTACCCGCTATGCCGGTCTGGCCGCAGCAGGCGAAGCTACTCGCCGCGCCCAGCAACTGGCCGGCAGTACCGCCGACCTTGCCGCCGCCGTCCGCGAAACCACCGCCAAAGTCCGCGCCGTCGACGGCACCCGGCCCCAACCCCATACCCAGCCGGTCCCGGACCACCTCGCGCACCACGCCCAAACGGCGCAGCACCGGGTCCTCGACGACACCGAACCCGAGCGCGAACCAGTGATGCCGGACGCCGACCATGCCTGATCCCGGCCACTTCATCACGTGGACACGGCCATCGGGCCGAATCTGCCGGCAACTCGATCCCGCCGGGATAGCGCCCGGTTGGAGCAGGCCGTGACCGCGCATCCGGTCGCGTTCGTCGACGAGGCATACATCCGGCTCCCCGCTCACCCCGGCGCCTACCTGTTCGCCGCCGTACTCGTCGACCCGCAGGATCTCACCACCGTGATCGACGCCGCCCGGCACGCCGCCCGCCCACATCCCGAATTTCACGCCAGCGACCTCTACCGCCGCGGCCACATCCAACCGATCGAGGACATGCTCGACACCACCGAAGCCCACGCCGGCTGGACCCTCACGGTCGCCCACATCCCCCTCGGCAAGCACCTGGAGACAGCCCGCCAGACAGCGCTCACCCAACTGCTGCAACGGCTCAACGAGCAGAAAGTCCGCGACGTCGTCCTCGACACCCGCGCCAGCCCGCGCGAACAACTCGACACCCAGCTCCAAGGTCGCAAGGCCAACCCCAGCGACCTACCCGACCTCACCACCTACCGGCAACTCGTCCGCGGCCGGCAGATCAACGCGCGGATGCGTCTGCAACACGTAGACGACCGCCATCAGCCGGCGCTGTGGCTGGCCGACGTCACCGCCTGGGCGTTCCAACGCATGCTGGTCTTCGACGAGCCGCAATGGTGGAGCCGGGTCGCGGACGTCGCCACTATCCACGACGCCGCGACCGGCAGAGAACTCCAACTCCCGGACAGCAGGACCGCTCTACCCACAGGCGAACGCGACCCCCGAAGCCTGGGCCCAAGTGCCCACAACCCGTTGCCGGCCCCCGCATTCTATACGCTCAACGGGGGCACGACGAACCGCGCGCAAGGCCCGGGATACCACTACACCGACCTGCACGCACAAGCGCGCCAAGCGCCCGCAACGGCCTCCGCCTCGCCGATCGCCAGCAGCATGCGCGCCCTCGCCGCGAGTATCGAATCGCTCGCCGCCGCGATCGACAGGACCGCCACCGAGCAGCCAACAGCACTCGGCGGCCGCGCACCTCGCGCAGAACGGCAGAGCCCGCACCCCGGCGAGGACCCCACCTCCGATCTCGAATCCGGGATTGCCGAACCGGACATCCCATAGGCGGCGACCGGCCATGATCCAGATCATCCATCAGCTGCCGGGCCGATCGACCCGTGTTGCGACGGGCCGGAGACCGACCGAGGCGACCGGAACCGCCCTCTATTTCGCTGCCGAGGAGCTACGCATGAATCTCACCCACAGCGGTACACCGGATGCGTTGCAGCCTGCCAAGTGGCAGGGCCGGATCGGGAATCGCGATGTCCGAACAACAACTCGCACGGCCCGCACCGCCCGCCGTCCACAGAGTTATCCACAGGCCCGAAAGGTGGCACACGACCGCCCGGCCGCGGCCGTCAAGGTGTCGTCATGACCGCCATAACGATCCTGCAAGAGCTGATCGACACCATCACCGATAACGGCGATGACGACGCCGTTTACGCGGCAACGGTGGCCGCCGCCCGCATCGCATCACATGCCGCTGCCGCCGAACCCGACGACTTCACCGCCCAGCGATGGGACTTCGCCAGCCTCTCCCTCGAGCACGCTGCGGCCGCCCTGCGACATCCCGGCACCATCGAGGCAGCCGTCCACCTCGACCCGATCACCGCGGAAGACCTGCCGGAGATCACCACGTTGCTGCATACCCTCCTCACAGCGCTGCTCGAATCCTGCGGCAGCCCTGCCGTTCCTGCCGCAGTGTCCGGCCGCCGGGGTGAGGCCCCCAACATCGCCGTGGCCGGCTTGCGCCAGGCCGCCGGGGAACTTCCATGAACGCCGGCGTCACCTACGGCAGCGAACTGTCCGCCGCCCACGAAGCCCTCAACCAGCTGATCGCCCACGGCCTGGCCGACAGGGCTACCACCGCCCGGCACAGTGCGCAGCTGGCGCTCGGCCAGCTGTACCGCGTCCTGTACCGCCATGCCGCACTGATCACGGGCAACGGGCGAAGCCCCTTGCCGGGCGCGCTCGCCGCGGCCGCACGGTACTCAGCCGACCCGCCGACCGGAGGTCAGATGGCGGAATTCTCCAATGCGCCGCCGCAACTCATCCGGGCGTTCGATCATCTCACCGTCGCCGCCGACATCCTGTTCAGCCAGATCGGCCCGGACGGCGGCGCCCGAAGCCCAGCAGGCATTGCCCTGCTCGCCGGCGTCGAGCGCAACGCCCACCTCGCGTCACTAGCGCACATTGCCGCAGCGACCGCCACCATCCACGACCAGCACCGCGTCGACGACGCACTCCAGGCGACCGCCGCAGTGTTCGAGGACCCCGTCCGCAGGCTCGACACCATCGCGCGAACGGCCGCTCAGCCGGACTTGAACAGCGGCACCTGGCTCGCCGCCATCCGGCCGATCGTCGACGTCAGCGGCGACAGCTGGCCCGCCGTGGACAACCACACCGGCTTTCGCGAAGCCCTCGACGCCGCCCGTACCTGGCTGGCACAGCACTACGCCCTCGACCTGTCCGGACAGACCATTCGGCAACTCGTTGGTGTCGGACTCGCCCTGATCCAAGAACTCGGTCACATCGGACTGCGCTACCACGAAGGACTCACCAGCGATCTACGCGCACGCCACATTACCCAAATCTGGCGCAGCGCATACCACGCCACCGACAACATCATCAGCCTCCACCCGGCCGACAATGCCGCCGGGCCGACAGCACTGCTCAACGCTGAGCGCTGGCTCCGCCAACAGCTCCGCACACCCAACAGCTGGCGACCCGACGCACTCCCCGACCTCAACACCGGAAGCGGTCAGCAATGGCTCGACACCGCCCGCGCGCTCGCGCGCGCCCTGCCCGACATCGCGACCATGCTGCACCACGGCGCCCGCTTCAGCGCGAGCCACGATCGCCTCTACGCCCTCGACGCTGTCTACAACGGGAGCCAGCTGATCCGGCAACCTGCGTGGATCTGCGCTGACCCGCGCACGCCCGCCATCGCTCGACTTGTCACTGGACTGGACGGCCTCCGGAGCTCAGCCACTCTCTTTTGCCATCTGCTCGATGTCATCCCGCACACCGGGCTGCACGAAGCCGCCCGCGCCAACCGCCAGCTCGCCGCCGAACCGTCAACACACGACCGGCCAAGCGATACCGGACCGACCAGCCGGCTCACGCGATGGCCCGGAATTGCTGACATCTCATCGGTCCCGCTCCTACCGCCAGCCACCGCGACCCTGCACACCCGCGTACGACGTGCAGACGTCCGGGGAGGTGAGACCACCAGAATCCCCATCACCCTCGCCCGCGGGCTCGTCGCCGAGGTCGAGCGGCTGCAAGACGAGGTTTACCGACTCGCAGCACGAATCAACGATCCCGAGTCCCAGACCGCGACGGGGCAAAGAGTCCCCGATCAGCTGGCGAGCGATCAGCAGCAGGAACCGGTCGTTGGGCTCGAGCCCGACGCCACAAGGTCCGCCCGCAGCGAGCTAAGCACCGATCCAAGCATGGAGTGACACCGAGGTCTCTCAGCCCTGAGGCCTTCGGGCATACACGTCGTCCGCGTAAAACAGCCTTGATCTCAATCGCTGTCTGGCCGAACAGCGGTGACGACAGCTGACGTACGTGGCAATGGCTCGCGGCGCAGGTGACAGCTGCTGCTACGGCGGCGGGGTAGGAGCGAAATGGGATGTTCACACCTGTGCACTCATCCCGGACACTGACTTTCATCGATATTGAGTGGGGTTGTCCGCGACGGGTGGCCTGACATCCGATGGGAGCCAGGCATGAACCGACCGCTTCGATGGATCGCTCTGTCCACCCTTACCGCCGTGGCCGGCCTGCTGCTGGCCGGTCCGGCCGTCGCCACCCCGCCGGGGATCCCGTCGAAGGCGACCGCGCAGTCCCGGCTGGGCGCACTCACCGTCGCTGCACAAGGTTCGATGACCGGCTACTCCCGCGATCTGTTCCCGCACTGGATCACCATCAGCGGCAGCTGCAACACCCGCGAGACCGTCCTCAAACGCGACGGCACCTCCGTGGTCACCGACAGCGCCTGCGCCGCGACCTCCGGACGCTGGTACTCCCCGTATGACGGCGCGAACTGGACAGCCGCCTCCGACGTCGACATCGACCACGTCGTACCACTGGCCGAAGCCTGGCGCTCCGGGGCCAGCAGCTGGACCACCAGCAAACGGCAAAGCTTCGCCAACGACCTCAGCCGCCCCCAGCTGATCGCCGTCACCGACAACGTCAACCAGGCCAAAGGCGACCAAGACCCCTCGACCTGGCAGCCGTCAGTGACCTCATACCGGTGCACCTACGCCAAAATGTGGATCACCGTGAAGTCGTACTGGGCCCTCACCCTGCAATCCACAGAGAAGACCGCACTGCAGACAATGCTCAACACCTGCACCTCCTGAACAACCCGCACAACACACCGACCGGACGCAGACGCGACAACCGCAGCTACGTCCCACACCGACCGCAAAACAAAGCCACCGCCAACAACGATCGGCGTGACCAAACGCCGCTCAAGCCGCCGGCCGTGCGCGCGAACCCGTCACGCCATGTAGCGGAAGCCCAAGGTGCCACTGGCATGCGGATCTGCCGATGACAGTACGCACCAGCGGCGACGCGCATTTACAGAGGACACAACTTCCAGCTAGCTGTTGGTTGCAGGTTCCGACTTTAGATTGTCATTTTTACCTCCGGCCACCGCTATTGCAACGGAGGATAGAGTCTGATCACGCGCAGGTCCCTGCATTTTCATCGCGATTCGTTCTGCCGCCAGGAAGCGCGAAAATTCTAAGGGCTGCAAAAAATACGATTTCAGATGGCTTGAAGCGTTCTCCTGGGTGCGGATAAAGGTACCTGCGACATATGCAGCCGCACCTGGTTTTGAATGACCCTCCAGGTCCATACCTTGCCCATAGGCCCGTCGCGTGACGTCATCCGAGGCGGCGTAAGGCGTCTCGGCACTCGTCGGCTCTGTCCGTGCGGCCAGCCTGGTCGAAAAGCTGAATCGCCTCCCGGAGATCAATGCGGGCCTCAGCCGTGTTCCCGAGACCGGCGTGGGCCTTGCCCCGGCTCTGGTACAGGGCGGCCAGCCACAGCCGGTCATGGCGCGGTTTGAGTACCGCGAGGGCGCGTTCGAGCCGGTCCAGCGCCTCGGCGTGCTGCTGCCGGCGGTTCAGCACCTCGCCCAGCAGGGTATACGCGCGCGCCTGCTCGACACGGTTGCCGAGTTCGCGCTGGATCGTGATCGCCGACGTTAGCCGGTCCGCCGCGGCGTCTAATTCGTCAGCGTCCAGGTAGATCTTGCCCAACATCCGCTGAGCCACCGCTTGTCCAGCGCGGTCGCCCATAGCCGAACGAGCCGTTGACTCACGCTCCATCCACTGAATTGCCGCATCCGGGCGCCCTCGGAAAAAGCTGACCTCCCCCAGGGTGTTCGCGGCCGTCGCCATGCCCACCGCGTCGCCCGCGGCGGAGAACAGGTCGTAGGCTTCCTTGCCGTCGGTCGCGGCCTGCTCCAGCCATTGGTCGTCACTGGTGGTCCCGGCCAGGCCGGTGGCAAAGTCGGCGCGCCCGTCCAGCGCGTAGGCAAGGGTCACCGGATCGTCGGTGTCGCGCAGCAGCGTGACCGCCTCGTCAAACTCTCGGTAGGCCAACCGGTAGTCGGCCGGCTCGTAGCGGAGGAGCTGGCCGCGTGACATCTTCAGCCGCGCCGTGGCGACCGGGTCGGCAGATCGCGGCGCAGCGTCCTGCGCAATCTTGAGCAGTGTCGCCCAGACGGCCGTGTCCAGCAGTTCGTTTAGGATCGGCTGCACCGCGACCAGTATCCGGGCCGGGTAGTCGGGCATTCCCAGATGCGCGCCCTGACCAGCGGCCTGGGTGATGTTGGCGCTGTTGGCCTCAAACCAGGTGAAGGCGTCCGGGGCTCGCGAACCGGCGTCCGGACGCGCACCGGGCCGTGTCGTGGACGCCACGGTCTCGGCTTCGGCGAGCAGCTGGAGCAGCGCACGTTGCAGGGCTGGGCGCCACGGCGTGATCGGTTCGCGGGTTCGCGCAGGCCCGCGCATGATCTCCGGCATCCGGTACCGGTTGCCGTCGGCCCGCAGGAGCTGCGCCCGAGTGAGGACGCTTAGCGTGCTCGCAGCCTCATCGCGCGGCACGTCCTGAAGGGCGGCGACTCGCTCAATGGTCACGTCTTCGGCGTCGAGGCGGCCGATCAGCGCGAACGCCTCCTGCGCGGCGCGCGGGACGTCGCGAAGGCTGTGGTCCAGCAGCAGGCGCGCTGCCGAGCCGTCGGCCGTCTCCCCGGAGCGCAGCTCCGCGACCACGGAAGCAATTTGCCGCCCATTGGTGTCGATGTCCTGGCCGACGATCATGATCCACAAAGGGAGGCGCTCGCACAGCTGGACCAGTTCGTACGCGGCAGGCCGAGACTGTTCGACGACGTCGGTCCCGACGATGCTGCGCAACAGGTCGACGGCTGCGGAAAGCTCGAGCGGTCCGACCGGGACGAGCCCGTCGGCCGGTACCCCCGGCAGCTGGGCCCGGCTGCAGACCACGACCGTCGCGTCGACGTCGGTGGCCGGTACCAGCGGAATGACCTGGCCGGCCTCCCGGACGTGATCGAGGACCAGGACGAGGCGTCGGCGTGCGGTCTCGGCGGTGAGGCGTTCGGCGTACTGGCGGCCACGCTCGGCCGGTTCACCGAGCTCCGCGCGGGGCAGACCCAACGGGCCGAGAAGCAGCTCGCGTTTAACTGTGCTGGCTTGCTTCGGCACCGGTCCGACGTTCATCTCGACCCAGACAACCTCACTGAACCCGGCGACGGCGCGCCGCACCACGGCGCTGACACCGGCGCCCGGAGGCCCGTTCACCTGTACGACGAACCTTCCGCCCTGAGCCGCGGCCTCCCGCAGCCGCGCAACAAGGCCGGCGAGGACCTCGTCGCGGCCGACCACGACGGTCGTCGCGGCGTCGTCGACACTCGGCTGCTCCACTGGCAGAACGAGGTCCTGCTCCACGGCCAGCAGAGCGTTCACCTCGTCGTCGCGGCGTAGCCGCCGCAGCGTCTCAGCCAGCTTCTGGACCACTTCCAGGCGCTTCTTATCCCACACGGCAGCGAACCGGCGGGCGAACCCGAACTGCTGCAGATCGCGCATCGCCGCGGTGTTGCCTTGCCAGCAATCACGAGCCACGCTCAGTTGCTCGGCTAGCGCGGAGAGGTCGCCGCTGCGCTCGGCCTTGTCGGCGGCGGCGCAGGCCAGCTGGAACCTGCGCAGGTCGCTGCGGTCACCCACGTCACGGAGGGCATAGCGACGCCCCGATCCGGTCGGCAGTTCGTCGCCAAGCTCGCGGCGCAACCGACTGATGTGCGCCTTGATGTCGGCGTCGTTACCCCGCAGGGAATCCGGGTCGTCGTCCCGGTAGAGCTCCTGGATGAGCGCCTCGACGGAGAGCCCATCCTGCGGATGGGTGATCAGCAGGGCGAGAACCGCCAGCTTCGCGCGGCCCCCGCTCACCAACTGAGTGCCGTCGGGCAAGTCGGCGCCGACCGGACCGAGGACGCGGTACATAGGTCGACCGTCGTTTGTCACCGGTTTGTCACCGTTACATGGACCGTGGTGCGAGTAGGGGTCCAGAGCTGCCGTCCGTGGCGCGTCACGGGATCGATAGTGCAGTACGGCGGCAACTTCACCGAAGGGGTGAACATGACAATCCGCGACGAGGGAGGCCTGAACCGCCGCAAGGTACTTCTCGCCCTGCTCGGCTCGGTTCTCATCGCCGGAGCATGCGTCCGCTACGGGCTCTCAGGTGGTGACTCCATGTCCAGTATCGTGCTGGCCGTACTGGGGTTGCTCGCGTACGCGGGCATACTCGGCAGCCGCACCGAAGAGCCGGACATGGACCGGTTCGCTGCGGATGTCCGGAACGACGGGCTCGGCTACTGGCGTCAGCAGCTGATATTGCGCGGCCTGCAGAGCAGGCTCTACATCCCGCCCCGGCTCGCCGTCATCCGACCGGGCCACACCAACGAGGTCGCGTTCACCTTCGTCAAGCCGGCCTGGTCCCAGACACAGTTCTCCGCCAAGATCGCGACGCTGCTCGTGGCCCAGGGAATTCGCCGGGCCGTGGTCTACGGGCGCGGCGGCAGTGGCAAGTCCCTGCTCGCTCTGATGGGGATGATCGGCATGTTCGAGCAGCCTGGGACCTTGGTCCCGCTGCTGCTCTCGCTGAACTCCTGGCGGGCATCGGAGTCGTTCGAGTCGTGGATCAACCGGCGCTTGGTCTCCACCTACCCGTCGACCCGGGTGCTCAGCCCTCGCTCGCCGGGCGGCCGGGTCGGCCGGCTCGTGCGGTCGGGCAAGTTCATGGTCGTGCTCGATGGCTTCGACGAGCTGCCGCCGGCCTTCCAGCAGGATGCCCTCGGACAGATCAACGGGTTCTTCATGCCGACGGATCCGCTCGTCGTGCTGACGCGGCAGATGAACGCCGGCCTCGACGAGACGCTGGCCGTCCCTGGCGCGATGCACATCGGCGTCGACGACCACGAACCCGCGCGCATCGGCGAATACCTAAAGTCGCTGCCCGACAAGGACGCCGTGGTGCACCAGCTCGCGGACCGCGTGCTGACCGACGAGCACGACCCGATTGCCAAGATCCTCGCACGGCCGCTGTACCTCGAGCTCACAGTGGACGCCCTGCTCGACGGCCGCCTCACCCTGCCCCAACTGGACGCAGTGATCGCCGCCGGCGGCGTCCACGCCGGCGAGCAGTACCTGCTCAGCCTCAAGATCGACGACACGCTCGCCCAGCCCGACGTTCCGGGCGGACCACGGGCGGGCCTGTGGCTGACGTACATGGCCCGGCAGATGAGCCGTAACGACGTGGGCGCCTTCGCGTGGTACCACACCGTGGGGCTCGCGCCGGCGCCGATCCTCGCAGTCGCCGCCGCCCTGACCATGATCCCCGCGTACAAGATCGCCCTGACCATGCCCGTCGGGCTTACCCGGGGCCTGGCGATCGGCCTGTTCGCCGGCACCTGCATCGGGCTGATGCGCGGGGTCCGCAGCGGGCCGATCGCCGCCGCGTCCGCGTTCCTCGTGGCGTGGCTCGCCGTCGCCGCCGTCGGCCTGCTGACCGTGCCGGCCGCGCAGACCATCGCCGACGCGACCGAGATTGCGCTTGCCGCCGGGCTGACCACGCTCGTCAAGGACCGCCTGATGACTGCCGCCGGCCCGCACATCGAGATGCCAGTCCGTCTGCGGGCCTGGTCCATCGCGACCACCCTGATCGTGGCCATGGCAGTGGTCGTCGCCGCGGCCACGAAGGCAGTCAGCGCGGCCATGCACTTCGACGACCCGAACCGGGGCTTCGCGGCCATCATCATCGCCGTCGTCGCCGGGGTCGGTGTCGCCGTCGTGGCCAGCCGTGTCCTGGTACACGATCCTCGGTTCGTTCAGCCGTCAACCGTCCTGCTGACCATGCGGCGACGCCGAGGCGGGGTGTTGCGCCCCCTCCGGTCCGGCCTGATCGCCGCCACCGCGATCGGCATCGGCGGCGGCCTCGGCGGTGCCGTGCGGTTCGGCGCCGAGTACGGACTGGCCCTCATCATCATCTTCGGGCTCGCCATCGGTGTCCCGGTCGGCATCGTGGGCGGCGCCATCAAATGGTTGTCCGCCCCACCGGCCAAGGGCGGCCAGCACGCCGTGTACTCCCCGATGCGCAACGACCGGCTCACCGCCATCGGCATCGTCCTGGCGATCAGCGCAGCCGCGATCGCCGGGATCGTCACGCTGACCGGAGCACCGTTGGCCTCACTCAACACCGCCCTGCAGCAGCACTCCGGAATGGCCCTGCTGGTCGTTCCGCTCGACGGGGTGCTGTTCGGGCTGACGATCGGCGTGGTCGTCGCCTGCTACTACTCGGCATGGTTTGCCTTCTCGGTCTCGCACGCCTACCTTGCCCTCCTCGGCCGGCTGCCCTGGCGGCTATTCCGCTTCCTCGAAGCCCTAGAGGAGCACGAGCTGCTACGCCGTGAGGGGCTGGTCTACCAGTTCCGCAACATCGAGATGCAAGACCACCTCACCGGCCTCAAGAAATAGAGCTAGAGCGGCACCGTGCCTGGCATCCTCGGCGTCGGCCGGGGACGAACTCGGGACCCTCTTCGCGGGACAGAACCGAGTTTGGGGCGTCAGATGTTCGCGACTTTCGGCACCGTCCTGCCAGCACCAGACGCCGCAATGTTCGTGAGAACCGGAACTGCTTACGGATTTTGGCCTACGGGTGTAGCTAGCGGTTCCTCAGGAACTTGCTCACGCTGCGTACAAGCGATCATGAGGCCACTCTGAATGCGGGTGCGCGGATCTGCCGATGTGAGTGCATTGCCCGATGTTCCGCAGAACGTGGTGCGCAAGGCTGGCCTTGCGCATTCAGGTGCGGGGCACGACGGCAGCGCGAACTTGTCTAATCGGCCTCGGGGCTCATCGCGATGTGCAAGAGATAGACGTCTTTACCGAGGCCCGAGGCGTCTGTCTTTGATCGGTACTTCTGCACCAACTGCCACAGCTGCGCCTGGAGGACCTTGGCGGTAGCGCGGTCCAGGTAAAGGCTAGCCCAAGTGGAAAGTACAGCGGGGGAATGCTCGTCGAGCGGTCGGTGTCCCTCAAACGGGACACGATCCATGTTGACAGTGCCATCCGGCTCGAGGACGACCCGCATCTCCCCGTCGTGCACAAGGTCAGGTCTGTGAGCAGCGATAGCTCGTTGCAGCGTGGCTGCCCGCCCGGCCTCGTCCCGGTAGAAGGCATTCGCAGGCAGCAAGGTGGCTGGGATGCGATAGGCCTGAGCCGTCGACATGTATCTCTTGACCGGTCGCCCAGGCCTGCGCACGGTGCCGACCACTCGGAGTAAGCCCAGCCGAACCAAACGACTAGCCCAGTAATGCACCTTTTGCACCGTTTCATCCAAGAGGCGCGCTGCTTCTGCGGCAGATCGAGCCTCGTAGGCGAATGCCTGCAAGTAGGTGGGAGCTACCCCGCCGACAAGTGCCTTGGCCGCTCGTTCTTCGCTGATCGTAATCTCGGTCGGTCTCACCTACTCAGGATGACTGGTTCCGAGTGGAGTTGGTCAAGTCGTAGCCTCCCCTCGTCGCAGCGAATTTCACGGAGGTCACATGCCTGAGCCGGCTTCTATCCCGGTGACTGGGTTACGCCGGAACATGCCCTTCCTGGGCTTCATCACCGGCAACGCGGTTTCCCTGTTGGGTGATGCTTTCCGCGGATTTACCCTGACGCTGTGGGTTTACGAGGCGTCAGGCGGCCTCGGCTTGGCCGTCTCGGCACTTGTGCTGGTGCAGCTGCTTCCCAGCGTGCTGGCGGGCGCGATGGTAGGCGCGTTCATCGATAAATGGCCTGACCGCCGGAAAATCCTTATCGTTTGCGACATCGCGAGAGCCGTCACTGGCGCCGGACTTATCTACTGCGCCTACACCAACAACATATTGGTTTGTTTGTTCCTGGTCGCCTCGTCCGCTTCAGTCAGCGTCTTCGCCTCTGTTGCAGGAATGACGTTAATTCCGCAACTGGTGCCTGACGATCAACTCGAACGAAGCAATAGCATTTGGAGCATCATTGAGCAGCTATCGTTTGTCGTAGGCCCCGCTGCCGCCGCAGTCTCCTACACGCTGTGGGGACCCGGGCCCGCCTTTCTGCTCGACGCTTCGTCGTTCGTCATGTCTGCGGTGATCCTTGCAATAGCGCTGCCAAAGCAATCGAGGATCACCAACGGTCCAACCCAAGAACTGGAAGCAGCCAGCCCGAGTCTTCATAGAAGCATCGCCCAGGGTCTTCGCTATCTGCAGCAAGACAAGATGATTCGCGCGGCAGTCCTGACTTTCAGCCTCAGAGCCCTAAGTGCCGGGATCAACAACACCGTCATGATCTTCTTTATCGCCGAGAGTCTACGCCGGCAGTCGGCAGACCTTGCATGGCTCGGCGCAACGAATGGAGTTGTTCAGATGGTGATCGGCGGCGTATTAATAGCGGCGGCCAGCAAGCTGCGCCTTCCCGCAAATATCCGGGCTGGGGCTGCCACCATGGCCACCGGCGGCCTCGTTATCGCATCGGCCCCTAATCTTTTAGTTCTCATTCTCGGCACCGTCATCACGTCGATCGGCAACGCCCCGGTCAACATTTCCCACAACGTTCTCGAACAACGTTACGTTCCTATCGGCCTCCTGGGTCGAGTGCGCGGACTTCAGGCCACGCTGACGCCCTTAGCGTTCCTGGTGGCTTCAACGGCGTCGGGAGCTATGGTGAATGTCGTCGGGGCGCGGCCAATCCTCATAGGTTCAGCGGCTCTTCTACTGGCGGCTATGTTCGTCACTGAACTGGGTGTGCTCACCCGGCTCCGCGCACGGAGTCGCGATGAGCCGTCCACTCCTGACAAACACTGACGTCTGGCTAGGGACCTGCGTACACGGGCGGCATGATGTCCAGCAGCGGAAACGGCTGCCGCATAGACGCGCTCACCACACCGATACTGACAGATGCCGTCTGGCAAACCCACTCATCCAAGCGGCGCATGATCACGTGAACTCATTTGCCGCCGAGTTTCGCACGCGGGGGGTGGTGGCCGCACAGACGTCGGAGTGCCGGGCAGTGGCCATCGCTTGGGGAGAACCTCACGACAAGGGACCATCACCCGGCACTTCTCCAGGGTAGGCGCATCATGATCCAGTCGGATCGACAGCTGCCCGCCAGGATCAGCCCAGGTCGAGCACGCAGCTCGCCCGCAGGGTGCCGTCACGCTTGGTGGATGAAGCCTGTTGCCCTGCTGGCATCCGGTCGTGCTTGATGTGAGTGCGAGGCGACGTCGCGTCGGGCATGCTGCGTGCGTGAGCGACGAGTGCCACCACGAAACCATCTTTACTGCGTTCAGAAGTCGGCGGAGCGCACGCCGCGAGGAGGCGATCCGGGACGCCTACATCGACCCTCATGCAGATCAGCTGCTCGCGCAGATGCTCGATGAGTCGGCCGACTTCGACAAGGTGGCCATCGCCGCCCACTTGGGCGACCTCACGGGAGCCGTCGAGGACGACGCCCTTCGGCGGGCGACCCGCGTGTCCGGCCGCGGTAGTAGGGACTTGTGTTGCGCATCCCTCCTCGCTTTGGCGAAGAGGCTGGGCACCCAGGCCACGCCGGATCTGCTCGCCGGTCTGGCCGGGCCTGACGCTGCGGTGAAGGACTACGCGGTGATCGGCCTCGCCGGTGCCGGCAACAACGACGCCTGGAAGCAGGTCTTCGGCTATCTACGGTCGGTGCTGCGACGAAAGCGTCGGGCACACGGACAGTCCGAGGTCGCCTTCGCCCTCGCGTACTTGGCCCAGCATCTCGCTGACCCGTCCTGCAGATCCGAACTTGTCGCGTTCATCCGGGGGCACTGGGATGCGCTCGACGAAGCCGGCTGGTTTGCCCAGCTGTGGCCGGAGGCTAGCCCCGACGGGCCGCACCTTGATTCGGTCGCGGACCCGGACCGTGAATCGATTCAGGCGTGGGCCCGCGAGCCTCTCTTCCGTCCGCTCGGCGTGCCGAAGGGGTGACCGCTCATGGCGATCCGGTCGCTACGCAGTGTCAGGGTGTGCACCGACGCCTGGCTCACGGACATGCCGATATGAGGGCCACTACGTTAGTAGCACGATGAATGCTGCAGCAGCCTGTTCGCCGGCTCTTCACCGGCGCACAGGCAGCACAGTTGGGGCCATAGAATCCGGCTAAGGCTTCCGAATGAAGGCATTCAATCTGAATGATATCGCAGGTGCCCCAGGCAAGCGCAGCTAAGATTAGCTTTTACGGAATCTCATGCTACGCCTTATTGGCAGACCAGGAGGGCCGGGGATGGACTTCGCATCGCTATCCGTGGAAACCTTAGCGTACGAGGCGATCCAAAAGCAATTCCGCAACGCCATCGTTCGATTCTTGCGACGACGACTGGTCGCCGCATTCCCAGATGACTGGCAAAATATGCTACGCTCCGTCTTCAAGAAGGAGTGGGATTCAATTGAGCGTAGCTCGCTGCTCGCATCCGCAACAGCCACGGTGTCTCGTGAAGCAATTGATGACTTTGACCTACTTAGCGTAAATCATTTCTACAACGTATTCGAACGATTCTTCCGCGACCTCGTGGATGACAGTCTCTACCCACCGGACGAACAGGGCGCCAAGGCATTCAAATCGGCGCTACTCGGATGTCTCCGAGATATCAAGGCTCTTCGTGACCCCATCAGCCACCCGCCACAGACGGATCTCCCCGTCCATGACGCACTTAATGTCGTGCACAACGCAACGCGCGTCCTCCGACTCCTTGGTCTAGAGCCCGACCTACAGGGTCTCCTCGACGTGAGGACCGAATTAGTACGCCGGGCAGCGGCCGCAGAAGGCTTCGCGAAGTCAGAGGGAAATACTTCTTCGCCACAGCCGATCGGGCGAGAGAGGCTTGCCTTGCGACCTTCGATGAAACTGCACCAGCTTGTACTAGCACTGGGCGGTGCGATTGACGGTATCGCGACCGGCGAGGACGCGCGCTCGCTGATCCGTGAGCTCTATTCGAACTCCTCTAGACCAATGTCGTCACACGCCATGGAGAGGGCGCTGATCGCAGTCAGCAATTCTCGCCGCCTCGGGTCCGTCCTCGAAGACTGCATTCCCCCATATCTCGAGGAGGAATTCTCGGTGGCGCGCGGATATAATACCGTCGCCGACTTTAGCGGTACTGCAACCCTGAGCCAAATCGTCGCCGAGCTAGATGGCCGCCACGATTTCCGGGTCGAATTGTTGGGCAAAATAGCGAAAGCTGTCCGCAATCGCGCTATGGTCTTGACGCTAGCTTGGGCCGGCATCGAGCGTCAATTATCTGGTTTACTAGAGGGGTTGAGCGCACCCGAAGGACTTCCCCTGCCCTATCGCATCCCCTTGGAATGGGTCGCTCGTCGAGATGACGAGCCAGTCGAATTGTATGATATCTATCGTCCGAACTTCTCCTTTAGAGCCGCAATGCCGGATCGCGTCATCGGATTAGTCGACTACATGAGGGGGCCCGACGGAAAACTCGGCTCGCCCTACACTCCGCCACAGAAACTCTCGGTAGAACTGGTTGATCCTCCGGCCTGGCCACTCGTTCTCCTGCCGATGGCAACCGCGAGCTTCCTAGCTCCTCAGGAAGAGGTAGGAAAGGAAAACATAGCAGCATTCGTCCAATCGATACTTGGGTACGGCGAGTTCCATGTCGGGCTGGCTTGAGTTCCGAATATTGCGGCCAACTGCGGTGTCACGCAATGCCAACTTCACCGCGGTACGTTTCGGCGCCGTGCCATGTCGAGCGGGGGCCCTTCGAGGGTTCGCTTACCTGTCATGCCGCCGATCGCGCACGCGGCCCACGGAGATCGGCTACAGCGTGTCACGCCATGAGCGAGCCCGTGCCGAGAACCGCGGTCATACACCTTCACCCGCTGCTGGTGAACGGTCGGCCCCGCGCGCGAGGAGATATAGCGCGAAAGGCTCGTCGCTGACGGTGATGTCCTTGCTGTACTCGAATCCGAGCCGCTCCATAACCGCCCGAGAACGGTGGTTGTGCACTTCGGTGAAGGAGGCGACCTCCTGGGCGCCCAGCTCGCCGAAGGCGAGCTCCAGACCCGCCCGCCCGATTTCAGTGGCGTACCCCCGGCCCCAAAATTGTCGGTGCAGCGCCCATCCGAGTTCCAGACGCTCACGGCCCTCTACACGTGTCCGTGACAAGCCGCCACGTCCGACGCATTCACCGGTCACCCGCTCGTAGGCCATCCATTTGTGGACTCCGTCAACGAGCCAGCTCTGGGCGATCCGGGCAACCTCCTGCTCTACCTGCTCGCGCGTCCATCGGCCGTACCATCGGGCCACGTCGGCATCCTGGTAAAGCGCAAACAGATCACCTGCAAGCCTGGCACCGATCGGCTCCAGGCGGAGCCGATCGGTCAGGCGGGTACATGCGTGTGACATCGCCCAATCTCACTGCAGGACGGCTGGCCGCGCATCCTCATTTGCCGCCGAGCGTGCGCTGCGGCTGGCGGAGATCCGTTACGCACTGCGACACAGACCGGTCGGCCCAACGCTCGCTTGTAGCCGATGAGCGGACGCTTGGCTACCTCGCCCTACACTGGCTAGGTGCCGCGACTGATCTTGCTGAACGGACCGCCGGCATGCGGCAAATCGACGCTGGCGCGCATGTACGTCGAGGATCATCCTCTTACCCTCGACCTTGACATCGACGTAGTACGCAACCTGATCGGCCGTTGGCGTGACCATGCCCCCGAGGCTGGACTCCTCGCCCGTTCCATCGCGTTGGCTGGCGCGCGAGCCCATCTCGCCAGCGGACACGACGTGGTGGTACCTCAGTTGCTGGCCCAGCCCGCCTTCATCGACCAGGCCGCAGCGCTCGCCAGTGAGTTGAAATGCAGGTTTTACGAGATCGCCCTGCTCGACAGCAAGGAGAACTCAGTACGCCGCTTCATTGAACGCGCTGCGGCCAGCCGACAATCCAGTTTCCGTGAGACCGCGAAATCGCTCGGCCAGCAAGGGCGACTCGCGGACCTGGACGAGATGTACGACAGGCTTATGGCCTTGCTGGTAGCTCGTCCCGCAACAAGCCTCATTCGGGTAAGAGACGGTGCGGTGCGACAGGCCTACCACGACCTTCTCGGCGTTTTGGCGTAACGAGATCAGATGCACGGATCCGCCGCGACGTGCACGCTAGCCCGACCTGCGCAAAGCTACGCAGCGACAACCCTGAGGGGCTGCGGCTGTCTGCTCAAGGTCAGGCTATTGCCGGACCGAATCGCGTGTCGCGAACGAACTGCTCAAGCCCGCTGCCAGGGCGTACAAAGACAAACTCATGCGCCGCCCGAACTTGGAATGCGTTGAGTTGGTTCACGCTTGCCTCTGGCACCTGACCAACTGCGGACGGCCCGAACGCCAGCAATGACCGAGGGGTAAGAGGCATGAAGATCTGCTCAGCGTCACCAAGTGCGACACCGATCTGACCCTGCGCGCCGAGCGTGATCACCGGCGCATCCCCGATAAGGAACTCACCGGACTTGGGATGCACGATCTGGATCGGTCGTTCAGACATCCACTCGCGGCAAACCATAAACAAACGCTCAACGCTGAAACGCAGCAGAAGGCCGTCTCTAAAGTCGGTATCCCAGCTACGCGCGAGCACCATCTCAAAGAAAAACTCGAGATCCTCGTTGCCGCGAGGCGGCCGGCCGAATCGGCGCTGGAAGTCCTCAACGTACTCTGGCTGCCCTTGCAGGGCCCGCTTAGCCGCCTCGCGCGAGCTTCCGTACGCATGCTGATGCGCTCGCCGCAGGCTTCGGTTTCGGACATAGTGCAACGCGATTAAGTCACGTATCGCGGCCGTTGCCTCGGGATCGCCAAGGATCGCGTCTGTGTCGCATTGATGCAGAAGTGCCGGAATCTGCCGTTCGGTTTCGCCCCAGAGCTGCTCCGCGGACAGGGACGCTTGCGGCACGAAGTTGGGGATTTTCCCTAGTCCCCTCGGACCGCGCCGGATGACCTTCGCCGTACGGTCAGACACGCTCATGGCATGCAGTTGCCGGTGGCCGTCTGCAAATTTCTGCAGAAGGCTCCGGGAGACGACGTGCTGCTCTCGGACGTTGTCACCCGCCTGCACCCGCAGCGCAGCGAGCCGTGCAACCTCACGAGGCACGTCACGAAGGGGCGGCAAAGTCACGCAATGATGGTCTCACCATCGTCAATTCAAATCGAATGCGCAGCGCTGCCCGTTGCCAGGATCCAGGCGAACCACCTGTATCTCTGGCATCCTCATTTGCCGCCGATAATTCGCGGCGCCGGGCAGATTATCGCAGGCGGCCGATCTGGCATGGCGGGCTGGCGGGCGGTTGCGGGTACAACGCCCGCCAGCGTGATCAAGGGTACGAGCTCCGAGAGGCCAAGGCCGGCAAGCGTCCCGATCTGCCGCCGAGCGTTGCGCGCCAGCCCTCGTGGTCCAGGCCGTGTGACGGCGGGACGCGGGCAGAGGCTGCCCGCGGTGCCGGGCTGCCCCGGTCAGGTCATGATGCTCAGTTACCGTGGCTTCCCGTGATTGAGTCCGAGATCGAGGTCACCGAAGATCTGGTCCGCGACCTGCTGCGGGAGCAGCACCCGGATCTGGCCGAGCTGCCCATCCGCGAGGTCGAGGGCGGTTGGGGAAACCAGATGTGGCGCCTCGGGGACGACTTGGCCGTCCGGATGCAACGGATGGACAACAGCCCCGATCTGCAACTCAAGGAGCGCCAGTGGCTGCCAGTGCTGGCCTCACGCCTGCCGCTGGCGATCCCGACTCCGGTGCGCAGCGGCACACCGTCCGAGCGCTTCCCCAAGATCTGGACGGTCATGACCTGGGTTGAAGGCACGCCCCTGGACCACGGCTCGATCACCCGCAGCGACCACGCGGCCGACACGTTGGCGGCCTTTCTCAAGGCGCTGCATGTGGCGGCGCCGGCCGACGCGCCGGACGGCTCGGACTTTGGGGCTCATCCCAAGGAGTGCACGGGCGGGTTCGAGCGCTTCCTGCGTTCCGTGGATCTCGGCGGCGTGGCCGAGGACGACGTCCGGGCGGTGTGGGACGACGCGGTGGCGGCCGACGAGTGGCCGGGCCCCCGGGTGTGGGTGCACGGGGATCTGCATCCCGCGAACATCATCATCGCGGATGGCACGCTGGCGGGCGTCGTCGACTTCGGTGCCCTGTTCGCCGGCGATCCGGCGTGGGACCTCGGGGCCGCCTGGCTGCTGCTGCCCGAGGGAAGTGCCTCGCGGTTCTTCGACCGCTACGCCCAGGCGGACGAGGCGACGGTCCGACGGGCGCGTGGGCTGGCCGCGATGAAGAGCTTGTTCTTGATACTGATGGGCCAGAACGGGGACCGCGGCCTGCCCGGCGGCAAGCCGAACTGGGGACCCGCAGGCCGGTCGGCACTTGATCGTGTCCTGAAGCGCCTTTGACGCTGGCATAGACCGACCGGCTCTCCCCGGTGTCAACACCCGCTCTTGCCGCAATCGGATGCGCCAGCCAGAGCACGCCGTCACGCTCGGTGGTCGTCCGGCGCCCGGCTGGTTCCCGGACATGCCGATGTGGGTACACGTGATCTTGATGGCAGGGCCGACGATCGGCACGGCTTCCGCCTGTGCGGTGAATCGGTCATCGTTTGTTACCCTGCGGTAACCAGTCACGTGTCGGCGTAAACCAGAGCACGGCTGAGTCGTGCGGGAATTGGGTAGTCCGATCCGCACGTCGTCGCTACGGTCGCGTGGTGGCCTACCAGCATCCGCTCGCTTACACGTTGGGGCTCGAGGGCGTGTCGTTGCTGCGTGCCTTCGCCGGCGACTACGACCAGGACTTCGTCGAAGCGCGGATCAGCGAGGTCCGGCGCCTTCTGGACAGCCCTGCACTGGACGGTGCCGGAGTCACCGCGGAGCAGGTCGACTCCCTGAACGGCTACAAAGTGTGGTCCGCGACCTATGATCAGCCAGGTAATGGGTTGTTCGCTGTCGAAGAACCCATCGTGCACGAGATCCTCGGCGCTCTGCCTCTGGGCGTGGCCTTGGACGCGGCTTGCGGCACCGGCAGGTACACCGGGTACCTGGCCGAGCAGGGCCACCACGTCATCGGCGTCGACAGTTCCCCGGACATGCTTGCTCACGCTCGTATCCGCGTTCCGAACGCGGAATTGCGGCAGGGCGACCTGCGCAATCTTCCCCTGCCTAACGACCATGTAGATGTCATCGTGTGTGCTCTGGCGCTGACTCACCTTCCGGATGTCGGGCCGGCGATCACCGAGTTTGCCCGAGTCCTGCGTCCTGGCGGCCATCTGGTGATCACGGACGTGCACCAGGAACTCGTGGCGTTGGGCTCAGTGCCGCGCGTTCGTGCTGCCGACGGTGATCCTGGGCTACTTCCGGCTTTCCGACATCGGGCTAGTGACTATCTCCGCGTCGCCTTGCCGTTGGGCCTGCAGGTACGGCGTTGCGAGGAACCTCGGATGCTCGGCGATGCCAGCGGGAACATGCCCGCGGAAATCGTGACGGGACCGTGGGACGCATGGCCTTGGTCGCTGCTGGGCATCGTCCCGGCGGCATTCGGCGCCGCCTGGGACGGAACACCGAGCCAAATTATCTGGCACTTCCAACTGGCGACAAGCGCAACCACAGCTGCTGCCCCTTCTTCCACTATGCGCTGAGCTAGTCCTGACACCGTTTCCTATCGATGATGTTGGACGAGGCCCGACCCGAGACCGAGCGGCCGATCAGACCGTATCGAGCGGCAACGGCGCCATTGCCGAACTCTCGCCGCCCTCGATCTGACTCGTTCCGGCCCTCCGACCGCATGATCACGTGCGCGGATCTGCCGCTGATACTGCGCGTTGACAGGACGCGAGCCATCGCTCTCGGTGGCCGGCCTGAGCGGCTGTTGCCCTCTCGCGTTCCGGGAGTCGTGGTTACGGGGAATCGTTCGACGGATTGGTCAGGTCGTCGAGCGTGTTTTCCACAACGACAGCCAGGGTGGAAGCGCGTCCGCCCGTCCGTAGCGCCTCGAGCGCGGCGATGGCTCCTGGTCGCAGGTCAGGGGCATGGAACGCCAGGATGTCTATGAGGTCGACGCAGGAGTGCAGGTTCGCCGTAGCGGCGTCTGGTGCCCTGAGAACCGCTAGATAGTGGGGGAATCCGACCGCTATTGCCCGGCGGATCTCGGCGGTGTCGACCCTGCCGATCTGTTCGTGTGCCGGCCCTGTCATCTCGGCAGCTGCGATGATCGCGAGGAGGTTAAGCGCCACCGTGTGTCCGGCCGACGTCATCTCCGGCAGTGCTGCGACCAGGACGGTAGCCACCGGGGTGCAGCCTTCGCAGGGGCCAGCCACGGAGAGAAGGATGCGCTCGATCCAGGTGCCGAGGTGAGCTGCCTCCTTCTCGTCATTGACGGTCACGAGGCTGCGGATGGCGTGGGGCACCATTTCGGCGTAGCCCACGTAGGTCCGGATGCCAGACCAGTCGAAGCGGGCGATCTCGTCGTCGACCCTCATACCGAAACCTTGCCATGGCAACGCATCGGCAGCTTGCCAGCGCCCACTTATCGGCCGAATCACAGTGCACGCTTCTGCCGCTGAGCGCGCGTTGGGTAGTTCGCTCGTCGGCTGGGGTGGGCCACCCTCAGCGGATCTCCAGCAGGAGAAACTCGCGCCAAGACCGCTGAGGGGCAAGCGGCCCGCGTCTCTACATCCGTTTCGCCTTGAAACTTCGCGGCAGTGAGCCCTCTGTCCTGTCGTGGGGAGAGCCGCTGCCGTCCATCTGTCTCCAGGCCGGGAAGATCACCGGGCAGAACGTGGCGAGCAGATACACGCCGCCGGCCGTCAGCAACGCACCGGGCAGGCCGGCCGCATCCACGAACAGGCCCGCGGCGAGTCCACCCAGCGGAGTGACCAGCTGGACCGCGGCTGCCGTCGCACTCAGCACGCGGCTGCGAAGTTCCTCAGGCACCGTCTCATACGTCACGGTGGCGATGATGGGGTTGAGCACACCGAAGGCGAGACCCTCCACCGCCATGATCACGGCCAGCGGGGTGAACGTGTCGGTGAAGGCGGCCACCACGAAGCGCGGCAGGCCCCCGATGAGAAAAGCGATCGTGAACACGGGCCACCGCCGAAAGCGGCTGCCCACAGCCCCGTAGATCAGCGCCCCCGCGAGTGCGCAGATACCGAACGCCGCGTTCAGCAGACCGAGATCGATGGCACCATCAAGCTGTTCACGGGCGTGCACGGGGAGAAGCACGGCGCTCCACCCTTGGTCGAGGCCTCTGGTGACCAGCGTCATCAGGCACAAGCCCAGCAGCAGCGGCGTGGCCGCCAAGAAGCGATACCCGTCCGCGAGTTCACGACGGTAGGCCGGCAACGACGCCGGCTCGACCTGCCGCAGAGGCTGCGCCTCGGGCAGGTCACGCACCCCGAACGCGAACAGCGGCGCCGCCACGGCAAAGGTCACGGCATCCACCAACAGGACGCTGTCGGCTCCGAGTACGGCGATCAGCACACCTGCGAGAGCGGATGCTGTCAGCGCCGCACAGCGTGCCGCACCGTCGTACAGCCCAGCTGCCCTGGCCATCGGCATCCCGGCGCGTTCGGCGAGCGCGGGCAACAGCACGCCACGGGCCGTTTCCCCAGGCGCACGGAACAGCCCCATCAGCGCCATCAACGCGCACAACATCCAGAACTGCAGGATGCCGGCGAACTGCAACAGCGGGATCGCCGCTACAGCGACTCCGCAGGCGAGATCAGAGGCGACACTGACCCGCCGTCGTCCCATCCGGTCGATGACCGGACCAGTGACCAGCGCAGCGAACACTGCGGGCAGCAGTGTGCAGAACGCCACGATCCCGGCCTTGGCGGCACTGCCCGTACTCTGCAGCACGAACCACGGCACGCCCATGTACGTGAGGCAATTCCCTGCAATCGAAACGAGGTTGGCGGCAAGGACCGTCATCAGAGGACGGCGATCACCCGTCAGAAAGTCTTCGGGCACTACGGTGGTCTCCCCAGGGAGGAAACGCCCACCGCGAACGAAGCAGGTCAGCCGGTGGGCACAGCGAAGTGGTCAGCGTCTGGCGCGCACAGCGAGGCGCACCGCAGAGCGGTGTTCACTAGCAGCGCCTCCAACACTTCGCCGGGAAAATCCACCCGGCACCTCCACACATCCTCACCTGGGACACCGGCACTCCGCAACGACAATCCGTTCGCACCGGGCGGGGCTCACACAGGGGATCACCCCGGGTTGCGCCAACGACAGAACTGCAGACGATCTGGATCCAGCGGGTGCCGCAGCCTTCGAACGGTCACGGTCACGATGCACTCTTCTGCCGCCGATAACGCGTCCTGACTTCCGTCGCGCGAACCGTCGGGTGCCGGACGCCGGCCACCGCTCGGGGAGAACCTCACGACATTGGCCGTCGCCCGGCACTTGTACAGGGTAGGCATCTCAGGGTCCGCCGCACCGGCCGCCAAGTCGACGACGAGATGCTGGCGCACATCTGACCGACCCACCACGAGAACGTGCACTTCTACGGCACCCACTCCGTCGACATCGATGGTGAACTCGCCCAGCTCGACACCGACGGCTACCGGCCCCTGCGGATGGCCGAGACCCGCGGGCGGGCATCTGACCGTCCGTCACCAGTCACCTGGGACGTGTTCGGCGGATCGCCGCCAGCGTGCGCCGTGGTCCGCCGAACACGTCTTCAGGCACCGATCGACTCAGGAGACGGGCACCGTGAGAACGGCCGGGTCGCCTGTACTCCAGAGGCCCCGGATACGGCGGTTGCTGATCTGCCAGCCCTGCTCGGTACGCCGGAAGGTGTCGTCATAGGTGCCGCCCAACAGGAACTGCTCTCCACCCCGCACATGCTGGGCCGTCATCGTGGCGTGGGTGGTGGCGACGTCGCCGTCGATGCTGACCTCAATGTTGTGTACAGCGTGATGGGTCGCATCGAGCGACCCCAGGAAAGCCCGGGTGCCCTCGACGATCTCCGCACGCCCGCCGGCGGCCGCGTTGACGTAGTCGCCCTGGGCATCCTCGGTGTAGCCGGCCGCGAGCAGCTCCCAGTCCTTGCTGTCCATCGCGCGGGCGATCCGGTACAGCACGTCGGTGATGGCGGCGCGGTCGAGCAGTTCCTGAACGTCGTTGCTGTGCATGGTGGTTCTCCTG
>NZ_JAMQOL010000046.1:0-184264 GCF_023717965.1 Paractinoplanes hotanensis | reverse complement strand
CCGCGCCAACATCCTCAACTGCCGGGCGATCGCGGTCGGCGTCGGCGTCGCCTACGCGTCCAACGGCCTGCCGTACTACACCCAGAACTTCGGCTACTGAGCTTCCGCAGGGGCCTCACCCACAATGGGTGAGGCCCCTGCTTTCTCAGTACGCGCCCGAGCTGCGGGCGACCGCGCTCACCGTACGAGCCAGGATGGCCAGATCCATGGAGAGCGACCAGTTCTCGACGTAGGTCAGGTCGAGCCGGATCGACTCCTCCCACGACAGGTCGGACCGGCCCGAGACCTGCCACAGCCCGGTCAGCCCGGGCTTGACCACGAGCCGCCGCAGCATGTCGGACGGGTAGCCGGCCACCTCTTTGGCCAGCGGCGGCCGCGGGCCGACGAGTGACATGTCGCCCTTCAGCACGTTCACCAGCTGGGGCAGCTCGTCGAGCGAGAACCGGCGCAGCCAGCGACCGACCGGCGTGACCCGCGGATCCTTGCGCATCTTGAAGAGCTCGCCGTCGGTGTCGTTGAGGTTGCGCAGCTCGATGAGCCGGGCCTCGGCGTTGACCACCATCGTGCGGAACTTGTAGAGCGTGAACAGCTTGCCGTCCTTGCCGACCCGCTCCTGCCGGAAGACGGCCGGACCGCGGCCGCCGGGCCCGAACATCACCAGGGCGGCCACGACCGAGAGCACCGGGAAGCTGAGGGCCAGCAACACGAAGGCGCCGATCCGGTCGAAGGCGGCCTTGACCAGCCGGGCGCTGCCCTTGAGGCGCGGATGTTCGACGTGCAGCATGGGCAGGCCGTCGACCGGCCGGATCGTGGTGCGGTCGCCCGCGACGTCGATCAGGGTGCTGGCCACGATGAGGTCGATGTCGTCGCGTTCGAGCTGCCATGCGAGGCGCCGCAACGCGGGACCGTCGATCTCGGGGCACGAGAGCACGACCACCGTGTCGGCCTCGGCCCGCCCCACCGCGGCTGCGACGCCGTCGAAGGCGCCGAAGATGGGCGGCAGGCCGAGGGTGAAGCCGTCGCGGATCCGCCCCGGTGGCAGGCAGGCGCCGATGACGTCGAGACCGTGGTGGCGCTCGCGGCTGAGCCGCCGGGTCATGTCGGCGACGGCTCGTTCGTGGCCGACCAGGATCACCCGGTGCAGCTGCGCGCCGCGGGCCCAGCGCCGGTGCAGCTGCTGGCGGTAGATGTACCGGACGGCGAGGCTCACCGCGAGGGCCAGCGGAATCGCGATAACGATGTAGCCGCGCGCCAAACGGAGGTTGAATGTGAACGAAATAATGGCCAGACCCGCGGTCAGGGCCAATGCGGAACGGAAGACTCGGGCGTACTCGTCGGTGCCGACGAACAGGTGACGGGGCTCATATGCGCGGTTGAGGCCGAGGCATGTCAGCCAGGCCACCGGAATTATGAACGTCAATAACAAATAATCACGGGCGAAGGGGTCCCGGTTCGGCGCGCCGAACCTCAGCAGCAGGGCCGAGGCGGCCGCGCCGAGGCCGACCAGGAAGTCGAGGGCGTACAGGGTCAGCACGTACCGGCGCTGCCAGCCGGATCGGGTGCGTCCCGCCGGTGGAAGGCCGTTGAGCTGGGGTTTCCGGTCTCTGAGGTCAAGGGTCGACATCGCATCGACTGTCCGCACTCGGCGCCTCCGTCATTGACAACCGTAAATCGGCATGTCGGACGGGAGCCGGCTCGGCGGGCCGGCCCCCGAGGCGCGCGGTAACGCGCCGGACACACAAGGTAAAGACTGCGGAACGGTCACCTGTCCGCGCTAGGCCTTTCCGTGCGAGACCTGTGCCGGTTCGGATGAGGGTGGTTCAGAAACAGTGTCCAAAGTGGTCACAATGGACCTTCGTCGTTCTCGGCGCGCATCGACGTGCACCACCACAGAATTGCGGCAGGCATAGCAACCGGGGAACGAGCGGTCAATCCTCCGATGAGGATTTTTCGATGTCCTGAACCCGACTGATCAATGAGAGCTTTACCGCGCGCCCTCGTCCAGAAGGCGGAGCAGGTATTCGCCGTAGCCGCTCTTCAGCAGCGGCCCGGCCAGCGCGCGCACCTCGTCGTCGGAGATGAGGCCCAGCCGCCAGGCCGCTTCCTCGACGCAGCCGATCTTCATGCCCTGCCGCTCCTCGATGACGCGGACGTATTCCGACGCCTGGACCATGGACTGGAACGTTCCAGTGTCCAGCCACACCGTGCCTCGCTCGAGGACCGTCACGTCGAGCCGGCCCTGGCGCCGGTATTCCTCGTTGACCGCGGTGATCTCGAGTTCGCCCCGGGCGCTGGGCGTCAGATTGCCGGCGATGGTGACCACGTCCGCGTCGTAGAAGTACAGGCCCGGCACCACGTACGTGCTCTTCGGCTTCTCCGGCTTCTCCTCGATCGAGACCACCCGGCCGTCGCCGTCGAACTCCACGACGCCGTACCGCTCGGGATCGGACACCGGGGTGGCGAAGATCCGGCCTCCGGCGGGCGTGCGGAAGCGCGCCAGCTGCCGGCCCAGGCCGACGCCGTGGAAGATGTTGTCGCCCAGGATCAGCGCCACCGGCTGGTCGCCGATGAAGTCGGCGCCGATCCGGAAGGCCTGCGCGATGCCGTTCGGCTCCGGCTGTTCCGCGTACGACAGCGAGAGCCCGAAGCTGCTGCCGTCGCCCAGCAGGCGCCGGAACTGGGGCTGGTCCTCGGGCGTGGTGATGACCAGGATCTCGCGGATCCCGGCCGAAACCAGGGTGGTCAGCGGGTAGTAGACCATCGGCTTGTCGAAGATGGGCATGAGTTGCTTCGAGGTCGCGATGGTAAGGGGCCAGAGTCGCGAGCCGGTTCCCCCGGCGAGCAGAATTCCGCGCACCAACGAAGGTTACGCAGCGCAGCCGCCATGTCTACACTCCCCAGCCGTGCACATCTTCGTGACCGGTGGCGCCGGCTTCATCGGATCGGCCCATGTCCATGCCCTCCTTCAGGACGATGTCGCCGGGACGTCCGTTGCTGTCCTCGACGGACTGTCCTGTTCGGGCAACCGTGACAACCTCCCGCAGACCCATCCCCGGCTGCGTCTCGTGCGGGGCGGTATCACCGACGAGGCCGCCTGATGCGCTGGCTCATCACCGGGGCCGGCGGCATGCTCGGCCAGGACCTGCGGGCGGCCCTGGCCGAGGCCGGCGAGAACGACGTGCTCACCGCCACCCACGCCACCCTCGACATCACCGATCCCGTGGCCGTCCAGGCCGCCGCCGACGGTGGCCGCTTCGTGCTCAACGCCGCCGCCTGGACGGACGTCGACGGCGCCGAGACGGACGAGAAGGCCGCCACCGCGGTCAACGGCGACGCCGTACGGAACCTGGCCGCCGCGGCCGGTCGCCGGCTGATCCACATCTCCACCGACTACGTCTTCGACGGCCGGGCCACGACGCCGTACGCCGAGGACGCGCCGCCGTCGCCGGTCAACGCGTACGGCCGTGGCAAGGCCGCGGGCGAGCGTCACGTCCTCGACGCGGGCGGCTACGTGGTGCGCACGGCCTGGCTGTACGGCGCCCACGGCCCCAACTTCGTCCGCACGATGCTGCGCCTGGCCGCCGACCGCGACACGGTCGACGTGGTCGACGACCAGACCGGCCCGCCGACCTGGTCGTGGGCGCTGGCCCGGCAGGTGGTCGCGCTGGCCCGCTCGGGCGCGGCCCGCGGCGTCTACCACGGCACCGCCGCCGGCTCCACGACCTGGTTCGGCCTGGCCCAGGCGGTCTTCGCCGAGGCCGGTCTCGACCCGGCCCGGGTCCGGCCGACCACCAGTGACCGGTTCCCCCGCCCGGCCCGGCGCCCCGCGTACAGCGTTTTGTCCCATCAACGCTGGGCTTCGTCCGGTGTCGCCCCGCTGCCGGACTGGCGCCCGATGCTCACCGAGGCGATGCCGGCCCTGCTCACCACCTGACGGCCGGCGCCGGGCAGATCCGTCGGGCGCCGGAAGGGGGCGCCGGGCAGGGCCGTCGGTCGTTCGGACGACCTCATGGTCGTCAGGCGGTCTTTTCCCGGGACCGTTCGGCGCATCCGGGTCATGGGCGCCCTCTCTAGGATCGAACTTTGCGGTCGGGCCAGGGGAGTGTGAGGGCAGTCGTGGCGGAGTCGGTGCAGCCCGCCCGTGACCCGTCGCTCGACACCGAGTTCGAGCTCGGGTGGCGGCTGGGCGATCAGGCGGTCCTGCTGGTCGGCGCGCGGCACGCCGTGCACGTGTCGCCGGCGGGGGAGCGGCGGCTCCTGCTTCCCGACGCCGACGTTCAAGACCCTTCCCGCGTACGTCTGAGGGCCGTCGCTGCCCGCTTCGGCCTCCCGCCCTCGGCCGGTCTGGTGGCCGCAGCGGCCCCGGAGGCCGTGACCGAGGGCGCGCTGTGGGCCGACGTCGAGCAGCTGACGTGGTGGTCGACCCGACCGGCAGCGGACAGCTCCGTCGACCCCGCGGCCGCCGCCGAGCTGCCTTCGATCGGCGAACCGTCCGTTGACTCCTCGGCTGTCGCTGGCTCGCCTTCGGCGGTCGGACCGTCCGTCGATTCCTCGGCTGTCGCCGGCTCGCCTTCGATGGCTGGACGGTCCGTCGGCGGCGAGGACGAGTTCGCCGATCTGCTCGCTGAGCTGCGGGCCGCTCACCCCTTTCCCGTGCCGCCCGCCGTCGCCGCTGTCTCGTTGACCGTGGTCCGCTGGATCGACCGCCAGTTCCATTACCGTGAGCTGTGGCACGACGGCGACGGCGGCCCGATGCCGGCCGGGTCGCGGCCGGTGGAGTGGGCCGCCGCCCAGCACGAGCCGGTCGCCGGCGGGCGGGCAGTGGCTACCGGGCAGGCCGGTCCGGTGCGCATCGAGGTGGACGGGCTGCACCGCTCGTACCTGTGCCGGCTGAGCGACGGGTCTCGTACGGCGCAATTGTTCGTGCCCGGCTTGCCGGGCGCCACGCCGCGCGCCGAGGACCAGCTCGCCCACCGCGCCGAGGACCCCGGCCGGGTGCTGGTGCGGCATTCCTGGCGGGCCACGAGCTCCCGGCTCGACTTCAGCACCCCGGTCCGCGGCACCGAGGTGAAGCGCCAGGTGTGGAAGCTGCCCATGATCCTGCTGGCCGGCGGGACCGGCGAGCCGATGGTCAACGCGCTCTCCGGGGACGCCCCACGGGAGGAGCTGCGCGACGTGGACGTGGTCGCCGACGAGCAACTGCTCGCCGCGCTCGCTGCTCTCGATCGTCCGCTCGAGCCCGTGGCCCTCGCGGACTGCCTCGAGATCGAGGAGACGTGGCAGTCCCCGCACGGCAGCACCTCGCGGGCCTACCTGATCGCCCCCGGCTCGCCGCTGAACAAGCCGGAGGGCCGGACCCCGCTCGCCCCCGACGCGCCCCTGTCGATCAGGCTGCCGAGCGGCGAGGTCCTCCACCGGGACGTCTCGGTCGACAGCCTCGGCCATTTCTTCGACATCAGCCGCGCGACCGGCTGCCCGGCGTGCGGCAGCGTCTACGGGCCGTGCTGCCGCGAGGTGGCCCGGCTCTTCGCCTGCACGGCGTGCGACCGCCCGGCCTGCGCGGCGTGCCGCAACGGCGCCGAGGTGCCGCCGGCCCGGTGCGCCCGGTGCGGCGACGAGTCCTGCGGCGCCTGCTCCCGGGCGCTCGCGGTGGAACCCTGCCGGATCTGCGAGCGGGACATGTGCCGCTCCTGCCGCGAGGATTCGGTCTGCCTCACCTGCCGGTCCGCGACCCCCGGTTCGGCCGGCGACGTTCCCGAGGAGCTGGGCGCGCACGGCCTGACCGTGCTGACCGCCACCGACGAGGGCGGCACGGTCGTACGGCTGGCCGGGCCCCACCGCCGCGAGGTGGTGCTGCTGAACGGCTCAGCCATCGTGCGCTGGACCAGCGCGACGGACGACCCCCTGCTGCCGCTGCGGATCGCCGCGGCCCGCCTGGCCGGCGCCGGCGACGTGGACGTCCACGCCCTGCCAGAGCAGCACTGCCCGCCCGCGCCCCGCGACTGGTTCACGGTCGACCGCACCACCGGGACGACCCTGCACTGGGCGGTCATGGTCGGCGACACCCGTGCGGCGGGCACCTTCGATCCGCCACCGGCCAACGACGGCGGCACGCCGGATTCCGCGCTGCGCGCCGAATTGGCCGCGGCGCTGCCGGTCGAGCGGACGCCGTCCCCGGGCGGCCCGGCTGGAGAAGCCGTGGACGCCGAACCGGCGGCGGCTCGGCTCGTGGCCTGCCGCATGCGGACGGAAGACCTGGTCGCGGTGGACGCGCGTGGTCTCGTACATCGGACCTCTTCCGGCCCCACCACCGCGGAGACGGTCGCCGAGTGGGAGGCGCCCGAAGGAACTGTGTGGTGGGCCGAGGCCGACTGGAACCCCCAGCCCGAGGTGGTCGCGCGAACCCGGCTCGGCGAGTGGGAGGCGGTGCTGGCCCGCGTCGGCGCCCACGCGCTGCTGGGCCTGCGGCACGACGCCCAGGACCCGGCGTGGCACGAGGTCTCGGCCGAGCCCGGCGACCTGACCCGAGCCTTGGTCGGCGCCGCCCTCGTCGCGCCCGGCGTCACCGCCACGGTCACCGCGCTGACCACGGCCGACGACTTCACCGGCATCACCATCGCCGGCGCGTCCCGAATGCAAAGGCGTCTCTGGTACGTCGGAGTGGTGCAGCCGCCGCAGGCCGAGTCGGTGCCACCCGCCCGCGCCCAGGCCGCGGTCGCTCCCGGCGAGCCGGCCGCCGCCCCATCCGCGACGGCCGACCTGCCCGAGCCGCTGATCGCCGAGCTGAGCAAGCGTCTGGCGGCCCGCCCGACCAGGCAGGCCCACGTCGCGATCGGCTTGGAGGTCGAGGAGGTCTGGTCGCTGCCCGACGGTCCCCAGCTCCAGATCACGTACGAGGTGACAGCCGGCGAGCTGGAGGGCCACGTCCCGGACGCGGTCACCGGCGACCCACTGACCGAGGCCTACCTGTGCCGCAGCCACCACCTGGCCGCGAGCGTCCGAACCTGCGCGACCTGCCTCACCAGCACCTGCCGTGCCTGCGAGGACGGCGTGGCCCCGTGCCCCCTCTGCGGCGGCCCGGTCTGCCGCCGCTGCACCGCAACCCCCGACGGCCGCTGCCGCGCGTGCGCGAGCGTGGCCAAAATCAGCGCCCTGTCCCGATCCCGCTACGGCGCCGCCCGAGGCGACGCCGTCTGGCACGGCGAGGCCCCCAACGTCCAGGTGACGATCCGCCGCCTCCACGACGAGTGGACCCTGGAACGCCAGGACCACGAGGGCACCGTGACGTTCCCCCTGACCGAGCCCGCCCTGACGCACGTACGCACCCTGCTGCCCTAGACCACCAGCAAGGCGTCCAGGGTTCGGCGGGCGGCCGGGAGGGCGCTGCGCAGACTCACCGTGCGCAGCTCGCGCCCGAGCAGCCGGGCCGCGTCGCGGATGCGAGGGTCGGCGTTGAGGTCGCCGGCGGTGAGGGCGGCCTCGATGCGGTTCCACAGGCGCCAGGTGTCGTTGTCGAGGAGGAGGCGGGCGGCCTGGTCGAGGGCGCCGCAGGTGATGTCGACGGCGGCCTCCTCGCCCAGGTCGGCCACCCACGACAGTTCCTCGGGGGCGGGCTTCAGGGCCGGCGCCTCGTGTTCGACCGTCGCGTAGAGCATGGCCAGCACCGTGCGCAGGCCCGGCTCCCCGGTCTGGAAGCGCGTGGACAGGTGGGCGGCGCGGCCCAGGGGCAGGTCGGCTGCCTCGCGGGTGTCGCGGACTCGGGCGTGGAACGGGCGCTGTTCGCGCTGGGCGAACACCACCGGGCGCCGGCCTTCGGCCAGCATCCGGGCGGCGACCGAGTAAGGCACTCCGAGCTGGGCGGCGAGGGCCCGCACGGCGCGGCGGCGGGCGCGGTCGGGGACGGGGTGTCGGTGCTTCGTTCCGGTCATCGCGGGCCTCCCTGAACGCCATCGTAGGACGGCCGGCGTTATGGTGAGGGGGCAGCGCGCCTGCACGAGCGTTGCGCGGCTCCCCACGCGGGCCGCGCGGTCACGCCAAGAGGCTTCGACTCAGCGCATCTCAGCCGTCGCGCGATGACACGCGTCTATCGGTGGGGTGCGTGGGCCCTCGCCGCGAGGACGTGACTGTCGTGTTCGAACGATTCACCGACCGTGCCCGCCGAGTGGTCGTCCTGGCTCAGGAAGAGGCCCGGCTGCTCAACCACAGCTACATCGGCACCGAGCATCTGCTGCTGGGACTGCTGCGCGAGGGCGAGGGCCTGGCCGCGCGGGCGCTCGGCAGCCAGGGGGTCACCCTTTCCGCCGTACGGGAAAGGGTCGAGGGCAAGGTCGGCCTGGGCGCCTCCTCGCCGGGCGGGCACATCCCGTTCACGCCGCGCGCCAAGAAGGTGCTCGAACTGGCGTTGCGCGAGTCCCTGCAGCTCGGCCACAACTACATCGGCGCCGAGCACCTCCTGCTCGGGCTGATCCGCGAGGGCGAGGGTGTCGCGTTGCAGGTGCTGGGGGCAGACCCTTCCCGCGTACGCGAACAAGTGCTCACCCTGCTGTCGGCCTCAGCCTCAGCCGAACCCGAGCCGGTGTCGCCGGCCGTCTCGACGCTGCTCGACCAGTTCGGCGAGAACCTGACCGGCCGCGCCCGCGAAGGCAAGCTCGACCCGGTCATCGGCCGTGAGCACGAGATCGAGCGCGTCCTGGTCGTGCTCACGTGCCGCACCAAGAACAATCCGGTGCTGCTGGGCGAGCCCGGCGTGGGCAAGACCGCGGTCGTCGACGGCCTGGCCCAGCGCATCGTCCACGGCCAGGTGCCGGATTCGCTGCGGGACAAGCAGGTCTACACGCTCGACATCAGCTCGCTGGTCGCCGGCTCGCGCTATCGCGGCGACTTCGAGGAGCGGCTCAAGAAGGTGGTCAGGGAGTGCCGCACCCGCGGCGACGTCATCCTGTTCATCGACGAGATCCATCAGCTCGTGGGGGCGGGCGCGGCCGAGGGCGCCATCGACGCGGCCAGCATCCTCAAGCCGCTGCTGGCCCGCGGCGAGCTGCAGACCATCGGGGCCACGACCACCACCGAATACCGCAAGTACTTCGAGAAGGACAAGGCCCTGGCCCGCCGCTTCCAGGCAGTGTCGGTCGAGGAGCCCACGAACGCCGAGACGATCGAGATCCTCAAGGGCCTCCGCGACATGTACGGGGCCCACCACCGCGTCTCCTACAGCGACGAGGCCCTGGTCACGGCGGTGACGCTGGCCGACCGGTACGTCCCCGACCGCTTCCTGCCCGACAAGGCGATCGACCTGATCGACGAGGCCGGCGCCCGCTCGCGAATCCGCCGGCTGACCGAGCCCGGCCGGAACGCCGAACTGGCCGGCCTGCGCCGCGCCAAGGAGTCCGCGATCGACGCCCAGGACTTCGAACGGGCCGCCCACCTGCGCGACCAGGAGAAGCAAGCGGGCAGCGACGGTCTCATCGAGATCGACCGCGACCACATCGCCGAAGTGCTGGCGACCTGGACCGGGGTGCCGGTGCATCGGCTGACCGAGCAGGAGGCGACCCGGTTGCTCGGCATGGAGGACGAACTGCACAAGCGGGTCGTCGGCCAGGACGCGGCGGTGGCCGCGGTTTCGCGCGCCCTCCGCCGTACGCGGGCCGGGTTGAAAGATCCTCGGCGGCCCTCAGGAAGTTTCATCTTCGCGGGACCGAGCGGCGTCGGAAAGACCTCCCTGGCCCGGGCGCTGGCCGAGTTCCTGTTCGGCTCGGAGGACGCGCTCATCCAGCTGGACATGTCGGAGTTCCAGGAGACCCACACGATTTCCCGGCTCATCGGCGCGCCTCCCGGCTACGTGGGCCACGACGACGGCGGCCAGCTGACCGAGAAGGTGCGGCGCAAGCCGTACTCGGTGGTGCTGTTCGACGAGATCGAGAAGGCCCATCCGGACGTCTTCAACGCGCTGCTGCAGGTCCTCGAGGACGGCCGGCTGACCGACGGCCAGGGCCGCGTGGTCGACTTCAAGAACACGATCATCATCCTGACCAGCAACCTGGGCACCGGCCGGGCGGCGGCGGTCGGCTTCGGCAGCCGCCGCGAGCACCGGGTGACCGAGGCGCTGACCGAGCACTTCCGCCCCGAGTTCCTCAACCGCATCGACGAGACGATCGTCTTCCCGCAACTGAGCGAGGACGAGGTGCTGCGCATCGTGGACGTGATGATGGCCCGGGTCTCGTCCCAGCTGCGCGCCAAGGACATCACGGCCGAGCTGACCCCGGCCGCCCGCGAGTATCTGGCCCGCCGCGGCTTCGACCCGGCGATGGGCGCGCGGCCGTTGCGCCGCACCATCCAGCGCGAGGTCGAGGACGCGCTGGCCGAACGGATCCTGGTCGACACCCTGCGCCCCGGCGACCGCGTGGTCATCGACGCCGGCGACGACGGGCTATCCTTCCGAAAACTTCTGGAGGTCGTGCGCTGAGAGCTCTGCTGCCCCGGTCGAAGGGTTCAGTGGCCGCGCTGTTCGACCGTCTGGACGAGCAGGGCGTCGAATGTCATTCCCTCATGGTCGTGCGCCACGGTCACGTCGTGGCCGAGGGCTGGTGGGCGCCCTACTCGGCCGGCCGCCCTCACGCGACGGCGACCTGACCCACGGGGAAGCGGACGCCGGTCAGGTCTTCCGAGGCGGCCCACAGGCGTTGCTGCACGGTCACGTCGTACGAATCGGGGCTGGACGTGACCAGCTTCGGGTGGCCGCGCGCCTCGGCCAGGCCGTCGGGGCCGTAGTACTGCCCGCCGAGGACGGACGGGTCGGTGGCGGCCCGCAGGGTGGGCAGCGCGCCCGCCGCCGCGGGCTGCGTGAGCAGCGGGGAGAACCAGCTGAACGGCCGGCGGAAGACCGCCGGGGCGTTGCGGGCCAGTTCGGTGCTGGAGATGCCGGGGTGTGCGGCCACCGCGGCGGTGGTGCCGTGCGGGGCCAGCCGGCGCTGCAGCTCATAGGTGAACATCAGGTTGGCCAGCTTCGACTGACCGTAGGCGGCGACCCGGCTGTAGGACCTCTCCCATTGCAGGTCGTCGAAGTGGACGGCGCCCCGGATGCGATGGCCGGTGCTGCTGACCGTGACCACCCGGGAGCCGGGCACCGGCAGCAGCAGGTCGAGCAGCAGCCCGGTGAGCGCGAAGTGACCCAGGTGGTTCGTGCCGAACTGCATCTCGAAGCCGTCGTGGGTGGTCTGCTTCGGGGTGTACATCACGCCGGCGTTGTTGATCAGCAGGTCGATCCGCGGGTGGCTGACGTGCAGCCCGGCCGCGGCGGCACGCACCGATTCCAGCGAGGTCAGATCCAGCTCCCGTACGGAGACATCGCCGTTCATCCGGGCGGCGGCCTGCTTGCCCTTGGCCGTGTCGCGCACGGCCAGCACCACCGACGCCCCGTGTTCGGCGAGCCGCTGGGCCGTCTCGAAGCCCAGCCCCGTGTTGGCGCCGGTGACCACGGCCACCCGGCCGTCCTGGCGCGGAATCTGCTGCTCGGTCCACTTCATCGCGTTCTCCTTAATGTACCGCCGGTAACTTATGCCTGAACGCTAATGTACCGCCGGTACGCTGTCAAGGGACCGCCGGTACCTAAGCTAGGGTTGGCACCATGACGTTCCAGCGGGCCCGCAGTGAGGAGCAGCGTGAGGTCCGGCGCCGGGCCATCCTGCGGACGACGTCGGCGATGCTCGACGAGATGCCGGTGGCCGCAGTGACCCTGAACGAGCTGAGCCGCCGGGTCGGCCTGGCCAAGACGGCGGTGCTGCGCTATTTCGAGTCCCGCGAGGCGGTGCTGCTCGACCTGATGGACGACCGGACGACGACCTGGCTGACCGAGCTGGAGCCGGAGCTGGCCCAGGGCGTCCACCCGGCCCGGTCCGCCGTGGAACGGGCGGAGCAGGTGGCCGACGTGATCAGCCGGTCGCTCGCCGCCCACAGGGTGCTTTGCGATCTCTACGGCGCGCAGGGCGGCGTGCTGGAGCACAACGTCTCGGTCGAGGTGGTCCGCCGGCACAAGCGGGCCTCGCTCGCCAACCTCGCGGTCATGGCCGGCCTGGTCCGGCAGCACCTGCCCGAGGTCGGCGACCAAGCCGAGATCTTCTGCCTGAACCTCCTGATCGTGGGCGGCGCGCTGTCCGCCTACACCTCGCCCCCGCCGAGCCTGCTAGCCGTCTACGAGTCCGAGCCGGCGCTCGCCGTCCACCACATCGACCTGCGGTCGGCCCTGCGGCTCGCCATCATCACGTCACTCGTGGGCATGCTGCCGCGCCCCTGAAGTCCCGCTGTCCGGGGTTCTGTCACCGGTCGACGACGCCGGTCTGACTACCGACAACACGTGCAGTCGTGGACTATGCGTCGCCGCGTATGCGGGCGTGGAGATGCATGTCGTGGCGACCGTCCGCGTGCGGCGCCTCGCCGCGCTTGGTGCCTTCGAGCCGGAAGCCGGCTTTGACGGCGACGCGGCAGGAGGCGTCGTTGCGGGTCGAGTGGCTCAGGTGCAGCCGGTGGAAGCCGGCCTCATCCAGTGCCCAGGCGCTGACGGCTGCCAACGCCCGGAGTGCGATGCCGACGCCACGGGCTGCCGGCAGGACCCAGTAGGCGCAGCCCGCCAAGCCCGCGTCGAGGTTGAAGCTTCCCAGGGCGATGCGCCCGACCACTTCGTCGCCGCCGCGGGTCACCGCCCAGCTTGCGCCTTTCTCCTGTTGCCAGCTTTGACGGTATTGCTCGAACCACTCCTTCACCTGGTCCTCGGTGGCGGGCTGACGAGGGTGCCAATGTCGGATCACGGGGTCCTGGTAGGCAGCGAAGAAGGCCGGAGCATCGGACGGCTCCCACGGACGCAGGACCAGACCCTCAGGGGCGGTAAGCAGGGGTTGTGGACGTGCGGCGAGGCTTCCGGCCGCGATCGTCGGTGGCGTGGAGAGTGGCGAACTCACGACCGCATTCTCCCCGCCGACGATGCGCGTCGACTCGAGGGCCGGTGTTGTCCGTCCGGCCCGCTGGGCTGGATCGCTGGGCCTGCCCGGTGCGCGGTGTCGTACCGCTGGGTCATGCTGATGCCGTGTTCCGCCGTTTAGATCAACAGGACCTGCTCGTCACCGCTGGGCCGGGTTCCGTGGTGTCCCGGGTGTCGTTGCGGGAGTTCGCCGATGTCTCGGCGATTCGCTGGTGCGGGTGCCAGCAGCAGCTGATTGCGACGGCGGCGCCGCAGGGCGCACGCGTGCCCGACGTGCACGCTGGTGAACGCGGGGATCTGCGGCTGTTCCGCTGCGATCCGCAGAATGGTCTCTGGCAGCAGCTGTATCGCGGCTACGCGCATGATCCGGTGTGCCTGTCCGGCGGCCGTTACGCCGTCCACCGCGGCGCGGGTCTCACCCTGCTCGACCAGCACGGGGTGGTGATGCGTGAGGTGAAGGTGGGCCGGTTCAACTGGGGGCCGCCGGCATTGTCGGTCGGCCCGGACGGCGCGACGGTCGCCTGGATTCATCGGACCGGCGACCGCAGCACGCTCTGCGTCGCCGGGGTCGGGCCGGGGGCGTTGACGCAGTTCCGCACTTCGGCTTATCGCTATGCCTGGCTCGATGCCGGCACGTTGGTCTATCTGTTCGGAGCGCGACCGCGTCTGTTGGATGTGTCGTCCGGGGCGACGCGCCCGTTCGGGACGGGGCTGCGCGCGCACGTGCGGCGTGGTTCGGTGATCGGAGCCACCGATCAACTGCAAGCTTTGGCCGAGCTTGCGGCCGCGCAGCTGTGGGAGATCTACGGCGAGATCCAGGTCGTCGGGGCGGACGTGTGGTTCACCGCCACGGTGACCGAGCAGTGCGGACCCCGCCGGGTCGATGGCCTCTTCCGGACCGACGCCGCGGGCGAGACCCTGCACCTGGTGGCCACCATGGCGCCCGACGACCGTGTCGACGGCTTCCTCGCGTTACCCGATCGCAGCGTGCACCTCTTCCTCGCCACCTATGCCGGCACCACCGTCGTCGATCGGCGCCGGGCAGCGGCCGGACCGATGCGCGACTTTCTCAGCGCCGGCTGGAGCCCGATGCTGACGGGCCGTCAAGCCGTGTTCGGCGTCCACTGGCTGTGACGACTCCGAGGACCCGACGGCGTCGCCTCGCCGGCCGAACTCGGCGAGAACGAGTGACTGCCTACCGGGCCTTTCTCTGGGCGCGCAGCTGATCGGCCAGCCGTTCGAGTTCGGCCGCTTCCGTCGCGGGTGAGGTGTTGCTGAGCCCGCTGCGTGTGGCCGTCGAGCTTCGCAGGAACCGCCGGATGACGGGCACGAGCACTCCGTTCGGCAGAGTCAGCACCGCGGCCAGACCGCGGGGGACCGGCGGCATCGGCAGGGCGGCCAGGTTCTGCCGCATGTGGCGAATCATGCCGCGGACCGCATCCGGATCGCCGGCGAGTGCCACCGGGCCGCCCGCCGCGGCTGCCGCCTGCCCGAGGGGCACCGCGATGGCGGCGTGCGTCTGGAGCCAGGCATCCATCCGCGGCTCGGTTTTGGCGTTGATCCCGGCGGTGCGGAACATCCGCACGATCCGCTCGAGTCGAGGGCTGTCGCGCCCGCCGGGTTCGCCGATCTGCATCGGGACGCGGCGGGTGACGAAGCTGGTCGCGCGGTGGCGGACCACGTCTCCGTCCATTGTGCCGCCGCCGGTGGGGAAGCCGAGCAGCACCCGCTCGTGGCCGATGACCGCGCCCAGCGGCTCGGCGCCGGCCGCCCACGCGTGCAGGAACAGCACGTCGCTGTCGAGGCCGGCGAGCGATTTCAGGACAGGTTCCACCTGATGGGCGCGGACCAGGACGGCGATCAGGTCGTAGGAGTCTGCCGGGTCCTCGACCACCGGCACCGGCACCCGCCGGACGACCGGGCTGTCGTCCTCGGCGAGCTGAACGCCGTGCCGGCGGAGGGCGGCCAGGCGCTCGCCGCGGGCGAGGAGCGCGACGTCGTGCCCGGCCTCGTGCATGCGGGCCGCGAGCAGGCTGCCGAGAACTCCGGCGCCGTATACGAGCAGCTTCATGACTGCACCCGCTCGGGGATGCTCGCGACCGGTTCGAGGGGCCCGTCGTCGAGTTGGTGGCGCAGTTTCTCGCCTTCGACATCGACGTCGGGCAGGAGCCGGTCCAGCCATGGGGGTAGCCACCAGGCGGCCGGGCCGAGCAGGGTCATCACCGCCGGCACGATGGTCATCCGGACGACGAACGCGTCGAAGAGCACGGCCGCGGAGAGCGCGAAGCCGATCGACTTGATGAGCGCGTCGGGGGCGATGATGAATCCGGCGAAGACGCTGATCATGATCAGCGCGGCGGCGGTGACCACTCGTGCGCCGTGGCCGAAGCCGGTGATCACGGCCTCGCGGGGTGCGGCGCCGTGCACGTGGTCCTCGCGCATCCGGGTGACCAGGAAGACCTGGTAGTCCATGGCCAGCCCGAACACGATGCCGATCACGACGATGGGCAGGGAGCTGACGATCGGCCCGGTCTGCTCGACGCCGAGCAGGGCGGCGCCCCAGCCCCATTGGAAGAGGGCCACCAGGGCGCCGAAGGTGGCGGCGAGGCTGAGCAGGAAGCCGAGGGTGGCCTTGATCGGTACCAGCACCGACCGGAACACCACCATGAGCAAGAGGAACGCCAGACCCACGACCACGGCCAGGTAAGGGAGGAGGGCGTCGGTGAGTTTGGTGGAGACGTCGATGTTGACGGCGGTCAGGCCGGTGACGCCGATGCTCGCGCCGGCCACGGTGCCGTCGAGTTGGCGGATGGCGTGTACGAGGTCCTTGGTGGCGGTGTCGCCGGGTCCGCTGGTGGGGATGACGGTGAGCACGGCGGTGTCGCCGGCGGGATTGACGGCGGTGGTGGCGGCCGTGGTGACGTCGGGCAGGGCGGTGATTTTCTGGACGACCCGCTCGGCGGTGGTCTTCGCGGCGACGGCCGGGGTGTCGACCACGACGATGAGTGGCCCGTTGAAGCCGGCGCCGAAGCCGGCGGCCAGGAGGTCGTAGGCCTTGCGTTGCGTGGTGTCGGTTGCGGCGGTTCCGTCGTCCGGCATGCCCAGTCGCAGGTCCAGGGCCGGGGTCGCGACGATGCCGAGCGCGGCCACGGCGATCAGCAGTGCGGCGACCGGCCGGCGGGCGATCGCGCGGGCCCAGCGGGTGCCGAAGGTGGTTCTGCCGGTCTCGGAATCACGGGTGTCCTGAGTGCGAGCCCGTTTGCCGAGGACCCGGCGGCCGGCGAAGCCGAGCATGGCGGGCAGCAGGGTCAGCGCGATGACCACGGCGATGGCCACGGTGAACGCGGCGGCCAGGCCCATCTGGGTCAGGAACGGCACGCCGACGACGGAAAGCGCGGCCAGCGCGATGACGACGGTCAGCCCGGCGAACACGACCGCTGAGCCGGCGGTGGCGACCGCCCGGCCGGTAGCTTCCCCGGGTTCGCGGCCGGCAGCGAGTTCGTGCCGGTAGCGGGAGACGATGAACAGGGCGTAGTCGATCGAGACGGCGAGGCCGAGCATCAGCGCGAGGATCGGCGTGGTCGAGGACAGGTCGAGGAAACCGGTGGCGGCGGTGATCAGGCTGATGCCGATACCGATGCCGAGCAGCGCGGTCAGCAGCGGCAGGCCGGCGGCCACCAGGGAACCGAACGTGATCACGAGAACCACGGCGGCCACTGCGACACCGATCACCTCGCCGAGGCCCTGCTCGGCCTGCGGCTGCAGCGCGTCACCGCCAACCTCGACGCTCAGGCCCTTCGCGCGGGCCTGCTCGGCGATGCCGGTGAGCGCGTCGCGGTCGCCGTCGGTCAGCGCCTGAGCGGCCACTCGGTAGGTCGCCTGGGCGAAGCCGACGGTGCCGGCCTGATTCACGGCGCCGGACCGGAACGGGTCGGTCACCGAGGCCACCTGCGGCGCCTGCCGCAACTCGGCGACGACCTGCTCGACGGCCGCCTTCGTGGTCGCGCTGGTGAGCTGCTGTCCGGGCGGTGCGGCGAACACGACCCGGGCAGTCGCGCCGCCCGCGGAGGACTGCGGGAACCGCTCCTGCAGCAGGTCGATCGCCTGCTGCGAGGGCGCGCCGGGAATCCGGAACTCGTCGGACGTCGAACCGGACAATGTCGCGGCGCCGGTCACCGTGACCGCCAGGACCCCCAGCCACAACGCGACGACCAGCCATCGCCGACGGAACGCGAACCTGCCGAGCCGGTACAAGAACGACGCCATCTCGGGTCTCCTCCGGGGGATTCCGCATCCCCACAGCTAGCCGATCGTGCAGTCCGTCGCTGCACGATCGTAAAGTAGCCTACTTCACGATCGTGCAGTTTTGTCTATACGGATGTGCAGTGACGGAGTGCACGATCGGCCAGCTAAGCTTGCGGTCGAAGACCGGGTTCAGTCAGGAGCGCGCATGGTCGTGACAGCAGTCAGAGCGGCCGACAGCCGGCAGCGGTTCGTCGATGCCGCGATCCGCTTGTTCGCCCGGCACAGCTTCGCCGGCACGTCGTTGCAGATGATCGCCGACGAGGTGGGCGTCACCAAGTCAGCCGTGCACCACCATTTCCACACCCGCGAGGAACTGCTCACCGCGGTGGTCGAGCCACTGGCCGGGGAGTTGCGGGCGACTGTCATGGCGGCTGAGACGCAACGGACCCGGCGAGCCCGCGCGGAGCGCATGCTCAGCGGCTTCATCGACGTCGTGATCCGCAACCGCGTGCTGGTTCCCGTGCTGGCCGGCGATCCCGGGGCGACCGAGATCCTGCGCTCGCACGCCGACTGGAACGACCTGGGCGAACGTCTGCTCAAGCTGCTCGCCGACGTCGATCCCGGCGTAGGCGGGTGGATCAAGGCCGATCTCACCGTCTCCGGGATCGCCTGCGGGAGGGGCATGAGAGCGCCCGAACTCGACGACGACCTGCTGCGTGAGCACCTGATCGGAGCCGGCCGGCGCATCCTCGGGCTGCGTGCCCCGCGCTGCCTCCGCTGACCCCGGTGGCAGCCGATCCTGCGTCTGACCCCGGGCACGGGGCCGACGTGCCCAACGTCCCCGGTGTCTGTCGGGACGATCGGCCGGATCAGAGCTCTCAGTACCCCGCGTCGTCCAGGGCCTTGGTGGTGAGCTCGCGGCCGAGGGCGACCAGCTCGGCGGCCCGGCTGAAGTCCATGACGCCGCTGGCGCTGACCGGCACGGCGATGTGAATGTCGGGAGGCAGGCCGGCCAGGCGGTAACGGGCGATCAGATCCTGCATGGCGTCCAGGGAGAGGGCCAGGACCGTGCCGATGCGCAGGTCGTCGGGGAGGGCGGGGGCCGTCTTGCGCGGGGCGAAGCGCTGGCGGATGCCCTCGACCCACTGAGGAGTGGCGGTCGCTCGCACGGGGCTGGCGAGCTCCTGGTGAGTCCGGGGCGCTTGCAGGGAGACGGCGATGGTCAGGTCGGCTCCGGAGGCGGCGGTGGGCTCGATCGGGACCGGGTTGAGCAGGCCGCCGTCGGCCAGGAGGCGGCCGTCGATCACCACCGGGGTGATGACGCCGGGGATCGCGATCGACGCCCTGACCGCCGTACGCAATAAGCCTTTCTGGAACCACACCTCGCGGCGCGCCTCGATGTCGGTGGCCACCGCCGTGTAGGGGATGGGGAGGTTCTCGATCTCGACGTCGGTGAGGAATTCGTTCAGGTGGGTGATCAGGCGCTCGGCGCCTATCGCGCCGGCGGCGGCCCACTTGGGGTCGAGCAGGCGCAGCACGTCGCGCTGTTTGAGCGAGACCGCCCAGTCGCGGAAGTCTTTCAGGCGGCCGGCGGCCATCACGCCGCCGACCAGGGCGCCCATCGAGGAGCCGGCCACGGCGCTGACCTCGAACCCGCGTTCCTCGAGCACCTCGATGGCGCCGATGTGCGCGAAACCTCGCGCGCCACCGGAGCCCAGGGCCAGCGCCACCCGTCGTGACATGCTCCGATGCTAACGGAGGGCCCTCACCAGGACCTCCTCGTCGGTGAGCGGACTGGCCGGATGAAACGAAAGACACATCGGCGTACGGATCTTCTCGGGCGGGGATCCCTCGAGCGCGATGTAGAACTCGCCGGAGGTCAGGGCGCCCACGTCCGGCACGTCGCCGCCCTTGGCCTTGGCCATCTCGCGGGCGGCGTCGATCTGCACCGGCGCGGTGATGCGGCCGAAGAAGTGGGTGGCGGCGTTGCCGGGGATGCGGTTGTGCAGACCCTTGGGGGCCTGGGTGGCGAACAGCAGGCCGAGGCCGTACTTGCGGGCCTGGGAGGCCAGGGCCAGGGTGCTCTGCGTGCAGGCGGTCATCGCGCCCGAGGGGGCGAAGTCCTGCGCCTCGTCCATCACGAGCAGGCCGAGCAGCGGGCGGTCGCGGGCCGGGTTCTTCTTGACCCACGCGAACAGGCTCATCTGCAGCTGGTTGACGAAGCTCTGCCGGGCCTCGTTCGCGCGCAGGCCGATCAGGCTGATCACCGAGACGCGGGCGCGCTTCCCGGGCGACGGGGTCAGCAGGACGCCGGGGTCGACCGGGGTGCCGCCGCCGCCGAACATGGGGTCGTTGTCCATGGCGGCCCGGAGCGCCTGGGCGACGTCAGCGGCGATCTTGTCGGCCTGGCGCAGCTGGCTGACGCCGTCGGGCAGGTCGGCCAGGATGTCCACCAGTCCGTCCATGGAACCGCCGCCGCGACGTCCGTAGTACTCCACCGCCTTGCGCAGGACGGCGATGCCGAGCTGGGCCCGGGTGGTCCGCCCGATCAGGTTGGCCCGGGGCGCGAGCGCAGCCACCGCGGACTCCACGGCCTCGGAGAACTCGTCCGGTTCGTCGAGCACGGCCGCGAAGTCCGGCAGCGGCTGGAAACTCAGCGGGCGGCCCGCCTCCCGGCGCGGCGTCCAGACCACGACCTCGGTGCCGGCGTGGTAGTCATGGGCGCGTTCGAGGTCCTGCACCGACCACCTGTCCGGGGCAGTGGGCCACTCGTCGCCCAGGCGGGCCAGGTCGTTGTTCGGGTCGAGCACGATGGACGACACACCGAGCAGCGCGCATTCCTCGATCAGGCGCCGGATCAGGACGGTCTTGCCCGAGCCGGACGCGGCGAAGATCGCCGCATGCTTGCGAAGGGCCTCAAGACTCAGAGGTACGGAATTCTGGTCGCCCGACATCCCGGCGGTGAACCCGGCCCGCTCCTCCCGCCTCGGAGTGATCTGCTCATCGGCGACGGCCTCCGCCAACGCCTCCTTGAACAGCGACAGCTGCCCGGTCGGCCGGTATTTGACGAGCCAGGCATGCAGCTCAGCCGGATTCTCCTCCCGCAGATCCCGCAGCGCCGCCAGCACACGCAGGTCCTCGTCGTCGATCGACAGCGTCACCCCGCCGTCCCGCCGCACGTCAGCCAGAATCTCCTGGGTGCGCGCCGACGACGAGTACTCCCCGTTCCGGATGAGGAACAGCTTCCGCTTGGCCACCTCGGGATTCAGCCCCGCCGCGGTCCGAGCGCGCCGAATCCGATTCAGCACCGCATTCCCGTGGTGGGTGTCGCTGATGGCCCGGAACGACCAGTGCATCTGATCCTCGGTGCGCGTCTGGTCGAGCGAGTTCTCGCGTTCCTCCTCCGTACGCTCATCGAGATCCCGCCGCAGCCGCGCGTGCAGATCAGGCTTGGCGCTGGGCGGCGGATCCACACTGAACGCCGCCCCGCGGTCGCCCCGCTCGACGATCCACGCGTGCAACCCGGCCGACAACAGCGCCGGGAACAGCGAGTCCTCGGTGTCGTGCTCGAGCGGCGACGTCACATCGGCGTCCCGCTTGAGCTGTTCGTAGCGAGCCTCGATCCGCGCCAGCGCCTCGTCCGGCGCTACCGGCGCGGTCACCGACGGCGCGACTTCGCGACTCTCCGCCGGAGCCTCGTCCAGCCGTACCAGCTCACGCACCTCATCGGCGATGAGGCAGGCCCGGACATGGCGGTCGATGACCACGAGCAGCCGCCGCGGCGTGTAGTTGATGGCCTCGATGAGCGCCTCGGGCCGCACCGGCCAGGTGGGGTAGGGCGGCTTGAACCCGGTGTCGGCGTACCGCGAGGCGAACCGCTTCTCGATGATCTGCCGCGCGATCTCGACCGTGCGGATGCCCTGCAGGGACGGGCACCGCCGGAACCGGTCGGCGAACGAGGCCGTGGCCCGGCTCTCGATCTGTTCCCACGTCGAGGTGAGGGTGGCGACGACCGTCACGGTCCGCCGGGTCACCTCGCGCAGGTCGGTGAGACCGCTGGCGATGTTGATGAGCGGTTCGGCTTTCTGCGCCTCGCTCGCCTGCTGCGCCAGGTCTTCCCGCACGGCCAGCTGGGCGATGGCCGTGTCGATCTGGTCGAAGGCGATCACCGACGGGCCGGTCAGGGCCAGCAGCCACGAGATCTCCCGTACGACGTCCTGAGGCTGGTGCCGGCGGCGGATGCCCCACGCCCGGAGCGACTCGGTGATCGGCTCACCGTCGAAGTAGCTGTCCGCCACGTCCTGCTGGTCCTCGTCGTCGGAGGCCCGCAAGGCCAGTGCCCGCAACGTGTCCCGGCACTCGTGGGCCACAAAGCTGTCGTACGCGCTCAGCCCCTCGGCGAACTGGTCGAGCGCCTCCCGCGTCAGCTCGGTCTCGCCCATCACCGCGCGGCGGGCCAGCCGGGGCGCGCCGATCTTCGACGAGAGCCGGCGCAGCAGCAGCCGCAACTGGCTCTCGCTGCCCGGCACCGGCCGGGTCAGCCCGCTGAGCAGGAACACCAGCATGCCGTCCCAGAACGCCCGCCCGTCGAGCAGCCCGATCAGGAAGAAGTAGCCGCCCTGCTGCTGCACCTGTTCGCGCACCCAGCCCAGCAGGTGGGTCTTCCCCGAGCCGTGCCGGCCCTCCAGCACCAGGCCGATCGGGTTGGTGTCCGGGCTGAACCCGGCTTCGGCCAGGCTGTCGAGCACGTCGCGAACGATCGCCGGATGCAGCCCGTCGACGTGGAACGGCGAGGGCCGCCACACGTCGTCCGCGGCCTGCGCCCAGCTGAAGCGCAGCGCGGCCAGGGCGGCCCGTTCCTCCTCGGTCATCGCACGCCGATCGCCAGCTTGTGCCGTTCTTCCCCGCCGATACGAACGGCGGCGGCACGGTCCTCGTCGCCGAGGCGGTGCCGGTGCGGTTCGGGTTCGAGGCGCACGTCGTCCGATTCGAGCAGGCGCACCAGCGCGCGGTCCTGCTCGGCGCGGGAGACACCGGCGAGCAGCGGCCGCAACTGCGCGAGGCCGATCCACTGCCCGGGCTTCGCGCTCAGCTCCGTGTACGCGCGCCGGACGCGGTCCTCGATCGACACGGAAGTCGTGACCGACTGCCGGTTGAAGGTGCTCACGAGGGCGGCCCACAGCGCCTTCTCCGCGGGCGACCGCTTGGCCTTCGGCTCGACGATGTCGCTGTCGATCGACAACTGCTGGTCGAGCAGTTTCCGGCCGTCCTCGGTCAGGTGATGCCGGTAGGGCCGGCGGGTGGTGTCCGAATCGACGTAGCCGGTCCCGTTCAGCCGCATGCAGGCCGGGCCGATCAGCGTCACACCGTACTGCCTGTTCAGTTCGGTGTTGGAGACCTGCCGGCCCTCGTTCTTGAGCAGGATCAGGAAGGCGTAGTCGGCCGAGCTCAGGTCGGGCATGAGAATCCCTTCACGGATGGATGGCTTGGACGTTCCGGCCGTCGGCGTGCAGGCCGAAGCCCCGCAGCTGGACCAGCCGCTCCGGGGTGGTGCTCTCGCCGGCCATGTAGAGGGCGACGAGCCGGTCGGCGGCCCCCGCGGTCCCGGCGTGCAGCTCCGCTTTGAGTCGCGCCTCGTCGCGCAGCTCGAAGAGCAGCGCGCACAGGTGCGGCCCGGCTTCCGGGTGGCCGTCGTCCGCCGCCGCCCGCAGTTCGGCCAGTTCCGTCTCGGCGCTGCCCTGACGCGGATGCACCTTGGACAGGCGGAGCTGCGCGGCCGTGTCCCCGGCCTGGGCGCGCGCTTCGAGCAGATCCCGCTCGCCCCACGCCACGTACAGGTCGCACAGGGCCTCGGCCGCGTAGAGGTCACCCAGCTCGGCCCTCTTGCGGATTTCCCGTACGCAGCCCCGCGCGACCAGCAGGTCGACCAGCCGCTCGGCGGCCGGACGATCGCCCCGCTGGGCCCGCAGGCGCAGGTCGTCGCACTCGCCGCCGTCGAGCAGGATGTCGGCCAGCCGTTCCCGGGCCGCCTGGTCGCCGGCGATCGCCCGGGGCCGGATCGCGTCCACCCGCCGGCGCAATTCCCGCGTACGGGCCAGTTGGCTCCGGGTCTGCTCGTCGGACCACTCCGCGTCGAGCACGGTGACCGCGTCGGCGAACCGCCCCTGCCGGACGAACAGGTCAGCCAACCGCGAGGCGGCGCGCGAGTCGCGGAACTCCTCGGCCAGCCGCCGCAACGCCCCTTCGGCGTACCGGCAGCGCAGCCGCGCGAGGGCGCTCTCGGCCACGTGCCACAGATCCGTCGAGCGGCTCAGCCGGGTCACCAGCGCCTGCCAGGCCTCGTGCGGCACAGTCTCGACCCGACGCACCCGGCGCAGATGCTGGGCGAGATAGTCGGCCACGGTGTAACCGGCGAGCCGTCCCGGACGGCCACCGTCGGCCGGCGTCAACGCGGACACCTCACCGAACTGCGGCCGGGTCGCATGCGGCAGCGCCTCGGGCAGCCACTCACCGGGCGACCGCACCCGTTGCCGCCCCTGCAGATACCCGGCCATCGCCTCGACCAGCAGCGACTCGGTCAGCGGCGACTGCACACCCAGACGGTGCGCGTCGGCCGCCGCGGTGATGATGGCTTTGACGTACGGATTCACGGGTTGTTCCCAGCACATCACCAGCGCCGGACCGCCCGCGAGAGCCTGCGTCAACCCCGTGTCACGGGTCTTCAACGCGCGCCGGATGCGGCTGTCCCGCTCAGCGACGGCCTCGGCTTCCTGCTCCTCCTGGTCGGTCAGGTCGTCCGGCACCGGGATGACGGTGGCCGCCTTGACAAGCCGGTGCACGTCATCGTGGCCGGCGGTCCAGGCGGCGTACTGATCGGGCCACAGCGTGCCGACAACCAGATTGCCGGCCCGAATGAGCGCCCGCACACACTCGGACGACAGCGGCGGCTCAGCCCCCAGATAGCGCTGCAACTCATCGAGCCACACCACACTCCGGCGCGGCGGAGCCCCCTTGAGGAAGAGCAGCTCCGCCGCATCAGCCGGCTGCACCAGGGCCCACGTAGGCACCAGCTCGTAGACAGCCTCGTACAGCGACCGCGTCTTGCCCGTGGACGACCCACCCACCATGACCACGAACGCCCCCCGGTCGACCCCGTTCACCCCCAGTGCGTTACGCAGCCGAAAGTCGAAGTCCCTCGGCACATAGACCGGAAGGTCGTCGTCCCCCTCATCCCCCGGAATGGCACTGTGGATCCCCAGATCCCGCGGCGGCGCCTCGTCGACGCGGAACACCCCGCCCGTTTCCATCGCTCTCCAACCCCGGCCCGTTCGCGGAAGGGACGGCCAAACCCGAAAGCGACTACATCCTTCAGAGGAGATCTACCGCTTTCCTACCGCCGCCTTCACCAGCGCCGAGGCCGCCGCAAGAGCCCGCCAGTTCCGTGCGCGCCACCGCGGCGCGGCCATACCGGCCCGACCTGTCGCGGATGGCCGCTGAGCGATGAACGGCACGTCGCTGCCTTACGTCCGACCGCTCAAGGCGCAAGCTCAACAACCTGGAGCCGGCATGAGAAGTCGCCGGCTGTGGTCGGGGCGGCGTGTCTGGCCGACCTTGCTGGGGCGACGGGCCGACGCGCTTCGTCTCCGTGGTCTGAAGCCGACTCAGCCCTCGAACGGGTTGACGATGCTTTCGAGCATCTCCCTGGTGTCCGGATCGGTCGAGTAGAGAACCACGCCCTGCATCGCGCGGGTGAGTAACACCCGGTACTGGTTGCGCACCCGGTCGGCTGCCGCCGGATCGCGGCGATGCAACGAGACGAGCTTCTTGTAGCGAGACGCTCCCATGTCCACGGTCATTCGCTCGGCCTCGGCGCTCCACACCAGGTCAGGGCCGATGATGACGCCGCAGCGGTCGAACTCGAAGCCCTGGGCCGTGAAGATCGAGCCCACCTGTTCCGCGCCACGCGGATTGTGAGCCCAGGCGGTGTCCCTGGGGAAGCCGTCGACAGGTTGGCGGAGATTCCACCTCTTGTGCCATCCGTCGATTGAGATGTCGTGCGGCACGTCTTCGATCGTGACCGGAAACTGCGGAGTGCTCCATTCCCAGCAGAACCCGGCGAGGAGACGCGCCGAGCCGGCATCGCCGTCGATCGTCAGCCGTTCGAGCTCCTGGGGCGACTCGGCGACGCGAACCGTGAAGTTGTCTTCGTCGTGCCACACGGTGGGTGTTCCACCGAGGAGGGCGTCGACCCAGGCCTCGTACGCCTCGGACCCGCCGCTGCGATGCTGCTCGTTCAGCTCGAAGATCTCGAAGGTGGCGCCCGTCCGGTGTGCGACGCGTTCAGCCTCGTCGATGGTGACGTGGTCCCGGTAGGTGGCGGCCTGGTCCTCGTCGATGAACAGCACGAGCACCTTGGCCGACTTCTTCAACTCGAAGATCTGGGTGATCTGCTGCGCCTCGAGCCGCTCCTGCAGCTCCCGTGGGTTGTTCTGAGCTCGGCGTACGGTGTATTCCTCCAGCCGTTGCGCCTCGTCGACGATGAGTAGGTCGAGCGGGTTGTGCCATCGCGCGTTGTCCCAGTAGGTGCGAGCTGAGGTGATGAGCTCATGGGCGGGCCGGCCGTCAAAGATGGAACGGAAGTTCGCCGATTTCTGCAGAGCGCTGCGCAGCGATCCCGAGTTGGTCGCATAGGCGACCTGCCGGTGAGCATGGGCATTCGCACCCAGCAGGTGCATGGCGATCCAGGTCTTGCCGGTGCCGGGGCCGCCCTTGACCACGATCACGGCCTGATTTCGGTCCGCGCTGACGCTCATCGCGTCCGACACTGCGTTCTGGATGTGAGCGAAGATCTCATACTGCTGGTCAGTGAGCGGATAACGGTCGGGGTCACTGAAGATCCTGGCTGCCGCATCCAGCAAGGCCGGACCCTGCTGATAGTGCGCCTCCATCAGCCGGTCCTTGGCCGCGGTCCCGTCCCGGCCGGGATCGAGAAGCGCGTGCAGCCGTTCGCGAAACCGCCGCCGCCCAGTGCTGTCGCCACTGAAGGTGCCCGCGCTTCGATCGTGGCCGGCTGTACGCAGTGTCTCGATGGAACCCTCAGTCGCATTGTGCAGAAAGGCCGCTGCTGCGATTGTCACCTGGTCTTCGTCGTGCATTCCAGACGTGTAGTTCCGGATGAACTGGGCGTAGGCGAACGCCTGATCGAAAGGGTGACGTGGGGTCTCGTATCCGGCGCCGGTACCGGTGACCTGCTCGCGCGCGACGTCCCAGGAAGCCTGTGCCCACTGCTTGAGCTCGACGACGAGGTAACACGGTCGGCCGTCCCGGCCGGCGCCCATCAGGACCGCGTCGGCTCGACGGCGTCCTGCCTGGTGCGGGCTGTATTCGAGGGCGACCCAGGACGAGTCGAGGCCTGCCGAGTGCAATTCGTCGGCGAGCGCGGGCAAGCTCGCGGCCCAGGACGCTGGTTCTCCGCGATCCCATCGGTCTTGTGGAGGGGTATTGCCCCGCAACAGACTGATAAGTGCGCCAACGGTGTTCGGCCGCGTCGACTTGTAGAAATCCTGAATCGTTCCCACATACGCTGCCCGCCGCACAAGGGCCTCCTCGCTCTTCGCGAATCCCGGACGACAGCCAAAACGCGTGGCCTCGCGCCGGTCACGATAAGAAATGGCGAGGTAGACAAATAGCTACTAGGTTTGCGACTAGCCGTCGAGTGACTAGTAATTCAGCAGGATCTGCTTGCGGCCTTCCTCGACGGCGGGAGCTGCCCCACAACTCAAATGCGATGCCGTCAGCGAGCTGAAGGGCCTCACCAGCCGCAGCCGTGAGTCTTTAGTGTGGCCGGTGAATCAACCGCCCGAGCAGATGGCACATCGGCATCCCCGTCGTCGGCAGATCACGGCCGACGTGGCGGGACCGCTGATGATGGGCGTCAACTAACCTCGGATGATCGGTGGGCGGGACCGTCCGAAGTGACCACTGCGTTGCGGAACGTGGGGCCCTACGGTCTGCCGATGGCTGTTGCGTTCGAGTTGTGGGGGCAGCGTGGCTACCCGCACGCGAACATCGTGGGGGAGTCGCACTACGGTCCCGCCATCCGGTCTCTGTTCGGGCAGGACTTCAAGGCGCAGGGCAGTGAGCTGACGCGGCCGGCCGTGTTGATGCCCGAATCGGGGAACCCGCACGACCGGCATGCCATCGGGGTGTGGGTCGACGGCAACCAGGTCGGCTATCTGACCCGCGGGGACGCGGTGCGCTACTACCCGGTTCTCGTGGTGTTGCTGACCGGTGGGTGGGCGCCGCAGGTGAACGCTCGGGTGTGGGGCGCCGAGTGGGACGACAACGACGGTCGGGGTGCGACCTTCCGCGGGTCGGTGCGGCTTGATCTGGCCGATCCGCACATGATTGTGCCGGCCAACCTGCCGCCGTCCGAGGGGCATCGGTTGCTGCCGTCGGGGCACGCCATTCAGGTCACGGGGGAGAACAAGCATCTTCCCGAGCTGACGCCGTATCTGCGGCCCGAGGGGGAGTGCTGGGTTCACGCCACCCTGCACGAGATCGTGGAGCGGAGCGCCCGCGCCACGCACTCGCTGGTCGAGGTGCGGCTCGACGGGATCCGGGTGGGTCAGCTGACCCCGAAAATGAGCGGCGAGTTGCTCCCTGCGGTCCAGCATCTCGCGGCGCAGGGTTTGACTACCGCCGTCCGTGCGATCGTCAAAGGCAATCGCATCAAGGCCGAGGTAGTCCTCTACGTCGTCCGGGCTCACGAGCTGCCCGACAGCTGGCTCGGCGTCGCGCCCGCGACCGCACCGGAGGCCGCCGTCGCGTCCGCGCCCGCGGCCGCAGTCGAGGAGCGCCACGAGCACGGTCCCATCCCGCCGCGGCCCACGGGCGTGCGCTTCGCGGTGCCGCCGGGGTGGCCGACGCCGCCGGAAGGCTGGGCGCCGCCCGCGGGATGGCGGCCCGACCCGGCCTGGAAGCCGGCACCGGAGGACTGGCAGTGGTGGGAGCTGGTGTGGGAATGACCCGGCCGGGATGCATCCTCTACCTAGGGCGTTCGGGGGAGAGGAGGGGCTGTTCGATCCATTGATTCAAATGTATCAATGGCGGAAGTGTGAGGCGGACTGCCATCGCTTCCACGGGGGAATGCCATGCGTGTGCCGCAGCGTCTCAGGCTGTGCTATTTACTGATTCCTATTCTCACGGCGGCCATGCTGGCCGTGCCGCCACCGTCCGCTGCTTCCGCTGCCGAGGGGCAACCAGTTGCTCCGGCCGGGGCCGGTCCGGTCGACCGGGGGCTCCCGGCCTCCGCCGTCAAGAACCACGGGTTGCCCCCGGGGCAGGCAGCGGAGCCCGTCCCGCCGGCCACCGAGGCCGCGGGCAAGCCCAAGAAGGTCGCCGCCACAGCCAAGGCCGATCGGCGCGAGGCCACCGTCAAGACCCTGCGCCTCAACGCCGAGCTGGCGCCGCCCAGCCAGCCCATCGTGCGGCCCGGCTACCTGCTCGGCGATACCTCGCTGGTCGTCTACTTCAACGCCGAGATCGGGCCCACCGACCGCTGGTGGGCCACCGTCCGCGACGTCCAGTCGGGCGCCGAGCAGCGGTCGGTCGACCTGGGCCAGGCCGATCTGAACATCTGCTCGTTCCCGGCGACCTACTGCCGCAGCTTCGGCGCGGCCGAGGGCTGGGTCCTGGATCCCGCCCGCACCTACACGGTCACCGTCACCGTGGCCACGGCCGAGGGTGAGCTGAGCAGTCCGGAGTCGCAGCCGGCGCGGCCGCGCAAGGTGGAGACGCCGCCATCGGTTCCGGCCGGCCAGGCGGTCGGCTGTGGCTGCGCCACCGTGCTGGGCACAACCGTGCGGGCGCAGGCCTTCCGCGGGCAGATGGTCAACACGGGCACCGGGGCGTACAACCGGGTCGAGCAGGACTTCGCCATGCCGTCGTTCGGCATTCCGTTCCGGCTGGCCCGCTACTACTCCTCCGGGAACACAGCCAAGGGGCTGTTCGGGCCGGGCTGGAGCTCGTCATACGACGTGCGCATCGTGTCCGCCGACGGCGGGGCGGCGCGGGTGCGGGCCGAGGACGGGGCCGAGGTGGTCTACACCGGCGGCGCCGACGGCACATACGAAGCACCTGCCGGCGTACGCGCAAAGCTGGTCAAGCTCGACACCGGATGGGAGCTGACGCCTCCGGACCGGCGGGTGCTGCGCTTCGACGCCACCGGCAAGCTGACTTCGGTCAAGAACCCTCGCGGCGACGGCGTAACACTCGCCTACACCGCGAATGGGAACCTCGACCGCGTCACCGACCCGAGCGGGCGCGTCGTCAAGTTCGAGGTGCGGGCCGACCTGGGCCTGGTCACGAAGGTGACGATGCCCGACGGGCGCAGCGCGCAGTTCGACTACCAGGACGGGCGGCTGCTCAAGACGCAGGACGCCCGCCGCAGCGTGACCAGCTACGGCTACGACGCCGCGGGGCGGCTGACCACGGTGCACGACCCGCGCGGCAATCGTCAGCTGCTCAACGAGTACGACGCGACCGGCCGGGTGGCGAAGCAGACCGACGCGCTGGGCGGGGTCACCACCTTCGCCTGGGACGCCGGTCAGCAGCGGGCCACCACCACCGACCCGGACGGCGTCGTGGTGGTGGACGGCTACCGCGACAACGTGTTGCTGTTCAGCCGCAATGCCAACAACGACGTGGTCAACACGCGCTACGACGGCAAGCTGCAGAAGAGTCTCGTGGTCGACCCGAAGGGTAACCAGGAGGAGACGGCGTTCGACGAGAACGGCAACCCCCGGACGCGTACGGCGCCCGAGCCCTTCTCGTTCACGCAGACCAGCGACTTCGACGACCGCGGCAACCAGACCACCTACACCGACGGCCGCGGCCAGAAGTGGGTCTACACCTACAACGACTTCAACGAGCTCACCAGCCAGCGCAACCCGGAGCAGAAGACCGGCTACAAGTACGAGTACGACAGCAAGGGTCAAGTGGTCAAGCGCACCGACCCGCGCGACAAGGCCACCGTCTACACGTACGACGCCGACGGCAACCGCACTTCCGAGACCACCCCGACCGGTCGCAAGACCGTCATGACGTACGACCGGACGGGCCGGATGAGCTCGGTCGTCGACCCGCGTGGCACGGTTTCCGGCGCCGACCCGGATACGTTCCGGACCCGGTACGAGTACGACGCCGAGAACCAGGTCGTCGAGATGCGCGAGCCGGGCAAGTCGCTGCCGCACCGCTGGACGTTCGACGAGCTCGGTCAGCTCGCCGTGGAGACCGATCCGCTGGCCGGCAACACGATCTACACGTACGACAAGTCGGGCCGCCCGGTCCTCACCAAGGACCCGGTCGGCAACGTCAGCGCCACCGAGTACACCCCGGCCGGCCGGCGCAAGTCGATGACGCTCGACCCGGGCGGGCTCAACCTCACCACGAGCTGGACCTACGACCCCAACGGCCGGGTGGCGACCGAGGTCGCGCCCAAGGGCAACGCCGACGCGGCCCAGAAGGCGCTGTTCACCAGCACGTTCCACTACGACTTCAACGGCAACCTGGTGCAGGCCGACCGGCCCTACGGCTCGGACGCGACCCGCGTCAAGGTGGACACCGCGTTCGACTCGCTGGACCGGCCGAACGAGCAGGTCGACCAGCTCGGCAACAGCACGGCGGTGCGCTACGACAACAACGGCAACGTCGTCGGCATGACCGACGAGAACGGTGAGTCGCTGACGAGCACGTTCGACGGGGCCAACCGGCGTACCGGAAGCGCCTCCTCGGGCGGCGGCGGCAACGCCGGCATCGAGTACGACGAGGTGGGCAACCCGACCCGGCAGACCACCCCGACCGGCGGCGTGGTCACCTGGAAGTACGACGACGACGGCCGGCCCACCGAGATCACCGAGCCGCGCGGCAACGCCGAGGGCAACAACGCGGCCGACTACACCACGAAGTACGGCTACGACCAGGCCGGCAACCAGATCTCGGTGACCGACCCGCTCGGCAACATCACCAAGCAGTCCTTCGACGCCAACGACCGCGTGACCGCGGTGACCGACGCCAACAACCACACCACGAGGTACGGGTACAACGACAACGACTGGCTCACCTCGGTCACCGGGCCGGACGCCACGATCCTGTCGACGACCTTCCAGTACAACGCGAACGGCCAGGAGATCCGGCGCACCGACCCGTTGCTGCGCTCGACCTACATCGAGTACGACCGGGCCGGGCGCACCGAGGCGACCACCGACCAGCTCGGTCGCCGGCGGGAGCTGGTCTACGACGCCAACTCGCAGCTGGTCCAGGAGCGCACCGCGCGGTTGCTGCCGAGCCGGCCCGACCCGGACGGCACGATCTTCTACGGCTACGACAACGTGGGCCGGCTGACCAGCAAGAAGCTCGGCGAGAAGGGCACCCTCTACACGTACGGCTACGACGCCAAGAACAAGCTCACCGCGGCGGCCGACCCGACCGGGGTGCAGTCGTATGAGTACGACAAGACCGAACGGCTCACCGAGGTGGCCCGCGGGGACCAGGTCTTCGGTTACGCGTACGACGCCGAGGACCGCATCATCAACCGCAGCTACCCGGACGGCACCAGGATCGCCGCCGACTACGACGACGGCGACCGGGTCACGGCGCTGACCAGCAGCAAGGGCGGCACGAGCTCGCGCTACGAGTTCGGGTACGACGTCGCCGACAACCTGATCAAGACCACCTACCCGGCATCCACCGGCGTCGTCGAGAACCGCGAGTACGACCGGGCCGGCCGCATGACGGGCATCGAGGCCACCAAGGGCGACACCACGCTCTCCGCCTTCGACCTGGTGCTCGACAAGGTGGGCAACCCGACCCGGATCACCGAGACCAAGGGGGAGCCGGGCCAGCCGACCAGCACCGAGGCGACCGCCTACACCTACGACGAGGCCGACCGGCTGACCGCCGAGTGCTTCGGGGCGCAGGCCTGCTCCGGCTCCAGCGCCTCGCGGACCGACTACACGTACGACCTGGTCGGCAACCGCACCACCAAGAAGGTGGCCGCGCCGGGCGACAACACGCTCACCAAATACACCTACGACGCCGCCAACCAGCTCGTCGCCGAGGCGACCGCCGGCTCGCGGACCAGTCTGCGGACCTTCGCGTACGACGAGGAGGGCAACCAGACACGGGTCGGCTCCGACCAGTTCACCTACTCCCTCGACCACCGGATGACCTCGGCCACCGTCAACGGCAAGGTCACCGACTACACGTTCGACGCGGTCGGCAACCGGATCCAGGCGGTCACCGGCGCCGGCGCCGAGCAGATCGTCCAGAAGTGGTCGTGGGACACCAACGGCCCGCGTGCCGTGCTGGCCGCGGAGTCGCAGACCAGCGGTGGCGCCACGCAACAGCGCAGCTACCTCTACAACCCCGGCGGTCAGGCGCTCGGGCTCATGGCCGGAGCGGCCGCGCACTCGTACCTGCACGACTGGCTCGGCGGTGTGTCCGGGGTGGTGTCCTCCGACGGAACCCCGCAATGGTCGTACGACTACGACGCCTTCGGTGTCACCGAGAGCTCGAAGCTGACCGACGACGCGCCGGTCAACCCGCTGCAGTACACCGGCGCCTACCAGGATGTGACCCAGGGCGACCGCTACTCGATGGGCGCCCGCAACTACGACCCGGGCACGGGCCGCTTCGACTCCACCGACCCGGTGGCCCAGCCGCAGTCCGACCCGTCGGTGTCCACGTACTCGTACACCAACGCCCGCCCGACCGTGCAGACCGACCCGACCGGCGAGGACCCGGACAGCGGCGGGGTGTTCTACGGCAGCGTCACCGCGGCCGAGCACCGGATGAACAACCCCGACGCGGGCGCCGCCACCACCGACGCGACCGTGCCCGACGGAGGCATGGTCGAGGTCGACAACCCGGAGTGGCTCAACGCCAAGAAGCTGGTCGACGAGGCCGACGGCTTCGTCAAGCAGATCGGCGACGAGATCGTCAATCTCATCCTCGACCTGGTCGGCTTCAACGACGCCAAGGCGTGCATCACCGAGGGTGACATCGTCGCCTGCATCTCCACCGCGCTGCAGGCCGTGCCCTGGGGCAAGATGTTCAAGGCCGCGAAGGTGGCCATCAAGGCCGTCGGCGTGGGTCGCCGCCTGATCGACGCCTACAGCAACCTCAAGGCCGCCCGCAAGGCGCTGACCTCGATCCCGCAACGGATCAAGAAGATGGTCGACGCCCCGGTGACGGCGGTGAAGTCCGGCGCCGCCAAACAGGTCGAGAACACGGTCAAGGCGGCCAAGGACATCGGCGGCAAGGCCAAGGCCACCGCGAAGAGCGCCGCCAACAAGGTCAGGAACAAGGCCAAGTCCTCCACCGAGGAGAGTTGCAAGGTAGCCAAGGGCGCCGGCAAGCGGCTGTCCAACTCGTTCGTCGCCGGTACGCTCGTCCTGCTGGCCGACGGCACCAGCAAGCCGATCGAGAAGGTGCAGCCCGGCGACACGGTGAAGGCCACCGACGCCAGGACCGGCCTCAGCAAGCCGCAGCAGGTCGTCGCCTCGATCACCGGAAGCGGTGACAAGAGCCTGGTCGAGCTGACGTTGGTGGGCGCCGGGGGCGGCGGACCTTCCAAGATCACCGCGACCGCGGGTCACAAGTTCTACAGCCCCGGCAAGGGCTGGATCATCGCCGACGACCTGAAGCCCGGGGACAGGCTCCGGGACAGCGGCCGGCGCACGGTCACGGTCAAGACCACGCACGACCACACGGCCCGGACCACCGTCTACAACCTCACCGTCGACAGCACCCACACGTACTACGTGGCGGCCGGCGACAACCGGGTCCTCGTGCACAACTGCATGACGACCCAGGCCATCACGGAGCGCCTGCAGGAGCACGTCGACGCGGTCGTCAACGATTTCGAGACGGGCGTGATCGGCCTGAGCCCGGGCCAGCAGGGCGCGGTCAAGCGCATCGGCGCGCGGGACGGCCGCGCGAGGGGGACCGCGTTCTACGAGATGTTCCGCGGCGACGTGATCGACGAGGCCGTCAAGAAGAGGGTCGCGCAGGACCCGAAGCTCAACAAGATCCTGCACATCTGCGGCCGGGGTCAGGAATGCCCCGACTTCCACGCACCGGACCGAAACGTATGGTGGGACATGACCACCGACGGTGACTGGAACTCGCACAGCAAATACACGAAGTTGTTCGGCCGGGGCATCCACCTGCCCACACGATAGGGGTCATGACGTGGCGCGCAGGGAGCTGATCGACCGCTGGCGTACCGGGAGTCTCCGCACGGAGGTCCTCCGGCGGCTGGCCGACGGCAGCTCCCTGCGCGACCTCGAACTACCCGTCGCGGACGGCCTGCTCGACCTCCGGGGTTTCCCGGCCGGCGGCCTCGACTCGCAGGCCGCCACGATCACCGGCGTGGATTTCCGGTACGCCACGCTGGCTCACGCCCACCTCGAGGACGTCCGGTTCAGCGGTTGCCGCTTCGACGGGGCCGACCTCGCCCGGGCGGTGTTCACGGACGGATCGATCACGCAGTGCTCGATGGTGCGGGCGACGCTGACGGAAACTCTGCTCGCTCGCACCACGTGGCAGTCGATCGATCTGACCGGCGCGAAGATGAAGTACTTCTCGGCCGAGCGCACCCACTTCGCGGGGTGCACGTTCCCGGCGCTGCCCAAGGCCGAGTTCGCCGGTTGCACGATCGAGGACTCGTCGTTCACCGGCGCGCTGACCGAGACGCGCTTCCTCGGACGGGCCCACGACAGCGCGGTGCTGCGGCGGGTGGCCTTCACCTCGGCCGACGTGACCTACCCCGAGTTCGACGGCGTCGACTTCGAGGACGTCACCTTCCCGCCGGGTGACGCCATGATCGTCGTCCCCCGGAACTTCCGGGCCGTGGCCGACCGGGCCGCCGAGCTCTCCTCGAGCCGCGGCGACCAGGTCGGCAAGGATCTGCGGCAGTTCCTCTCGCGCGAGTCCCGGCGACCCGGCCTGCGGGCGACGGCCGGCTGGGCCACGGCCCGGCACGTCCTCACCGACGACTACCAGGGCGGCGAGGAGCTGGCGGACTTCGCCGCCAGCACGCTGCGAGAGGCTGAGCTGCTGATCCGGGACTGATCAGTCCGACGATCCGGCGTCACGCCAGGCGAACGTGGTGCCGGCTCCTGTCCCGGCGACGACCAGCCTCGGATCGGTCATGAGCTGCTTGCGGATCGACGTCCAGGCGCCCCGGAAACGGGCGTCGTCGATCCCGAAGCCGGTCAGCGCCAGCTTCAGCTCTTTCCCGGTCATGGTCGCGGCCGACTCCTGCAGGAAGCGCAGGGCCACGGCGGGCGGATCCTGTTCGAAGGCGGCTCGCAGGCCGTCCGGATCCGTCAGCGACTGGAATTCGAGCGACTCCCGGACGGTGACCTTCTCGTAGTCGCCGAGGTGAACTTCCTGCTCAGCGCCGGTGTCATCCCATTTGACGGTGTATAGGTCGTCTTCCTGTTTGATTACTGTGCCGACCTTGATAGGTCCGCCTGTCACATAAGGAAGCCGAACGAGGGCGGGCAGCTGGTCCATGATGAAACTGTAGTGGTCGGCCCTCCCGGCGAACCGGAGGACCCGGCAACCCGGCGCCCGCAGCACCCCTGACCAGCAGGTTCATGCCGGCGATCGGGCGTTCGGGCCGCGCAGCCACTACGGTGACAGCGTGCGCGGCTCGCAGTGGGTTCCCGGGGTGCGGGCTGCTGCGACCTACGAGGCCCGGTGGTTGCCGCGGGACCTGGTGGCCGGGCTCGTGCTCACCGCGCTGCTCGTGCCGCAGGGCATGGCGTACGCGGAACTGGCGGGGCTGCCGGCCATCACGGGGCTCTACACGTCGATTCTCTGCCTGGTGGCGTACGCGATCTTCGGACCTTCCCGGGTGTTGGTGCTGGGCCCCGACTCGGCGCTGGGGCCGATGATCGCGGCCGTGGTCGTGCCGATCGTGCTGGCCGACGGCGATCCGGGCCGGGCCGTCGCGCTTGCCTCGGTGCTGGCGCTGCTGGTGGGGCTGTTCATGACGGTGGCGGCCGTCGCCCAGCTGGGATTCGTGGCCGACCTGTTGTCGCATCCGACTCAGCTCGGCTACATCAACGGGCTGGCCGTCACGATCTTCTTCGGGCAGCTGCCCAAGCTCTTCGGCTTCTCCGTCGAGGGCGAGGGGCTGTTCGCCGACATCAAGGGCTTTGTCACCGGGCTGGACGAAACCGTGCCGGCGGCGGTGGCGATCGGCGCGGGCGGGCTCGCCGTCATTCTGGTGCTGCAGCGGTTCCTGCCCCGGGCGCCGGGCGTCCTGGTGGCCGTGGTGGGGGCCATCGCGGCGGTCACGATGCTCGGGCTCGACGACGTCGACGTGGTGGGGCCGCTGCCGCAGGGGTTTCCGCCGTTCACGATTCCCCTGGTCAGCCTGCAGGAGCTGGGCATGCTGGCCGCGGCGGCGGTCGGGATCACGCTGGTGTCGGTCACCGACACCATCTCGACGGCCTCGACGTTCGCGGCCCGGGCCGGGCGTGAGGTGCACGGCAACCAGGAGATGGCCGGCATCGGGGCGGCCAACCTCGCGGCCGGGCTGTTCCAGGGTTTCCCGGTCAGCACGAGCGCCTCGCGCACCGCGGTGGCTGCCGCGGCCGGAGCCAAGTCGCAGGTCACCGGGCTGGTGGGCGCGGCGGCCATCACGCTCATGCTGCTGCTCGTCCCGGGCCTGCTCAGGGACATGCCGCAACCCATGCTGGCGGCCGTGGTCATCGCGGCCTCGATCGGGTTGCTCGACATCGACGGCATGGTGCGGCTGTGGAGGCAGCGCCGCGTCGAGTTCGCGCTGGCCGCGTCGGCCTTCGTCGGGGTCGCCGTGCTCGGCGTGCTGCCGGGGATCGCCGTCGCGGTCGCGCTGTCCGTGCTCAACGTCTTCCGCCGGGCGTGGTGGCCGTACCGCACGGTGCTCGCGAAGCCCGACGGCGTCGACGGCTACCACGACCTCCACCAGTACCCGGACGGCGTGCGGATGGACGGCCTCATCATCTTCCGGTTCGACGCGCCGCTCATCTTCGCCAACGCGCGCACCTTCCGGGAGGAGGTCCGCCGCCTCGCGCAGCAGGAGCCGCGCTGGATCGTCATCGCGGCCGAGCCGATCACCGACGTCGACACCACCGCCGCCGACATGCTGGAGGAACTGGACGAGGAGCTCAACGCCAAGGGCATCTCCCTGGTCTTCGCCGAGCTGAAGCACCCGGTCAAGGAGAAGATCGACCGGTACGAGCTGACCCGCACCATCGATCCCGCGCACTTCTATCCGAGCCTGGACGACGCGGTCGCCGCCTATCGGGCAGGATTCGGCCCATGACGTCGGTCTACGAGATCAACACGTGGCCCTGGCTCGCCGGTCTGGGCGTGGGGAGCCTGGCCGACGTGCCGGGCGCGGTCTGGGACGAGCTGATCGGCTTCGATGCGGTCTGGCTCATGGGCGTCTGGGAACGCAGCCCGGCCGGCCTCGGCATCGCCCGGAGCAACGAGGCCTTGCAGCGGGAGTTCCACGCCGCCCTGCCCGATCTGTCCGACCGGGACATCGTCGGGTCGCCCTATTGCGTACGCCGATACGAAGTTGATCAACACTTGGGCGGCCGCGACGGATTGGCCGCGGCCCGAAGCGAGCTCGCGCGGCGGGGGCTCAAGCTCATCCTCGACTACGTCCCCAACCACGTGGCCCCCGACCATCCGGCGGTCACCGAGCATCCCGACTGGTTCATCAACGGCAGCCCCGAAGACCTGGCGAGGGACCCCGGAAGCTGGTTCGCCGCCGGCGACCGCGTCATCGCCCGCGGCCGCGACCCGTACTTCCCGCCCTGGCCCGACGTCGCCCAGCTCAACGCCTTCCACCCGGACCTGCGCGCGGCCACCCTGAGCACCCTGCGCGACGTCGCCGCCCAGTGCGACGGCGTGCGCTGCGACATGGCCATGCTCGTCTTCAACGACATCTTCGCCGGCACCTGGGGTGACCGCGCCGGCCCGCGACCCGCCGAGGAGTTCTGGCCGGCGATCATCGCCGAGCTGAAAGACGAGCTGCTGTTCATCGCCGAGGCGTACTGGGACACCGAGTGGGAGCTTCAGCAGCAGGGCTTCGACCTCTGTTACGACAAGCGCCTGTACGACCGGCTGGTCCACGGGGACGCCGACGCCGTGCGCGGTCACCTGCGCGCCGGACTCGACTATCAGAACAAGCTCCTGCGCTTCATCGAGAACCACGACGAGCCGCGCGCCGCCACCGCCCTGCCCGGCCCGCGCGGACGGGCCGCCGCGGTCGCCCTCGCCACCCTGCCCGGCTCGACGCTCTGGCATGACGGTCAGTTCGAGGGCCGCCGGGTCAAGCTGCCCGTGTTCCTGGGCCGCTTCCCGGACGAGCCGGTCGACGAGGGGCTGCGCGACTTCTACGACCGCCTCGTCGTCCTCCGGGACGCGGGGCAGTGGCGGCTGCTCGACACCCCGGACGTGCTCGCCTGGACCTGGGAGGGCAGCGCCACCCGCCACCTGGTGGTGATCAACTTCAGTCAGGAGCCGATCTGGACCCGCGTACGGCTGCCCTGGCCCACCGCCGGCGAGCAGTGGCGCCTGACCGACCTGCTCGACGGCCGCGTCTTCGACCGCGACGGCGACGACCTGGCGGCCGGTGGACTGGTCGTCGGCCTGCTCGCCTGGGGCTTCCACGTGCTGGAGACCCGCCGATGAACGCCCGCCTCGACCCGCCGCTCCCGGGCCCGGCCGCGGTCGGCGGCTCGATACCACCGACCGCGCCCCTGGCCGTCGTGAACTGACGCGAGTCCCGCAGACGGCTCAGCGGGCCAGGCGGTCGAGCCAGTCGCGCAGCAGGGCGGTCTCGGTGGGGCGCAGGGGGAGCGTGCCCGCGGTGGCGACGGCGGCGTCGAGGGCAAGGGCGCGCGACGCCAGACCGGCGTCCGCAGCCGGGGCCGGATCGGTGACGAGCGAGTCGATCAAGGTGTCGCGCATCCGGGCGGACAGCGCCGGGTCGCGGCCGTCGGCGGGCAGTCCGATCAGGGTCAGCGTCACGCCGATGATCGCGGCGGTGGCGAGGGACGCGGCGACCGCGGGCGGGACGCGGAGCCGGCCCACGGCGGCGACGCGGTCGAGGAAGGTGAGCAGGAGCCGGTCGGCCTCGGCGGCGGCGGGTGGGCGGCGGCCGGGCCGGTCGGTGCCGAACATCAAGAGGTAGAGGGCGGGGTGCCGGAGGCCGAAGTCGACGTGCATGTCCCAGCCCCGGCGCATGTCCGCGACCGGGTCGTCGGTCGGCTCGAGCGTGTGTTTCTCGGACAGGTAGAGGTCGAACGCGTGGACGGCCAGCGCGGCGAGGAGGCCGTCCTTGTCGCCGAAGAGCTGATAGAGCGAGGCGGCGCGGATGCCGGCGGCCGCGGCGACCGAGCGGGTCGAAACCGCCTGGGCGCCTTCCCGCTCCAGGATCTCGCCCGCCACCTCGAGGATCGCCCGGGTCTTCGCATCGGTCATGTTGCAATGCTACGGCATTTGGCGTATCACTGGAACGGAGCACTGCCACGCATTTTGGCGTGGCAGTGATACGGCCAAGGAGAAGACCATGAACCGAGTGGGATACGGCGCCATGCAACTGGCCGGCCCGAACGTGCTGGGCCTGCCGGCGGACCCCGAGGCGGCGCGGGGCGTGCTGCGCTTGGCTGTCGAGCTGGGTGTGACGTTTTTCGACACCGCCAACGCGTACGGGCCGCGGACGGTGAATCAGTTGATCGGGCAGGCGCTGCCCAAGGAGGGCGTGATCGTCGGCAACAAGGTCGGCGCGGGCCGGGGGCCGAACGGCGAGTGGCTCGTCACCGACCACCCGGACACGGTTCGCCGGCAGGTGCACGAGGCGCTCGAAGACCTGGGGGTCGAGGTAAGCGAGCTCACCTACCTGCGGCTCGACGGCGACTATCGCGGTATGGCGAGTGGCGTTCCGCTCGAGGACTCGCTCGGGGCGCTCGTCGAGCTGCGGGAGCAGGGCCTGATCCGGCGCATCGGGCTGTCCGGCGCGTCACCGCAGATGCTGGCCCGGGCGCAGAAGCTGACGCCGATCGCGGCCGTGCAGAACCGTTTCAACCTCCTCGACCGCAGCGGCGTGCAGGTGCTCGCCGACTGCGAGGCGCAGGACATCATGTTCGTGCCGTACTACCCGCTGGCTTCCGGGCGGCTCGCCGATTACGCGGAACTGACCGGTCCCGCGCAGCGCCTGGGTGTGTCCCCGGCCCAGGTCGCCCTGGCCTGGCTGCTGCGCCGCTCGCCGGCGATGGTCGTCATCCCCGGCACCGGCAACCCCGGTCATCTGCGGGCCAACGTGGCCGCGTCCGAGGTGGCCCGGGATCTGACCGAGGCCGAGGTCGCCCGCCTGACCGGCCTGGTCGACGAGTCACAGGCCGTGCTCGATCAGCCGGACCGGTCCACTCTCGACGCCCTGGCCGCGGCGGCGGCAACCGTGGCCTGACCGGGGTCAGGCGCCCGAGTTGCGCTTGTCCGCTTCGACGTCGTCCTCGCCCACGGGGACGCCGTCGGAGTCGCGACGGGCGTCACGCAGCGATTCGCGCGAACCAGCCGTACGAGAAAGCGCGGGGCACGTACGAGGGCCTGGCCGCCGAAGAGGGACCGGTGGCCCGCCGCGCCGAGTCCCATCCGCGACGGGAGCGCGCCGACGAAGGGTTCGACGACTAGTTTCCTGGCATGGACGTGCTCGACAACCGTGCGCTCAACCGGGCCCTGCTCGCCCGCCAGATGCTCGACCGCCGGCACACCGCGCCGGCGGTCGACGTCGTCCGGCACCTCGTCGGGCTGCAGGCACAGGAACCGCACGAGCCGTACGTGGGCCTGTGGAGCCGTCTCGACGGGTTCCGGCCGGACGAGCTGGTCGAGCTGCTCGAGAGCCGCCAGGTCGTACGCACCCTGCTCATGCGGCGCACGATCCACCTGGTCACGGCGGACGACTGCCTGGAGTTGCGGGGGCTGCACCAGCCGATGCTCGAGGCGCGCGTCCGGGCTGTGCTGCGCCGCGACCTCGAAGGCGTCGACCTGGCCGAGTTGGCGGCGGCCGGGCAACCCCACTTCGAGCGGACGCCGAGCACGCTGCCCGAGGTGGGCCGGGCCGTCGGCGGGCGGTGGCCGTCGGTGCCGGCCCGGGTGCTCGGGGACGCGCTCAGCTCGTACGTGCCGCTGGTGCAGGTGCCGCCGCGCGGGGTCTGGGGTCAGTCGGCGCCCGCCCGCAACACGACCATCGAGACGTGGCTGGGCCGCCCGGTGCCCCCGGCCTGCCTCGCCGACGAGCTGGTGCTGCGGTATCTGCGGGCGTTCGGGCCGGCGTCGTCGTCCGACATCCGGGCCTGGTCGGGGCTGAGCGGCCTGCGGGAATCGATCAAGCGACTGCGGCCGCGACTGCGCAGCTTCCGCGACGTCCGGGGCCGCGAGCTGCTCGACGTGCTCGACGGGCCGCTGCCCGATCCGGATCAGCCGGTGCCGCCCCGCTTCCTGCCCGCCTTCGACAACGTGGTGCTCGGCTTCGACGACCGCAGCCGGATCATCGACAACGCGTACCGCGGGCTCAGCGTCGAGGGCGCGCGGTTCGTGCTGGTCGACGGCCGGGTGGCCGGGAAGTGGGCCATCACCGGCGACACCCTGCGGGCCACCATGTTCCACCCGGTGGACGTCGATCCGATCGTCGCCGAGGCCGAAAATCTGCTCGCCTGGCACGGCATACCGGGGCGTACTGTCGTAGATGTCCATTGACGACGGGGGAGATGCAGGCATGTCGCAGAGCGTCCGGGACAATCTGGCCGACCCGCGGTTCCACGCCGACCCGCATCCTTTCTATGCGCAGTGGCGGCACGAGGGCCCAGTGCGGGAGGTCCGGATCGCCGGCGGCGCCGTCGTCTGGTTGGTTACCCGCTACGACGACGCCCGGCAGGCGCTGACCGACCCGCGGTTCTCGAAGCGGGGCCGCGACGAGGGCCACCCGTCGGACGCGATCCAGCGGGCCCTGTCCCGCCACATGCTGGCCGTCGACCCGCCCGACCACACCCGCCTGCGCCGCCTCGTCTCGGCCGCCTTCACGGCCCGCCGCATCGAGGCCCTGCGCCCCCGGATCACCGAGATCACGACGTCGCTGCTCGACGCCTTCCCCGGCCCGGGCGAGCCGTTCGACCTGATCGACGCGTTCGCCTTCCCGCTGCCGATCCAGGTGATCTGCGAGCTGCTCGGCATCCCGGCCGAGGACCGCGACTCCTTCCGCCGCTGGTCCAACATCATCGTCGGCGGCGTGGCCTACCAGGCCGAGTTCCCCGGCGCCGCGCAGGCGATGGTCGCCTACATCCGCGGCCTGCTGGCCGCGCGCCGCGCCCACCCCGGCGACGACCTGCTGTCCGGCCTGATCGAGGTGCGTGACAGCGAGGACAGGCTCGACGAGGACGAGCTGATGTCGATGGTCTTCCTGCTGCTCATCGCCGGCCACGAGACGACCGTCAACCTGATCGGCAACGGCGCCGCCTTGCTGCTCACCGACCGCGACCGCTGGGAGCGCCTGCGCGCCGACCCCGGCCTGCTGCCCACCGCGGTCGAAGAGTTCCTGCGGTACGAGTCCCCGGTCGAGACCGCCACGTTCCGCATCACCACCGAGCCCGTCACCCTGGGCGGCCGGCAGATCCCCGCATACGCCCCGGTGGTGATCGGCCTGCTGTCGGCCAACCGCGACGAGTCCCGCTTCCCCGACCCCGGCGAGGTGCGCCTCGACCGGGCCCAGAACCCGCACCTGGCCTTCGGTCACGGCATCCACTACTGCCTGGGCGCCCCGCTGGCCCGCCTCGAGGCCCAGATCGCCTTCGCCGCCCTGCTCGGGCGCGTTCCCACCCTGCGCCTGGCCGTCCCGCCGTCCGATCTGACCTGGCGCCCCGGACTGCTGCTGCGCGGCCTGTTCACCTTGCCGGTGATCTCGGGCCCCGAGTGACGGGCGTCGCCGCGGCTTTGGCAAGCTTCCTGGCGTGGAAGCACTCCGGCTGATCCTGCTCTTCATTCACCTGGTCGGCTTCGCGCTGCTGCTCGGCGGCGCGATCGCCCAGTTCCTCACCGGCAAGTTCCGGATCAACCCGGCCGTGCTGTGGGGCTCGGTGATCCAGCTGCTGTCCGGCCTGGCCCTGGCAGCCCCCCTGCGCGGCGGTGGCGACGACGAACCCAGCCCGATCAAGCTGGGCGTCAAGCTCCTGCTGGCCATCCTGATCTTCATCATGGTCTTCATCCCGCGCAAGCGCGAGGCCGTCAACAAGGGCCACTTCATCGGCATCATCGTGCTGACCCTGGCCAACGCCGCAGTCGCCGTCTTCTGGCGCTGACCCTGCCGAACCGACCCGCCGAGCGGCTGCCTCCGGGCGGCCGCTCCCCGGCGTGCGTCTGCGCGGGCGCCGGGATTCGCCGGTCCGGCTGACCGGCGATTTCATTACTGTGGGTGCTGTCAATTCACCACTTTCCGTACGCCCGCCGTCGGGCGTCCGGTGATTCGCGCAAAGATGCTATTTCTGAGCCGTTCCGGCGTTGTCCACGGTTGCGCCGGAAATGGCATCGGGCGAACGGATGATCTCCGTCGATACCATGGGCGCGTGACGCTTTCCGCGCGGCAAGTGTTGCTGCTGGGCCGGCGTCAATCCGCCTCTACATACACTCTGAGCTGTTGAAACACGGCTGACATGAGTGCTTTACGCCACAGCTGCGGGTTAAGGGAAGCGCCGAAATAGGGGGCATTGCCCGGAGCGGTTGCCTGGCCGAAACAATGGTGTCGGAACTGTCAATCATTGCCGGTCACACTCATACGGAAATCATAGCTTCGCTGTGTATGGTCCCGATCGCAGGTTGATCAACTTCGCTTCGCCACGTCTTCAGGAGCGCCGCCCCATGACCGAGAGCATCGAAGCCAGCGTCGTCGTCCCTACGCACAGCGAGCGCCGGTGGGCGTCGCTGCGGCGTACGGTCGCGTCCGCCCAGGCTCAGCGGGTGAGGCCGGCCGAGATCATCGTCGTGGTCGATCACAACCCGGACCTGTTCGAGCGCGTCAAGGCCGAGTTCCCCGAGGTCACCGTGCTCGAGAACGAGTCCGAGCGGGGCGCCTCGGGCAATCGCAACACCGGCGCCTTCCACGCCCGGTCCGAGCTGATCGCCTTTCTCGACGACGACACCGTCGCCCATCCCACCTGGCTCGAGCACCTGGCCGCCCCGTTCGGCGACCCGGCCGTGGTCGGCGCGGGCGGGCTGATCGTGCCGGCCTGGGAACGCCACCGCCCGTCGTGGCTGCCGGACGAGTTGCTGTGGACGGTCGGGGTCTCGTACGCGGGAATGCCCACCTCGATCGCCGAGATCCGCAACGTGTGGTCGGCCAGCATGATGATCCGCCGCGAGGCGTTCGTGCGGGTGGGCGGGTTCCGGGTCGGCTTCGGCAAGCTCGGCGACCAGAACCGGCCCGAGGACACCGAGCTCTGCCTGCGGATCAGCGCCGAGACCGGCGGCCACTGGATGTACGTGCCGGACTCGGTCATCGAGCACGACGTGCCGCTCGACCGTTCGACGTTCCGGTTCTTCCTGCGACGCTGCTACGCCGAGGGCCGCGGCAAGGTGCAGATGGCCGGCCTGCTGCCGCGCGACCAGAAACTCGGCGCCGAGCAGGACTACCTGCGCCGCACCCTGCCCCGCGCGGTCGCGCACAACCTGAAGGCGGCCACTCTGGGCCGCGGCGGCTTCCACGCGCTGCGGGCGGTCACAGTGATCGCCGCGGTGGCCGCGGCCGGGTTCGGCGGGGGCGTGGAGACGCTGGCCGGGATGCACGAGCCGGGCACCGCCACCCGGGTTTGATCTTCTGCGCGCGATGCCGCAAGCCATTGGCCGGTCCCGATCAACCCGGGTTCCGTAGCCTGCGGGCATGCGAAAGATCACCAGCGCGCTGCCGAAGTCGCTCGACGTGGACAAGCGCCAGCTCAGGTAACACAGCTCCGAACGAGCGCCCGGCCCTTCGGCCGGGCGCTCGTTCGTTTGTGGATCTGTTTCGTCAACCACACCCTCCGACAAACGATACCTAGCCTCCTAGGATGATGGCGTGAGTGTCTAAAGTGGAGTGATCACTCCGTTACAAAGGGGACGCTAGGCTGATGAACGGTCAACCGGCTGCCAAAGCAATAAATCGGACAGGAGTGTGAACCATGACCGCACGCGCGCCGCGTGCTGATGCGTTGCGTAATCGGTCCCGCGTTTTGGCCGCGGCCGAGCAAGTGTTCGTGGCGCGAGGCACGGCGGTCTCCACGGAAGCGGTCGCCCGGGCGGCCGGGGTCGGCATCGGCACCGTCTTCCGGCACTTCCCGACCAAGGCGGCGCTCATCGAGGCGGTCTTCCGCGAACGGCTGCGACGCTTCGGCGAGGAGGCCGAGGAACTGGTCGGGGCCGAGGACGCGGGTGAGGCGATCTGGGTCTTCCTGAGCCGGGTGGCCGAGGTGGCCGCGGGCAAACAGGCGTGGGCCGACGCCTTCGCCGCGAGCAACCTGCGCGATGCGCTCACCCCGGCCCGCGAGCAGCTGCCGCGCGCCCTGGGGTCGCTGCTGTCCCGGGCCCAGGCCGCGGGCGCGATCCGTGCCGACGTCACCGTTTCGGAGCTGGTCGCGCTGATGCTCGCCGTCTCGCGGGTCCCCGAGCTGGACACCGACGGCGCCGCCCTGCGATCCCGGGTCCTGGCCATAGTCTTCGACGGCCTCCGGCCCCAGCCTTAAGCTGGGCGGATGGCTCCGCTGACGTTCGCCTGGATCGACCATCACTACGACCGGGAGAACGCGGGGCTGGGACGCAGCCGGTTCGCCGAGCACGTCTGGGTGCACGCCAAGGAGTTCGGCGACTGCTGGGGTGACATCTCGCCGGTCGGCTTCGCCTGTGTGGCGTGGAAGCTGGCCACCACGCCGCACCTTGATCCGGGCTTCGTGCGCCTGCATCGCCGCGTGCTGCGGGCCACCTGCCGGCGCAACACCTGGGACGGCTCGCTCACCGTCACCGCCGAGCTGGTCGCGCCGTGGCCGGCCGAGCTGACCGGTTCGCGGGCGTGGACGCAGGACCGGGGCTGGCGGGGGTGGCCCGAGACGTTCGGCCAGTTTCTCGCGCCCTCGGCCGAGGAGCTCAGCCGCGTCCCGCACCTGCGTTCCACCCTGACCGCCGAGGCGCCCCTGCCGCTGGCCGACCTTCCCCGGATCCCCGAGGACGCCGGTCCGGAGCTGCCCGACCTGGCCGAGCGCACGGTCACGGTGCTCGTCCGGGAGCTCAACGACCTGCTCGCCCCGCTCGTCACCCAGCTGGGGGAGGCCCGATGACGCGCCTGCTGGGCGCCCTGCACGACGACGCCGACCAGGCCGATGCCGTACGCGACCCGCAGTCGGCGCTCTCGCGGCACGAGCTGCTGGGACGAGCGTCCGCGCTGGCCGCCGAGATCACCGGCCGCCGCATGGTGGCCGTGCGGGCCACGCCCACCGTCGACACCGTCGTCGTGATCACCGCCGCGCTGCTGGCCGGCGTGCCCGTCGTACCCGTGCCGCCCGACGCCGGCGAGCTGGAGCGGGCCCACATCCTCGGCGACTCCGGGGCCGAGCTGATCGAGGCGCACGCCACCGGCGCCGATCACGGTGTTCCGGACGAGCCCGATCCCGACGCGCCCGCCCTGGTTCTCTACACCAGCGGCACGACCGGCCCGCCCAAGGGCGCCGTGATCTCGCGCCGCGCCCTCGCCGCCGACCTCGACGCCCTCGCGCAGGTCTGGCAGTGGACCGCCGGCGACACTCTCGTGCACGGCCTCCCGCTCTTCCACGTGCACGGCCTGGTGCTGGGGGTGCTCGGCCCGCTGCGGATTGGCTCCCGGCTGTCGCACACCGGCAGGCCCACACCCCAGGCGTACGCGGCCACGCCCGGCACGATGTACTTCGGCGTCCCCACCGTCTGGTCCCGGGTCTGCGCCGCCCCCACCGAGGCTCGCGCCCTGCGTTCGGCCCGCCTGCTCGTCTCCGGCAGCGCGCCCCTGCCCGCCCCGGTCTTCGACGAGCTCCGCACCCTGACCGGCCAGGCGCCGGTCGAGCGCTACGGCATGACCGAAACCCTGATCACGGTGAGCGCCCGGGCCGACGGCGAACGCCGCCCGGGGCAGGTCGGCCTCCCGATCCCCGGCGTCGAGACCCGCCTGGTCGGCGACGCCGGCGACCCCCTCGACGAGCCGGACACGATCGGCCACCTGCAGGTGCGCGGGGCCACCCTGTTCGACGGCTACCTGGGCCGGGAAAGACCCGAGGGGTGGTTCGTCACCGGCGACGTCGCGACGATCGGCGCCGACGGGTGGCACCGCATCGTCGGCCGCGCCTCGACCGACCTCATCAAGACCGGCGGCTACCGCGTCGGCGCCGGCGAGGTCGAGGACGCGCTGCTGCTGCACCCCAGCGTGCGGGAGGCGGCCGTCGTCGGCACACCCCACCCAGACCTCGGAGAGCAGATCACCGCGTACGTAGTCGCCGAAGGCGTCACCGAGCGTGCCCTGATCGCCTGGGTCGCCGACCGCCTGGCCGCCCACAAGCGCCCGCGGTCCGTGCGCCTGCTCGACGCCCTGCCGCGCAACGCTATGGGCAAGGTCCAGAAGGGAGCCCTGCGGTGAGCGTCACGTCCTACGAGAACGGCCTCTGACGGCCGGCCCGTCAGCCGGCGACGCGGGCGAAGCGGACCTGTTTCCAGTTCCAGATCTTGGCCAGCTTGACGCGGTCGCCGGGCTTGGGGGCGTGCCAGACCTGGCCGGCGCCCGCATAGACGGCCACGTGGTAGGCGCGGCTGCCCGAGACCCAGAAGACCAGGTCGCCCGGGCGGGCCGCCGCGCTGGTGATCCTGCGGGCGGCACGGTACTGGGCCTGCGCCGTGCGGGGCAGTTTCTTACCGGCCTTGGCGTACGCGAAACCGGCGAGCCCGGAACAGTCGAACGCGCTCGGTCCCTGAGCGCCGTACCTGTAGGGCTTGCCCCTCTGGGCCCGGGCGAAGGCGACGACCTTGAGCCCGCGGGCGGCGACGACCGCTGAGGCTGTTGGTGCTGCCGCGGCGGCCGCGGGGGAGACGAGCATGGTGGTGGCGATGACCGCCGCCGCGGCAACGAGCAGCAGGCGGCGCAGCGTCATGGGGAAAGACAAGACGATCCTCGGTCCTTCAACCGCCTGCGAGGTTAGCTGTCGGATTAGGCCTGAAGGCGGCCCGCCGCTCGCGCGACTTCACCCCGAGCCGGTCCGTGGACCGGCGATGTGGTTCCCCCGTTCCCGCCCGTGGAAGTTTCCTGTCGATGTCAGGTCGGGCCGCCCACAGGTGGGCGGGACTCGGCGTCCCGGGGCGGCACGGGATGACGATCGGCCGCGGTCGGCGATTCTGACCTTTTCGCAGCCGTCCCGGCGGCAACAGTTGTCACAGATCGGAATCCCCGTCCGAAGTCGTTCCGGACATCCGGTATCAGCAGGGAGTGACCGGCGCGATTTCCGGCGGGCCGATCGGTGAGCCTCGTCACCCAATTCGTGCTGATCGCCGACGATTCGGGGCCGGCCGAACACCCCCAGGCGATCACGCAGAGCAACCTAAGGCATCTCTTAGGTAGCTGTTGACATTGGATCGCGCTCAGGAAAGATGCTCGGCAATCGCAGGAGGTGCAGGGTGCAGGTGCCGGCTCCGTTCGAGTACGAGCGTGCCACCAGTGTGGACCAGGCCATCGGTCTGCTGGAACGTCTGGGCAGCTCAGCGCGTCTGGTCGCGGGCGGTCACAGCCTGCTGCCGATGATGAAGCTGCGGCTGGCGAACTTCGACTATCTGATCGACATCAATCCGTTGCACGCCGAGCTGGGCTACATCCGGTTCGCCGGCGACGAGGTACGCATAGGTGCTCTGACCCGTCACCGCGAGCTGCTCGAGTCCGACGAGCTGGCGGCCGCGTTCCCGATCTTCCGCGACGCCGAGCGCGTGATCGCCGACCCGATCGTCCGCAACCGCGGCACGCTGGGCGGCTCGCTGTGCCAGGCCGACCCGTCGGAAGACCTGTCGGCGGTGTGCACGACGCTCGACGCGAGCTGCGTCATCCGCGGGCCGGGCGGCTCGGAGCGGGTCGTGACGATGGAGGAGTTCCACGTCGGCCCGTACGAGACGGCGGTCGGCGACGACGAGATGCTGACCGAGATCCGGCTGCCGCTGCGGCCGGGTGGCGGCAGCGCGTACGAGAAGGTCGAGCGCCGCGCCGGCGACTGGGCCGTGGTCTCGGCCGGCGCCGCGGTGTGGCTGGCCGCCGACGGCACGATCGCCGACGCCCGGGTGGGGCTGGCGGCCGTCGGGCCCAACACCACCGGCATCCGGGAGGTCTCGGCCGCGCTGCGGGGCCGCGAGCCCGCCGAGGAACTGTACGAGCAGGCCGGCGCGATCGCGGCACGCAGCTGCGACCCGGCCACCGACCAGCGGGGCAGCGCCGACTACAAGCGCCACCTCGCCGACGAGTTGACCAGGCGGACGCTGCGCGCGGCCGTGGCCCGGGCGAGGAGCTGAATCATGCAGGTCACGATGACCGTCAACGACGTCGAGGTCACAGCTGAGATCGAGGGCCGGCTGCTGCTCGTGCACTTCCTGCGCGACACGCTGAGCCTGACCGGCACGCACTGGGGCTGCGACACGAGCAACTGCGGCACGTGCGTGGTCTGGCTCGACGGTGAACCCGTCAAGTCGTGCACCGTGCTCGCCGCCATGGCCGACGGGCACGCCGTCCGTACGGTCGAAGGCCTGGCCAAAGGGGCCGAGCTCGACCCGATCCAAGAGGGCTTCATGCAGTGCCACGGCCTGCAGTGCGGGTTCTGCACCCCGGGCATGATGATGACCTGCCGCGCCCTGCTCGACAAGAATCCCGACCCGACCGACGCCGAGATCCGCGAGGCCATCTCGGGCCAGATCTGCCGGTGCACGGGCTACTCCACGATCGTCCGGTCGGTGCGCTGGGCCTCCGTGCACGAGGCGGCCGAGGCGCAGAAGCAGGAGGCGGCGGCGCAATGACCACAGTCGAGGAACCGCGGACGTCGACGTTCGACGACAACGACCAGAAGCCGGTCGGCTTCGGTCGCATGCTGCGCAAGGAAGACCCGCGGCTGCTGCGCGGTCGCGGCCGCTTCACCGACGACGTGCAGCTGCCCGGCATGCTGCACCTCGCGATCCTGCGCTCGCCGTTCGCCCACGCTCGCGTGGTGAGCGTCGACACCAGCGCCGCCGAGGCCGCGCCGGGCGTCAAAGCCGTGGTCACCGGCGAGACCCTCAAGGGGCTGGGCCTGGCCTGGATGCCGACGCTCTCCAACGACGTGCAGGCCGTGCTGGCCACCGACAAGGTGCGCTTCCAGGGGCAGGAGGTCGCGTTCGTCGTCGCCGAGGGCCGGTACGCCGCCCGCGACGCGCTCGAACTGATCGACGTCGAGTACGAGGTGCTCGACCCGGTCATCGACGTGCGGCAGGCGCTCGCGCCGGACGCGCCGCTGATCCGCGACGACCTCGAGGGCAAGGCCGACAACCACTGCTTCGACTGGGAGACCGGCGACGCCGACGAGACCGAGGCCGTCTTCGCCCGGGCCGACGTCGTCGTCCAGCAGGACATCGTCTACCCGCGCGTGCACCCGGCCCCGATGGAGACCTGCGGCGCGGTCGCCGACTTCGACGCGGTCGAGGGCAAGCTCAAGCTGTGGTCGACCACCCAGGCCCCGCACGCGCACCGCACGCTCTACGCCATCGTGGCCGGCCTGCCCGAACACAAGATCCAGGTGATCGCGCCGGACATCGGCGGCGGCTTCGGCAACAAGGTGCCGATCTACCCCGGCTACGTCTGCGCGATCGTCGGCTCCATCGTCACCGGCAAGCCGGTGAAGTGGATGGAGGACCGCTCGGAAAACCTGATCAGCACCGGCTTCGCCCGCGACTACATCATGCGCGGCGAGATCGCGGCCACCCGCGACGGCAAGATCCTGGGCATCCGCACCAACGTGCTCGCCGACCACGGCGCGTTCAACGGCACGGCGGCGCCGGTGAAATACCCGGCCGGCTTCTTCGGCGTCTTCACCGGCAGCTACGACATCGAGGCCGCCTACTGCAAGATGACCGCCGTCTACACCAACAAGGCGCCGGGCGGCGTCGCGTACGCGTGCAGCTTCCGCATCACCGAGGCGGTCTACCTGGTCGAGCGCATCGTCGACTGCCTGGCCGCCGAGCTCGACATGGACCCGGCCGAGCTGCGCCTGAAGAACTTCATCCAGCCCGACCAGTTCCCGTACACGACGAAGACCGGCTGGGTCTACGACTCGGGCAACTACGAGCCCACGATGCGCCAGGCCATGGACATCGCCGGCTACGCCGACCTGCGCAAGGAACAGGAAGAGAAGCGGGCCCGCGGCGAGCTGATGGGCATCGGCATCTCGTTCTTCACCGAGGCCGTCGGGGCCGGGCCGCGCAAGAACATGGACATCCTGGGCCTGGGCATGGCCGACGGCTGCGAGCTCCGGGTGCATCCGACCGGGAAGGCGGTCGTACGGCTGTCGGTGAAGACGCAGGGGCAGGGCCACGAGACGACGTTCGCGCAGATCGTGGCGGAGGAGATCGGCATCCCGCCGGCCGACATCGAGGTCGTGCACGGGGACACCGACCAGACGCCGTTCGGCCTGGGCACGTACGGAAGCCGCTCGACCCCGGTCTCGGGCGCGGCCGCCGCCCTGGTCGCCCGCAAGGTGCGCGACAAGGCGCAGCTCATCGCCTCGGCGATGCTCGAGGTGACCGTGGCCGACCTGGACTGGGTGAAGGGCTCGTTCCAGGTCAAGGGCGACCCGGCCAAGGCGGTCACCATCCAGCAGATCGCGATGCGCGCCCACGGCGCCGGCGACCTGCCCGCGGGCGTCGAGGGCGGGCTCGAGGCCCAGATCTGCTACAACCCGTCCAACCTGACCTACCCGCACGGCGCGTACATCTGCGTCGTCGACATCGACCCCGGCACCGCGCAGGTCAAGGTGCGGCGCTTCATCGCCGTCGACGACTGCGGCACCCGGATCAACCCGATGATCATCGAGGGGCAGGTGCACGGCGGGCTCACCGACGGCGTCGGCATGGCCCTGATGGAGATGATCTCGTTCGATGAGGACGGCAACTGCCTCGGCGCCTCCCTCATGGACTACCTCATCCCGACCGCGCTCGAAGTGCCCGACTGGGAGACCGGCTACACGGTCACCCCGTCGCCGCACCACCCGATCGGGGCCAAGGGCGTGGGCGAATCGGCCACGGTGGGCTCACCGCCGGCCATCGTCAACGCCGTGGTCGACGCCCTCAAGCCGTACGGGGTGCGCCACGCCGACATGCCGCTCACACCGTCCCGGGTCTGGGACGCCATGCGCGGCCGCGCCACCCCGCCGATCTGAGGTGCTCATGTCATCTGTTGCTGAACGCGTCGCCGACCTGTCCCAGGCGCGCCGCCCGTTCGTGCACGCGACGGTCGTCCGCGCCCAGGAACCCACCTCGGCGCGGCCCGGCGACGACGCGGTGATCCTCGACGACGGCTCCATCGAGGGGTTCGTGGGCGGGGTGTGCGCCGAGAGCTCCGTACGGGCGGCTGCGCTCGACTCGCTGAAGGACGGCAACACAGTGCTGCTGCGCGTGCTGCCGGAAGACAACGCGGAGTTCCCGGAATCGCCGGGGGCGCTGGTCGTGGTCAACCCGTGCCACTCGGGCGGGGCGATCGAGATCTTTCTGCGGCCGGTGCTGCCCAAGCCCCTGCTCGGGGTGGTGGGCAGCACGCCGATCTCCCGCGCGGTCGGCGATCTGGCTTCGTATCTGGACTTCGAAGTCGCGTCGGCGGCCTCTTTCGAAGGGGCGACCGCAGTGGTGGTGGCCGGCCTTGGGCGGGACGAGGAGCGGGCGATCCGGTCGGCGCTGGACGCCGGGGTTCCGTACGTGGCGCTCGTGGCCAGCCACAGGCGGGGCGCAGTGGTTCTCGACGGCATGGGGCTGACACCGGATGAACGCTCGCGGGTGCGCCCGCACGCGGGGCTCGACATCGGGGCCCGTACGCCGAAGGAGATCGCGCTGTCCATCCTGGCCGAGGTGGTCCGCGAGATCCGGTTGTCCACACTTCCCGGTTATCCACAGGCCACCGACACGATCAAGCACGCCCCCGAGATAATGACCAGCGGGGGCTCCCCCAGGGAGGGTGGGCTCCGCGGGGCGGATGATCATGCTGCCGCCTTGCCTTCGACCGTTGTTGCCGCAGCGTCTTCGAGCCCCGGGCCGGCGGTGGTCTCGATCTCCGCGGGCCCGCCCCGGCAAGCCATCGACCCGGTCTGCGGCATGACCGTCTTCATCGACGACGACACTCCGCACGCTGTGGCCGACGGGCAGGACTACTGGTTCTGCCGGGTGGGGTGCCGCGACAGCTTCGTGGCGGGCTAGCCGATGGGGGTCACCGGGCTGGTGCTCGCGGCGGGCGGCTCCCTGCGGCTGGGGGAGGCCAAGCAACTGCTTCCCTACCGCGGCCGTACGCTGCTCGACGCCACCCTCGGCGTCGCGCGCTCCTGCGGCTTCGACCAGCTGCTCGTCACGCTGGGCGGGTCGGCGGCGCGGGTGCGCGAGCAGGTTGACCTCTCCGGCTGCACGGTGATCGAGAACCCTTCGTACTCGTCGGGGTGTGGATCTTCGGTTCGGACGGCGGTCTCGCACGCGAGCGGGTCGGCGCTGGTTCTGATGCTCGGCGATCAACCCGGAGTGCTCGCCTCGTCCGTCGCGTCGCTGCTGGCAGCGCCTGCACCCATCGCCGTCGCGCGTTATGACGACGGGCCCGGCCATCCGTTTCTGTTCCGCCGGGAGACGTTTCGCGACCTGGCGGAACTGCACGGCGACAAGGCGGTGTGGAAGCTGCTGCACTCCGGCGCGTACGCGGTGACCGAGGTGCCGGTGGCCGGGCCGGTGCCGATCGACGTGGACACGCGCGACGACTACGCGCGTCTGCTGGCCGGTGAGGCTCGGTGAGGGACGCGTCCGACGTACGGGCCCGGCTCGACGCCGTGGATTATCTCGTCGACGACGGTCTGGCCATGGCGGTGTTCCTCGCGTTGCGGCTGGGCAAGCCGCTGCTGCTCGAAGGGGAGCCGGGCGTCGGCAAGACCGCGGCCGCCAAGGCGCTCGCGCTCGCCCTGGAGACGCCGTTCATCCGGTTGCAGTGTTACGAGGGCCTGACCGCCGGGGAGGCCCTCTACGAGTGGAACTACCAGCGGCAGCTGCTCGCTATCAGGCTGGCCGAGGCCAGACAGGAGAAGCTGTCCGACGCCGACCTGTTCACCGCCGAGTTCCTGCAGGAAAGGCCCATTCTCCGAGCCGTACGCCATGCCGGGCCGACGCCGCCGGTGCTGCTCATCGACGAGATCGACCGGGCCGACGACGAGTTCGAGGCGTTGCTGTTCGAGTTCCTCGGCGAGGCCGCGATCACCGTGCCCGAACTGGGCACGTTCACCGCGCTGCGGCCGCCGGTCGTGGTGCTCACCTCCAACCGCAGCCGCGACCTGCACGACGCTCTGCGCCGCCGCTGCCTCTACCACTGGATCGAGTTCCCCGCCCCCGCCCGCGCCGCCGAGATCGTCCGGCGGTCCGTGCCCGGGGCCACGGAGCCGCTCATCCGCAGCGCCGCCGAGTTCATCGGGCGCGTACGCGGTCTCGAGCTCGACAAGGCGCCCGGCCTGGCCGAGACGATCGACTGGGTGTCGGCCCTGTCCGCGCTCGGCGTCACCGACCTGACCGACGCCGCGGTCATCGGCACCCTCGGCACGATCGCCAAGACCCCCGACGACCGGGCCGCCGTCGCTCTCGCCGTCCACCAGGAGACCCCATGAAGATCACCAACGAGTTCACCGTGCACACCCCCATCGACCGTGCCTGGCAGGCGCTGACCGACCTGCCCGGGATCGCTCCGTGCCTGCCCGGCGCCCAGCTGACCGGGGTCGACGGCGACGTCTACCGGGGCAAGGTCAAGGTGAAGGTGGGCCCGGTGATCTCCGACTTCGCCGGTACGGCCCAGTTCACCGAGAAGGACGACGAGAAGTACCGCGCGGTGATCGACGCCAAGGGCCGCGACTCCCGGGCCGGCGGCAACGCCGCGGCCCTGGTCACGGCGGCGCTGACCCCCGCCGGCGACAGCACGCTCGTCACCGTCGATACCGACCTGAAGATCAGCGGCAAGCTGGCCCAGTTCGGCAGCGGCATGATCAAGGAGATCTCGAACAAGCTGCTGGCCCAGTTCGTCGCCAACCTCGAAGCCAAACTGGCCGCCGACCAACCCACCGCTGACCAACCCACCGCCGACCAGCCCACAGCCGACCAACCCGCAGCCGACCAGCCCGCCGCCGCGCCCGCCCGGGCCGGGTCGACGAACGGGGTCGCCCCGGCCGCTCCGTCGCCCGCCACGGAGGCTCCCTCGGCCGCCGCGGTCGACACCGTCCCGGGAACGGCGGCGGTAGTGGCGCCCGGCGTGCCCGGGCAGCGGCCCAGCGCCGAGGCGCCCAGCCCCGAGACGCTCACCGCGAACCTCGTTCCGGCCGACCCGGGCGCGGCCGAGCCGGCCGGCCTCGCGGTCGCCGGCAGCGAGCCCTTGGCCGCCTCCACGACGACTCCAGCGACGACCACTCCGGCCTCGACGTCATCGTCGACCGCCGCTCCGGGCGGCTCGGCCGGCGCGACCACTTCGCCGGCCGTCGGCGCCGGAACCACTTCGCCGGCCGCGGCCGGGACTGCTTCGCAGGCCGTCGGCGGCGCGGAGCCCGAGGCGCTGGACCTGCTCGCCGTGGCCGGCAGCTCCGTCTACAAGCGGCTGATCCCGCTCGGCGTCGTCGTGGCCGTCATCATCGCCGTCATCGCGTGGCTCCTTGGCCGGCGCTGAGCTTCCCTCCGGCGCGGCGCCCCGGAACCCCGGCCCGGGAAGCCCGCCGCCGGCCCGGCCGGTGCTGCTTCGTGGCACCGACCGGGCCGCCCTCGCCGTGGCTCTGGTCGACCGCCTGCGCCGTGCCGGCCTGTCCACCGGCCTCACCGAGACCGGCGACTTCGTCCACGCGATCGAAGTGAGCCCGCCCCTCTCGGTGACCACGCTCTACTGGACGGCCCGGATCGCCCTGGTCCGCCGTCGGCCCGACCTGGCGGTCTTCGACGAGGTGTTCGCCGCGGTGTTCGCCGACGCCCCGCCCCTGCCCTTGACCCGCCAAGCCGGCAACACCCCCGCCCGGCGGGACGACGTACACGTCCCCGTGCCCGCCGACACCCAGCCGCCGGCCGACGGCGGCGGCCTACCGTGGGCGACCCTGCCCCCCGCGGTGGCCCCGGCCGACCCCACCGACGCGACGCTGCACACGCCCGAACGCCGCCCCAGCGCCCTGGCCGCCCTGGCCGAACTCCCCTTCGAGGACCTCGACGCCGCCCAGACCGAACTGCTGGGCGAGGCCCTGCGAGCCACCCTCACCCGCTGGCCCACCCGCCGCACCCGCCGCCACGCGGCCGACCCCGCCGGCCGCCGCATCGCCCTGCGCCCGACGATCGCCCGCGCCCGCCGCACCGCGTGGGAGCCGGTGGCGCTGGTCCGCGAACGTCCCGTCCGCCGCCCCCGCCGAGCCGTCCTGCTGTGCGACGTGAGCGAATCCATGCGCGCCCAGGCGACCGCCTACCTGCACCTGATGCGCGCGTTCACCCTGGTGGCCGACGCCGAGGTGTTCGCCTTCGCCACCACCCTGACTCGCCTCACCCCCACCCTGCGTCATGCCTCGGCCGCCGAAGCCATCGCCCGAGCCGGCGCCCTGGTGACCGACCGCTTCGGCGGCACGAAGATCGCGACCAACCTCGCCGCAGTCCTCGATTCCCACCACGGCAACACCCTGCGCGGCGCCCTGGTGATAGTCGCCTCCGACGGCTGGGACAGCGACCCACCGACCCGGATGGAAGCCGCCATGTCCCGCCTGCGCCGCCGAGCCCACCGCATCCTCTGGCTGAACCCCCGAGCGAGCGCCCCCGGCTTCGCCCCCACGGTCGCCGGCATGGCCGCAGCCCTCCCGTACTGCGATCGCCTGCTCCCCGCAGCCACGTTCCACGACCTCACCCGAGCCGCCCACCTGCTCCAGCACCTGAACACCCCCGCCCCACGCCGCTGACACACCCGGCTCAACGCCTGGTCAGGGTGGGGTGAGGAGGGCGCGGACGGCTTCGACCGCGTCGCCGGGCTGCGAGTCGGGGGTGGTGGCGTGCTGGGCGGCGCCGTCGAGGAGCCACTGGGTCCAGCGGGCCAGGTGTTCGGGGGAGGCGTCGGTTCTGATCTCGGCGCGGGCGGAGGCGTCGGCCAGGTGCCGGACGAGGAAGGCTCTGATCAGCGTGGACTCGTCGTCGAGCACCGCGGCGACCTCGGGCAGCAGTTCGACACCGGCGACGGCGTGGACGAAACCGCCGAAGTGCGGGTCGGCCATCTCGGTCTGCACGCCGCCCGCGTACGCGAGAACAGCGGCCAGACCGCTGCCGTCGCTCTCGATGCGGGAGAGCGCCTGACGTGTCTGTTGCAGCCCGGCGGTGAGCACGCCGACCAGCGCGTCGAGCTTCGTCGGAAAGTAGTGGAAGAACGTGCCCGACGAGATGCCGGCGCCACGACAGATCGACGCCGTGCTGGTGCGGTCGTAGCCCGAGGTCGCGAACTGACGATAGGCCTCGCTCAGGATGGCATCGCGCCGCTCGGTGTGACGCCGCTCGTCGACGATGCGACCCATGGTGGCTCCCTTTCCACTAGAGCACTGGCTCTAGAGCGGCTACTCTAGCAAAATGAGAGCCGCGGCCAGGACCCTCATCGGCCTGGTCCTGGCCTACCTTCCGATGTGGTTGCCCCCGCTGACGCGAGCGGCCGGCGTCGACGTCGGTGTCACCGGCCCCGCTTCCTCGATCCTCTGGAACGCCCTCGCGGTCGTCCTGCTCGTGGCCTACATCTTCGGGGTCGAGCGGCGGCGTCTGGATTCCATCCGCGTGGTGCGGCCCACCGGCAAGGATCTCGAGTGGGTGCTCATCCTCTTCGGCTGTCACATGGCCTGGGCCTGGCTGGCCCGCACCGTCTGGCCTCCGCCGGCCGACGGCGGAACCGCCACCATCGCTGCCATGCCCGTCCTCGCGGTGGTCGCCCTCGTCCTCTCGGCGGCAGTCTTCGAGGAGGTCCTCTACCGCGGCTATCCGATCGAGCGTCTCACCGAGCTGACCGGTCGCATCTGGCCGGCCCTGGCGATCACGGTCCCGCTGTTCGTGGCGCCGCACCTGGTCTTCTTCTCGCCGTCGTGGCTGCTCTACCAGGCCTCCGGGACGCTGGCGCTCTACGTCCTGTTCGTCTGGCGCCGCAACCTGATCGCCTGCATGCTGCTGCACCTGGCCGTCAATCTGCCCATCCTGATCCCCACCGTCGCCGGTCGCTGAAGGTCTCAGCTCCAGAGGGTCACGTGGACGGACGGGCGGAAGTGGCCGGCCTTGGCGCCGGCGCCGCGCATCATGGCCTGGATGGCTCGGGGGGTGGAGGCGAAGCGGCACAGCTCGGCGGCGGGGGAGGGGGCGCCCTGGTCGAGGCGGGTGAGGGCGTGCCAGCCGGCCTCGAGGACAGCGTGCGGGCTGGGCAGCTGGATCACGCTGCCGTTGCGGATGTCGGGGGCCACGGCGAACGACAGAGCGGGGGTCACTCCCTTGCCGCGCTTGGCTTCCTCGAGGGCGGCGGCGTTGCTCTGGTAGATGTGCTGGCGTTCCTCGGGGACGCCCAGCCGGGCCAGCAAGTCGGGGATGGCACCCGAGCCGGCGGTGGCCGACGGGCCCAGCAGCCACGTCTGGTCGCGCAGCTGGGCGGCCGACGGGCGCAGATGGACGATCGGGTTGCCGGGGCCGGCCACGACCACGACGCGGTAGTTCATGACCGGGCGGGCGGTGAGCGCGGGATCGAGCACCGCGGGCGGCGGGCCGATGGCGATGTCGATCGTGCGGCTCAGCAGCAGCGCCTCGAACGAGCCGGGGTCGCGGACGCTGAGTTCGAGATCGAGGTCGTCGGCGCGGGCGGCGAAGCGCTCGATCAGGCCGGGCGCCGCGTGCTCGGCGAACAGGCTCGAGGCGCCCACCCGCAGCAGGCGTCGGCCGCGACCGGCCGCGCTCACTTCGAGCACCGTGATGTCCTGCAGGCCGAGCAGTTCGGTCGCTCGGCTGGCCAGTCGCAGGCCGCCGGGAGTGAAGGCCAGCCCGGCCGCCGTACGGGAGAAGAGCTGGTCACCGAGCTCGCGCCGCAGCTGGCCGATGTGCAGCGAGATCGCGGACTCGGACACCGACAGGTGGGCCGCCGCCTGCTTGACCGAGCCCAGCCGGACGACGGCGGAGTAGGCGCGCAGCTGCGTCGGAGTCATCACCGGCGCTCACCCATGCTCGCCCCCAACGCCGTTCCGAGTTGTCTTCGCAATCTAGCGCGGCAACCTGGGCTCGGGCTGTCCCGAAGATCGCCGGAAATCAGAACCGGGCCTGGCTTTCGCAGCACCTGACATCTAACATTTCAGTTGTGGAACGGGTGCATCGCAGGCTGCTGCGCGAGACGGCGTACGAAGCGATTCGCGACGCCGTCGTGCGCGGCGACCTCGCACCGGGGGCAGCGGTGAACAGCGCCGAGCTGGCCGATCGGCTCGGCCTGTCCCGGGCCCCGGTGCGCGACGCCCTGGCCCGGCTGGCCGACGAGGGCCTGGTCGAGACGAAACCGCAGAGCTACACGCGGGTGACCCGGGTCGCGCCGAGCGAGGTGCGTGACGCCGCCGCGGTGGTGCGCGCGATGCACGAGCTGGCCGCGTCGGCGACGGTCGGCGCTCTCGGCGCGGATGAGATCGCGCGGATGCGAGCCGCCAACGAGCGCTTCGAGGCAGCCGCGCGCGCCGGTGACATCGACGCTGCCCTGGCGGCCGACGACGACCTGCACGGTGTGCTCGTCCGCGCCAGCGGCAACCGTGCCCTGGCCGCCACCATCGAGCGCTACACCCCGCTGATCCGCCGGCTCGAACGTCTCCAGTTCGGCCGCGACCACGCCCGCCGCTCCGTCGAGCGGCACGACGACCTGATCGCCGCCTGCGCTGCCGGCGATGCCGCGACGGCAACCGAGATGACCGGCCTCATCTGGCGGTCACTGGAACACCTGGGAGACGACGACCATGACCATTGACTTCGAGCGCTACCCGCTGCTGTTCGGCCCGTCCCCGGTGCACCGGCTCGACCGTCTCACGGCCCACCTGGGCGGCGCCGCCGTCTGGGCCAAGCGCGAGGACTGCAACTCCGGCATCGCGTACGGCGGCAACAAGACCCGCAAGCTCGAATACCTGGTCGCCGACGCTCTGGCCCAGGGCTGCGACACGCTCGTCTCGATCGGTGGCGTCCAGTCCAACCACACCCGTCAGGTCGCCGCGGTCGCCGCCCGGGCCGGGCTCAAGTGCGTGCTGGTGCAGGAGAGCTGGGTCGAGTGGCCCGACTCCGTCTACGACAAGGTCGGCAACATCCTGATCAGCCGCCTGGCCGGGGCCGAGGTGCGGCTGGTGCGCTCCGAGTTCGGCATCGGCTTCAAGGAGAGCTGGGAACAGGCACTGCGCGACATCGAGGCGTCCGGCGGCAAGCCCTACGCGATCCCGGCCGGCGCTTCCGACCACCGGCTCGGCGGGCTCGGCTTCGCCAATTGGGCGTACGAGGTGGAGGCGCAGGAGGCCGAGCTGGGCGTCTTCTTCGACACCGTCATCGTCTGCTCGGTCACCGGCAGCACCCAGGCCGGCATGATCGCCGGGTTCGCCGCCCTGCGCGACGCCGGCTCCCGGCCCCGCCGCGTGCTGGGCATCGACGCCAGCGCCAAGCCCGCCGAGACCCACGCCCAGGTCGCCCGGATCGCCCGCGGCACCGCGTCGCTGATCGGCCTGACCCGCGACCTGACCGACGACGAGATCCTGCTCGACGACCGCTACCACGCCGGCACCTACGGCATCCCCGACGAGACGACCCTGGACGCCATGCGGCTGGCCGCCCGCACCGAGGGCATGGTCACCGACCCGGTCTACGAGGGCAAGTCGATGGCGGCCCTGATCGACCTGGTCTCCCGGGCCGAGATCCCCCGCGACTCCACCGTGCTCTACGCCCACCTCGGCGGCCAGCCCGCCCTGAACGGCTACAGCGCCCTGTTCTCCTGACCGGGCAGCCGGAGCGTGAAGGTGGTGCCGGCACCGGGGGTGCTGTCGGCGGTGAGGGTGCCGCCGTGGGCCTCGGCTATCTTGCGGGCGATCGGGAGGCCCAGGCCGCTACCGCCGGTGGCCCGGCTGCGGGAGGTGTCGGCCCGCCAGAAACGGTCGAAGATCTTGGGTAGGTGATCGGGGCTGATGCCGACCCCGGTGTCTCGGACGGAGATGGTGGTGCCGTGGGCCTCGACGGTCACCGTGCCGCGTGGGGTGTAGCGGATCGCGTTGTTGACCAGGTTGCCCAGCAGTTGGCGCAGGCGCAGGGGATCGACGGTGAGCACCGGGTCGCCCTCGATCGCGGTCCGCAGTCGTACGCCGGCGTTGTCCGCGGCGGCCCGGTGTGCCTCGGCCACCTGGGCCAGCAGGTCGCGCACCGCCGTGGGCGCCGGGTGCACGCGCAGCGTGCCGGCGTCGGCCGCGGCCAGGTCGCTCAGGTCGTCGATGATGTGCTGCAGCTGCACCGCCTCCTCGTGCAGCAGGCCGAGCAACTGGGCGTCGGTCGGCGCCAGGTCGTCCTGGGCCGCCTCCAGCCAGCTGCGGATGTTCGTGAGTGGGGTACGCAGCTCGTGCGCCACGTCGCTGACCATCGCCCGGCGCTGGGTCTCGGCCCGGTCGCGGCGTTCGGCCGACTCGTTGAGGGCCCGGGCCAGCAACCCGATCTCGTCCTGCCGGCTTACCGGCGCCGGAGTGTGCCGGTCGGCCGCGACCGTGAGGGCGCGCAGCGGGCGGACCAGGCGCCGCCCGACCAGCACGGTCACCAGGATGGTGACCAGCAGCACGGCGCCCGTGGTGGCCACGATCCGGGTCGTGTTGGCGGGCGACAGGGTGAAGCGGGTCTGGTCGGCGCCGGCGCCGGGGTCGGTGACGAACAGCAGAGCGGGCGGGGCCACGTACTTCTTCAGCATGGCCCGCCGCGACTTGTCCACGCAGCCGCGGACGCGGGTGGCGTCACCCGTGGCGGGCGACTGGAACAGCGACTCGGCCGCGGTGATCCGCTCGTCCCTGGGTCCGCCGTCAAGCCCGGACTTTCCCAGCGCGGGCGTGAATTCTGGGGTGACGTACACCGTCAAGGCCGCCGGTAGCTCGAGGCACTTCGCGGTCGACCGTCCCAGCGTGCGCAGCGCCTCCGCCTCGCTCTTGGTCGTCAGATCGCGCAGCGAGGAGACGCAGCCGGCGGCGTCCGGGTCGGGGGTGGCGAGGGTGATCGACGGGCGGCCGTTCGGCAGCTGCTCGGTCGTCGCCTGGATGCGATACCGGCGGACGCACTGCACCGCGTCCTCGGCCGCCTTCTGCAGTATTGGCCGTTCGGCCGGCGGCACACGGAACGGCCCGGCCGCCCGGGCGTCGATGCGGTCGTCGCCCCCGACCAGGCCCACGTCCAGGTTGAGCGGGTCGACCAGAGCCGACGGCCGGGCCGTACGCAGGGAGGCCGCACCGCCCGAATCGGCGATCACCGTCCGGTCGGCCGTGGTCAGCGTGATCCGGCGGCCCAGCTTGGCCGCCCGCGCGTCGATCAGCCCGCCGGCCCCGGACCAGTCGGCGTGCGTGGCCGCGTAACCGACCAGCAGGTCGTAGACACCCTTCTCCTCGGTCAGCGACCGGCCCTGCTCCTGGGTGATCGCGCGGGTGGCAGTGCGGGCCGCGAGCCACGCGGTCGCCACGGTGGCCGCGATCGCGATCAGCACCGAGGTGACCAGCAGCCGGGTCACCAGGCTGTGCCTCAGCGGCACCCGGGGCGTCCTCACGGCGTACCGGAGGAGAACTTGTAGCCCACCCCGTAGACGGTGACCAGCTGGGTGGGCTGCTGCGGATCGTTCTCGATCTTGCGGCGCAGGTTGAGCACGTGCATGTCGATGGTGCGCTCGGTGGAGCTGCGGTCGATGCCGCGGGTGTGGTGCAGCAGCTGGGCGCGCGTGAACACCCGGTCCGGCTGCTCGGCCATGGCGGCCAGGATCGCGAACTCGCCCCGCGTGCACTCGACCGGCTCGCCGTCGACCGTCACGTGGTGGCGGGCCAGATCGACGGCCACCCGCCCGATCCGCCGTGGCGCGGGACCGTCCGGCCCGCTCGGAGCCCGCCGCAGCAGGGTCCGCACCCGAGCCATCAGCTCGCGCGGGCTGTACGGCTTGGTCAGGTAGTCGTCCGCGCCGAGCTCCAGTCCGAGCAGCAGATCCTCCTCGGTGGTGCGGGCGGTGAGCATCAGCACCAGCACGTCCGACTCCTCGCGCAGCGTGCGGCACACACGTAGCCCGTCCAGGCCCGGCATCATCACGTCCAGCACCAGTAGGCCCGGCCGCCAGCGCCGGGCCTCGTCGAGCGCGGCCCGCCCGTCGTGCACGACCAGCGTCTCGTGCCCCTCAGCGGCCAGGTAGCGCCGCACGACCTCGGCCTGCCGCGGATCGTCCTCGGCCACCAGCACCTTCGCGCACATGGCGGCGACTATAGGTCGGCCGGGGAAGGGCGGGCCGGAAAGCGGCGATACCTGACAGGATCCTGACGATCGCCGGACACGCTGCTCAACCATGTCTTACCGCAAAATCACGACCGGCGTCCTGGCGATGGTCGTCGTGGCCGCCGCGGCCGGCTTCGTCCTGACCCGTGACCGGGAGGCCGGCCGGACGCCGGTGGCCGAGCAGAGCGCGCAGGTCGCGACCGTGCGGGTCGAGCGCCGGGACCTGTCCACCACGACGTCGCTGCCCGGGCGCATCGGCTACGGCTCGGCCCGCCCGCTGGCCGGGCACACGACGGCCACGGTCACCTGGCTGCCGCCCGTGGGCAAGACGATCAAACGGGGTCGTCAGCTGTTCCGGGCCGACGACGCGCCGGTGGTGCTGTTCTACGGCGGGTTGCCGCTCTACCGGCCCATCGCCACGCCGCTCATGTCGGGGCGGGACGTGCGGATCATCGCGGACAACCTGCGGGCGCTGGGCTACCGGGTCGGCTACCGGCCCGCGAACACGCCGGCCGGTGAGAGTGTGCTGACCCCGGCCCTGACAGCCGCGATCAAGAAGTGGCAGCGGGATCTCGGGCGGCCGGTCACCGGGACGGTCGCGGTGGGTGACGTCGAGGTGCAGGCCGGGGCCGTACGGGTGGAGTCGCTGACCGTGCAACCCGGCGTCCCCGCCGCCGCGGAGCTGATGACCGTCACCTCGACCCGCAAGGTGATCACCGTGGCGGCCGAGCTGGGCGACGCGGCCAAGCTGACGCGGGGCGCCCGGGTGAGCGTCGCGCTGCCCGACGACCGTACGGTCAAGGCCCGGGTCACCGCCGTGGGCCGCGACCTGACCGCCGGCGACGGCGAAGCGCCCAAGCTCACGGTGTCCGTGGTGGTCGACGATCCCCGGCGGATCGCACAGCTGGACTCGGCCGAGGTCGAGGTCACCTTCCCCGGTCGTACGGCGAAAAAGGTCCTGGCCGTGCCGATCGAGGCCCTCGTGGCGCTCAGCGAGGGCGGATACGCCGTACAGGGACCGCAGGGCTTGATCTCCGTCAAGACCGGCATGTTCGCCGGCGGCTGGGTGCAGGTGAGCGGCCCGGGCCTGACCGAGGACATGGCCGTGGTGGTGGCCGCGTGAGCACGCCCGTTCTGTCCGTACGCGAGGCCGGGATGGTCTATCCGGGCGGCGTGACCGCGCTCGCCGGCGTGAGCCTCGACGTGGCCGCGGGCGAGCTCGTGGCCATCGTGGGGCCGTCCGGCTCGGGCAAGTCGACCCTGCTGAACATCGTCGGCACGCTCGACCGGCCCACCACCGGCACCGTGCTGATCGGCGGGCGGGACGTCGCCACCCTGCGCGACCGCCACCTGTCCGCCCTGCGGGCCCGCGAGATCGGCTTCGTCTTCCAGCAGTTCCACCTGGCCGACGGGCTGAGCGCGGCCGAGAACGTCGCCACCGGCCTGCTGTACGCCGGAGTGCCGCGCCGCCACCGGCGGGAGCGCGCCCTGCACGCGCTGGACCGGGTCGGCCTGGCCCACCGGTCCTCGCACCGCTCGCAGCAGCTGTCGGGCGGCGAACGGCAGCGCGTCGCGATCGCCCGCGCGCTGGTCAACCGGCCCTCCCTCGTGCTGGCCGACGAACCCACCGGCGCTCTGGACAGTGCGAACGGGCACGCCGTCCTCGAGCTGCTGCGCCGGCTCAACGAGGAGGGCACGACCATCGCGCTGATCACCCACGACCGGGACATCGCGGCCTCGATGCCCCGCCGGATCGAGATGCGCGACGGGCGGATCGTCCGCGACGAGGTCACGGCGGTGCCGGCATGAGGCCGCTGGACCTGTTCGGGCTGGGCCTGCTCGGCCTGCGGACCCGGCCCGCGCGGGCGGCGTTGTCCGGGCTGGGCATCGCGATCGGCATCGCCACCATGCTTGTCGTGACCGGCATCCCGGCGTCCAGCCAGGCCGCGCTGGTCGAGGAGCTCGACGCGCTCGGCACCAACGCGTTGCAGGCGGTGGCGCGGCCCGACGTCGAACCGCCGGCCCGGCTGCCCGAGTCGGCGGTGGAGATGGTCCGCCGGATCGGCCCGGTCACGGCGGTCAGCGCGGTCGCCAACACCCACACCCTCGTACGCCGCAACGACCGCACCGACCCGGCCGACGGACTGGGCCTGACCGTGCTGGCGAGCCGGCTCGACCTGCTGCCCACGATCGACGCGCGGATCCGGCGTGGCCGCTGGCTCACCCCGGCCACCGAGCGCTTCCCGGCCGTGGTGCTCGGCTCGGTGGCGGCCACCCGGCTCGGGATCACCGACCTGATCCCCGGCCGCCCGTCGCCCCAGGTGGTGATCGCCGACCGCGGGTTCACCGTGGTCGGGATCCTGGCCACCACCCCGCTCTCACCCGACATCGACCGGTCGGTGCTGGTCGGCTGGCCCGCGGCCAAGGCCCACCTGGATTTCGACGGCAGCCCGACCGTCCTGTATGTGCAGTGCGACGAGCCCCAACTGGAAGCGGTGCGGGCCGTCCTGGCCGAGACGGTCTCCCCGGAACGACCGGGCGCGGTGGTCGTCACCCGGCCCTCCGACGCGCTGGCGGCCAAGCGCGCCACCGAAAGCAGCTTCTCGGTGCTGTTCCTGGCGCTGGCCGCGGTGGCGCTGATCATCGGCGGCATCGGGGTGGCCAACACGATGGTGGTGTCGGTGCTCGAACGGCGCTCGGAGATCGGCCTGCGGCGCGCGCTGGGCGCCACCCGGGGGCAGATCCGCGGCCAGTTCCTCACCGAGTCGGTGCTGCTGGCCACGGCCGGCGGCCTCGGCGGCACGACACTGGGGCTGCTGGCCACCCTGGGCTACGCCCGCTGGCAGGACTGGCCGTTGGTCGTCCCGGCCGAGGCGGCGCTGGCCGGGGTGGGCAGCGCCGTGGTCATCGGCGTGCTGGCGGGCGTGTATCCGTGCGTACGGGCGGCCCGCCTGACCCCGACGCAAGCGCTCGCCACAGTCTGACTCGCCACAGTCTGACAGCGAAGGGTGCGGCGGCCTGTCCAGGCCGCCGCACCCTCAGTCGGTTCGCACTGCGACTCTTACTTCTTGGCGGCGACCTGGCGCTCGCACTCCGGGGCCAGCTCCAAGCCCAGCCGGATCGAGCGGGAGTCGTTCTGATCGCCACCGAGGGCGATGCTGATGCCGTCGTCGGAAACAGCCACGTACTTGACGCCCTTCTCCTTCAGGCAGGCGACCACGTCCCGCGCGAAGTCCCGCGCCTCCGGGTTGGCCGGATCCTTCTCCCAGGGCGGCAACGGCAGGAACTGCGGTTCGCAGATCCGGTTGGCATCCTCGGTCTTGTCCATCTCGGCCTTGGTCGCGGGCCGCGGAGCGCCGCCCGCGCCGGGGTTGCCCTTCACAATGCCGCCGTGCTCCTTCATGCACTTGTTGTACGGCACGAGCATCGCCTCGTACTCCTCGGGCGTGGTGTCGAGCCGTTCCCGCGGCCGCTGCGGCTTGGCCGGCGCCTTCCCCTCGGCCGACGGCGCGGCGCTGGCCAGCGTGGCCACCTTGGCGCCCTGTTTCTCCGCCGGCTCCCCGCCACAGCCTGACAGCGCCACCAGCGCGATCGCGGTCATGCTCGCGCTCGTCAGCAACAGGTGTCCACGCATGGATAGTCCTCACCTTCCGCCCGGGTCGCTCCCGGGCTCTCCTGCCCGGCGGCTCCCGAGCGTCTGGCTCGGTTCTGTTCCGGGCCGAGCGACCAGCCTCGCGACCGGAAGTCAGGAAGCTGTCAGACCGCCGGACAGGGTGGAAATGGGCAACGGGTGGCTGTCTCGGGGCCGGGACGACCACGGCGGCGCGGCGGCCGGCCGAGGTTCCACGAGACGCCTCCGGACGGCCGGCAGGCCTGGCCGGCGCTTGGGGCCCGACGTGCCGACCGCGGAAGCCGGCGCAGCGCCTGTATTAGGGTCAGCAGATGGTGGATCCGCTGCCCCTCTTCCCCGATGGATTTCTCTTCGGCTGCTCCACGGCCTCTTACCAGATCGAAGGGGCGGTGCACGAGGACGGGCGCGGTCGCTCCATCTGGGACACGTTCTCGCACACCGAGGGCAGGACGCTCAACGGCGACACCGGCGACGTGGCCTGCGACCACTACCACCGCTATCCCGAGGACATCGCCCTGCTGGCCGATCTGGGCGTCGGCGCGTACCGGTTCTCGATCGCCTGGCCCCGGGTGCAGCCGACCGGGTCGGGCATGCCCAACCGGGCCGGCCTCGACTTCTACGACCGGCTGGTCGACGCGCTGCTCGAAAAGGGCATCGTGCCGGTGCCGACGCTGTTCCACTGGGATCTGCCGCAGGCCCTGGAGGATCGGGGCGGCTGGCTGAACCGCGACACGGCCTCGTACTTCGCCGACTACGCCTCGCACGTGGTCACCCGCCTCGGTGACCGGGTCCGCCGGTGGATCACCCTCAACGAGCCGATCGTGCACATGGCCCAGGGGTACGCGTACGGCAGTCACGCCCCCGGCCGCACCCTCATGCTCGACGCGCTGCCCGTCGCGCACCACCAACTGCTCGGCCACGGGCTGGCCGCGCGGGCGTTGCGCGCGGCGGGCGCGTCCGAGGTGATGATCACCAACAACTGCACGCCGGTCCAGCCGGCGGGCGAGGACGCGGGTGACGTCACCGCCGCGGCCGTCTACGACGCCTTCCACAACCGGCTCTTCAACGATCCGGTGCTGCTCGGTTCGTACCCCGGCTTCCTCGCCGACGCCCTGGGCGACCTCGTCCGCGACGGCGACCTGGCGGTGATCAGCACGCCGCTCGACGCGCTCGGCATCAACTACTACAACCCCACCCAGGTCGGCGCTCCGGGCGAGGATTCCCCGCTGCCGTTCGAGCTGCAACCGATCGAGGGCTACCCGACCACCGCGTTCGGCTGGCCGGTCGTCCCGTCCGGGCTCACCGACCTGCTGACCGGCCTGCGCGAGACGTACGGCGAGGCGCTGCCCCCGATCCACATCACCGAGAACGGCTGCTCGACCGCGCCCGGCGTCCACGACCAGTTCCGCGTCGACTACCTGGACGGCCACCTGCGAGCCGTGCACGACGCCATCGCCGCCGGGGTCGACGTGCGCGGGTATTTCGTCTGGTCCCTGCTCGACAACTTCGAGTGGGCCGAGGGCTACAGCCAGCGGTTCGGGCTCGTCGAGGTCGACTTCGACACCCAGGTCCGTACGCCGAGAGACTCGTACCGCTGGCTGCAGTCCGCCCTGCTCACTGCTCGCCGAGGTGGCTCCGCAGCTTGGCCAGGGCCCGGGTGAGCAGCCGGGACACGTGCATCTGGGAGATGCCGACCTGCTCGGCGATCTGGGTCTGCGTCAGGTTGCCGTAGAAACGCAGGTGGACGATCCGCTGCTCGCGCTCGTTCAGGGTGGCCAGGGCGGGCCCGAGCGCGACCCGGAACTCGGCCGCCTCGAACTCGCGGTCCTCGCCGCCCAGGGTGTCGCCGAGCTCGGTCGTGCCGTCGGCGCTGACCGGGGTGGAGAGGCTGGTGGCGTTGTAGGCGCGGGCGCCTTCCAGGCCCTCGAGCACCTCTTCCTCGGTGACCCCGAGGTGGGTGGCGATGTCGGCCACGGTGGCGGCCCGGCCCAGCTCGTTGCTGAGCGTCGCGTTGGCGGCGGTGATGGCGAGCCGCATCTCCTGCAGCCGCCGCGGCACCCGGACCGACCAGGTGCGGTCACGGAAGTGCCGCTTGATCTCCCCGACGATGGTCGGGATCGCGTACCCCGCGAAGTCGACCCCGCGGTCGGCGTCCCACCGGTCGACCGCCTTGATCAGGCCGACCACGGCCACCTGGAACAGGTCGTCCGCGGGCTCACCGCGCCCGGCGTACCGCTGCGCGAGATGACGCCCCAGCGGCAGCCAGGCCTCGATCGCCCGGTCCCGCAGCTCGGCCCGCGACGGATGCCCGGCAGGCAGCGCGGCCATCGCGGTGATCAGCTCACTCGCGGTGTCCGTGTCGGCTGAAGCGGTGAGGACAGACATGTACGAGGCTCCTTCTCCACGGGCGACCATCCCAGGCCACCGGCAACGCCCGCCTCACTTGCCCCAGCCACTCCCTTGTCCAAACTCATCCGAACGGGTGGGAGATCACGAAAACCGTCCCACTGCCGATCATCCGAACACCCCATAACCCAAGTGACGTCCAGAGAGATGCGCCGGGCCGCGGCGAGTCGGTTCCGCCGGCGCCTCGGAAGGGTGGGCAGTCGAGGAAGACGTCGCCGGCAACAGCAGTCGCCGTCATCGGGGCCGCCGGTTGGCCCTATGCCGCCGCGCGTACCTGCTCCGACAACGCCGGCCACAGCGCCGGAGCGGCGCCTACGGTGAGGTCGGTCGTGAAGTCGTCGCCCCGGCCGCCGAGGACGACGCCCGCCTCGCGCGCGATCAGCGCGCCGGCGGCGATGTCCCACAGGTTCGTGTCGAGGGCCAGACCGGCGTCCAGCCGTCCGGCCGCCAGGTAGACCAGGTTCAGCGCGGCCGGCAGCCGGCGGATGTCGCCGCAGACCGGCAGCAGCTCCCGGATCACCTTGCCCGCGCGTTCCTTGGTGGCCGGGTTGGGCTGGAAGCTGACGCCCACCAGCGCCTCGGCCAGCGGCGGCCCGCCCGACACGGTGATCTTCTCGCCGTTCAGAGAGGCTCCGCCGCCGTCGATCGCGCTGAACGTCTCGTTCGCGACGGGCTCGTGCACGACAGCCACCCGCGGCTCGTCACCTTCGTACAGCGCGATGCAGACCGACCAGGGTCCCGTACGGCTGATGTAGTTCCGGGTGCCGTCGAGCGGATCGATCACCCAGTTCCAGCCGCTGCTGCCGGCCCGGCCGTTGCCCTCCTCGGCCTGCACGGCGTCGTCGGGCCAGGCCGCGTGGAGCGCCTCGACGATCAGCCGCTCGCTGGCGATGTCGACATCGCTGACGACGTCGTTGGCGTGTGCCTTGGGTGCCCCTACGCGCAGGGTGTCGCGCCGCTCGAGCTGCAACCGGCCGGCCCGCACGGCCAGCTCGGCGGCGAGATCGCGTACGCCGGAAAGATCTCGATCCATTCGGGCCACGTTATCGGGTTACCTTCTCCATCCGGGACGGAGTCGCGGCGCGCGCTTCATCTGGGCCGGAGTTCCGGCGCGCGGGCAAAAACGCGCCCGGCGGTTGCTGACCGCCGGGCGCGCCCCCGATGTGCGTTGCTGGCTCTGTCGGCTCTATTTGGCGCCGCTCGAGGCGAGTGGGCCGGGCGTCGCCGCGGTCTTGCCGCCGTCCGGCTTGATGGCGAACCACTTGCCGTTCAGGCCCTGGCCGCTGATGTCGCCGGCCTTGGCGTCGGCGACGAAGTAGTAGACCGGCCAGCCGTTGATCGTCACCTGGCACGTCCCGTCGCCGCGCTCGACGAAGCCGACGATCTCGGGGTCGACGCCGTCCGGGAAGATCTTGCCGGGGGAGCGGATGAGCAGCGGCGGCCAGGCGGTCGCGCAGTCACCCTTGCAGTTGGTCTTCGGCGGCTTGTTCGTGTCGTTGTCGAACCGGTAGAGCGTCCGGCCGGCCCCGTCGGTCACGTACGTGCCGATCTGCTCGTTGTCGGTGGTGTTCAGCTCGACCGTCTTGCTGCCGGCCGTCCGCGACTTCGGCGGGGTGATGTCCTGCTGCGAGGGGCCGCTGAAGATCTTGACCCACCGCTGCTTCTTGGCGACCGTGGGCGACGCCGCGGGCTCCGGAGCGGCCTGCTCGTCCTCCTGCGCCTGTGCCTCTTCGGTGGCCGGGAGGGTCTCCTCGGCCACCGGCGGCTCGGCGCCCGCCAGTTCGGGCAGCTCACCCGGGCCCTGGGGGTTGAGCGGGGCTGCGGACTGCTGCACCGCCACCGGCACCGGCAGGTCGGCCGCCGCGTCGGTCGGTGCGGCCTGGCTGCCGCACGCTGCGACACTCGCCAGAGCGGCCAGCATGGTTACGGCGTAGATCGTCCTGCTCCGCTTGATCATGGCTAGCTCCATCTCGTGCCGGTCGTGCCCGTCCGAAGGGGATGACCTCCACACGCCGGGCCCCACGCGGCGGTTCACCGGGATGTGCCACTTTCTCGGGAATCTGATCCGCGGAGGCCCGGGGGCACGTATTCCCGGTAGCCGCAGCACAGTACTTTCATCGATGTCGTCACAAGCCTGCGAAGGAGACGGCACGGGAAAGAGTGCCGCGGGGAGAGAGACGGATGCCGTCGAGCAGACAGAGACCGCACCGGGAGGTGGCCGATGAGGCGCTGGTCAGATCGTTGTTCCAGGAACACGGACGAGCCATGCTCGCGTACGCCACGCAGCTGACCCGCGACCGCGCCGCCGCCGAGGACGTGGTCCAGGAGGCGCTGGTCCGCGCCTGGCGGCACCCCGACAGCCTCAACAACGGCAAGGGGTCCGTACGGGGCTGGCTGCTCACGGTCTGCCGCAACATCGTCCTGGATCAGATCCGCGCCCGGAACCGCCGGCCCCCCGAGGTGGCCGAGAGCCCGCCCGACGCCGCTGTGGAGCAGGACCACTCCGACCAGGTGGTCACGTCGATGGTCGTCGTCGACGCGCTCAGCCGGCTCTCCACCGAGCACCGTGAAGTGCTCGAGCAGGTGTATCTGAAAGGCAACACGGTGGCCGAGGCGGCCGAGGTGCTCGGCATCCCGCCGGGCACAGTGAAATCGCGGTCCTTCTATGCGTTGCGGGCCTTGCGCGAGGCCGGCACGGAACGGTTGGCATCATGACTACGCCGGAAAGGGCGAACCCGACCAACGACCACGTCGACCTGGCCGGCTACCTGCTGGAAATGCTCTCCGAGGACGAGAAGGCCGAGGCCGACGAGCACCTGGCCGGCTGCGCCGAGTGCCGCGCCGAGCGTGACTCGCTGCGCCAGTGGTCCGACCAACTCGGCGGCGTCCCCGAGGAGATGCTGCTCGACGGCCCGCCCGACGACGCCGACCTGCTGCTGCAACGCACGCTGCGCCAGGTGCGCCGCGAATCGTCCGGTCGCCGCTACCGCCGGCTGGCCACGGTCACGTCCATCGCCGCCGCGGCCGTCGTGCTCGCCATCGGCGGCGGCGTGCTGGTCGGGCGGGGCACGGCCCCCGAGTCGACACCGGTCGCCCAGCCCTCCGCGACCCTGTCGGTACCGGCCGGCGCCCAGCTCGGGTCGGGCACCGACGCGGCCACCGGCGCCCGGATGCAGGTCGTGGTGACGCCCGCGGCCGGCTGGGTACGGGTGACGGCCACCGTCGGCGGCATCCCGGCGGGTGAGAAGTGCGTGCTCGAAGTGGTCGGCCGCGACGGTTCGACGGCCTTCGCCGGCAGCTGGCTGGTCTCACCGGCCGGCGAGTCGGGCGGCACGACGCTCAACGGGAGCGCCCTCATCGACCCCGCGCAGGTCCAAGCCGTACGCGTGGTGAACACCAGCGGAAAGGCCTTCGTCACCGTCGACGTGTGACCTTTCGTCACAGTCCGGGATTCGTCGCCTGGGTGTTCGTCACGCTCTGGGAGTGGGCGTCTCGGCGGTCGTCACGGTCGCAGCGTGAGCGCCTCGGCCAGAACGTCCTTCGCGTGGAAGACGTCGACCTCGTTCTGCTGCAGCGGGCCGCCGGGCTCGAGGAGCCGGGCCGCCTCGGCGCCGCCCACGTAGTAGGGCGCGAAGCCCATGTCGCGGATGATCGTGGCTGCGGCCTGGCGGGCGTCGCGCAGGTCGGTGCAGACGAACTCGGCCAGCAGCGGGTCGTGCCCGCGGCGGTGCTGCAGCACGTTGGCGGGCAGCGTGTTCAGCGCCTTCGCCCAGTGCGCCTGGGGCGCCAGCTGCATCAGCGACTCGAACCCACTGGCGGCCCCGCCGGGCAGCGGCCCGACCGGGTTGGTCGCGTCGATGACGATCTTGCCGTTGAGGGCGGTGCCGGCCAGCTCGATCGCCTCGGGCGCGGACTCCCAATTCGGCGCGAACAACACGACGTCGGCGAAGTCGACCGCCTCGGCCACCGGCAGCGCCGTACCGTGGCCGCCGAGATGGGTGACCACCGCGCCGAGCCGCTCCGGATGCCGCGACGTCACGGCCACATCGTGGCCACCCTCCACGCACCACTCGGCGAGGGTTGCGCCGAGCTGTCCTGCCCCGATCACGCCGATCTGCATGCCCTCAGGGTGCCTGTTCACCACCTCGTCCGAGTGGCGAACAGCCATTTTCGCCCTCGCGCAATCCGGCCCCTGACCTGCGTCGTTTTGCTAAATTTCTCGGCCACGCCGCGTCGATTGCCGCCCACCGCCGCAGCGGCGCCCCGTCCGTGCGGCGGCGGCGCTCGGTTCGTGCGGCGGTGGCGCTCGGTTCGTGCGGCGGCGACGCTCGGTTTGCGCGTCGGTGGTGCTCGGTTCGTGACGGCGGCGCTCGGTTCGCGCGGCAGGACTGGGCGGTGTGTGCGGCGGTGCTGCCCGGTTCATGCTGTGTGGTGGGCGGTCCGCGCCGCCTCAGCGCAGGACGCGGCGGATGCCCACCCCGGCACTGACGACGGCCGGGACGGCGGCCGTGGGGTGTACCCGCGTGCGCAGGGTGGGCGTCCAGCCGGCGTCCGGGGCGAGGTCGGGGTCGTGGGCGGCGTTGTAGGCGGCGACCAGGTCGACCGGCCGGGGTGCGCGCCCCGAGATCTGCACCAGCGACCCGGTCGCGGTGATCCGGGTGCCCTTCCAGTACGCGATGACGTCGGAGGCGGGCACGTCAGCGCTCAGCCGGAAGTAGTTGTTCTCGGCGTAGATGCTCGACTCGACGCCCACACCGAGGGAGTAGCCGTACTCCTCGTCGGTGGCCACGTACAGGTTGTTGTAGACATCGACCTGGCCGAACCGCACTCGCGGGGCCCGCTGGACGACGTTGCCGAAGCGGTTGTGGTGCACGGTGACGCGCAGCTTGCCCACGTCCACGCCGGGTGTGTCGGTCGAGCCGATCAGCATGGTCTTGTCGTGGTCGTAGTAGTCGTTCCAGGAGACCGTGATCAGGTCCGAGCCGCGGATGAAGTCGGTCGCGCCGTCGTGCACCTGGTAGGGCCGGCCGAAGCGCAGCGGCTGGTCGGCGTCGTGGTTGTTGCCGTCGCTGAACGTGTTGTGGTCGAGCCACACGTTGGTCGCGCCGCTGAGCGAGACCAGGTCGTAGAGCGAGTTCCAGTTGCCGGCCGCACCGTCGGTCGGATCCCACCCCGGGAAGCAGTCCGCAGCGTCGGTGACCTCGAGATTTCGCACGATCACGTTGCTGACGTTGGTGAGCACCAGGCTGCCGTGCTCGAGCCGCCCGCCGTTGATCCCGACGATTGTCGTGTTGCTGCCGACGACCGCGCGGATCTGGTCGCCCTGGGCGCGCGCCGACCGGACTCGGGCGTCCTCGAGCGGACCGGTCGGTTTGGCCGCCCGACCCCAGACGGCCGGGTCGTACGCGGCCAGGAAAGCGTCCAGCGAGTAATCCGGATCGGCGAAGTCGTCGCACGTCCGGCCCGCCCGCAGGTCGATCCGACCCGAGACGAGGACGATCTTCGGCGTGTCCCCGGCGACGGCCGCGACCAGCTCGTCCCGGCTGCGCACCACGAAGACGTGCGCGTCGTCCGCGGCCGAGCCGCCCGTCGTGCCCGCCCCCGCCGACGCCCACCCGTCACCGGCGCCGATGCCCTGCCGGGCGAGCTGCACAGCGGCCGGAGGCGGCCCGCCGGACGCAGCCCCAGCGATCGTCGTCGGCGGCCCGGCAGCCGGCGGAGCGAACGCGAACAGCACCGCGGCAGCCAGCGAGGCCACAGGGAAGAGAGGCATGGCAGTTCCTTCCGGCGATCGGTGACACCGCTGTGACATGCGGGAAAGCGCTTGCCGCCACGGTCACACGACCGCCCATGCTCGTCAATGAAATGAACAACGCAGGAAATTTGCAGCGGCCGCCGGCCGGCAGCTCGAAGACCTCGGCGGCGCCGATCGCAGGGCCCTGCTCGCCGGCCGCGGGTCGCGAGTCGCGGGCCGAAGGTCGCGAGTCGGAGGGTGCGGGTGGGGTCGGGGGCGCAGGTTGTGGGTCGGAGGGTGCGGGTGGGGTCGGGGGCGCAGGTGGCGGGTCGGAGGGCGCGGTTGCTGGTCGCTGGTCGCAGGTCGCGAGTCGTGGGTCGGAGGAGGCGGGTCGCAGGGGGCCGGTCGGGGGCGCCGGTCGGGGGGTGCTCGCTGCGCGGGACGGTGGTGGATGCTGGGTCGTCAGTGGCGGTCGGGGGACCAGCCGTCGGTGCCGCGCAGGAAGGCGGGGACGGTCTGAGTGGCGGCTTCGGCCGGGGTCAGCTGGGGCCGGTCGGGCGTCACCGAGGCGCCGGGTCCGAAGTTGCGGTATTCGGCGAAGCGGGCCTCCCGCCACGGCCAGGTGCCGAAGTCGCTCCAGGGCGTCGATCCGATGTGGGCTTCGATGCGTGAGTCGCGGATGACCGTCTGGCCGATCGCGTCGGGGTCCTGGCTGGGATGCCAGGGCCGGCCCAGGAACACGGTTGCGGGCGCGGTGTCAGAGGTGAGAGCGCACCGCGTGAACAGGAAGCCGTGCGGGTTCGAAATGTCGGTGCTCGGGGCCGTGACATAGCCGTTGGGCGTGGTTCCGCGATGGAGCGAATGCACCCGGCACCGGTCGAAGACGGCCGTGGCCCGTCCGAAGATGAAGTCGACATCGCCCTCGACGTGGCAATCCCGGAAGTAGGCGCGGGCGACGGTCGTGGCGGCCGGACTGTTGACGTACAGGGTGTCCTGATTCCCGAGGAAGCGCACCCGTGAGAACGCCACCCGATCGGCCCGGGTCAGCACGGCGACGGCCTGCCGGTTCGTGATCTCCGGATGGGCCGCCTCGTCGAAGAGGTTGGCGAAAGTCAGGTTGTGCGCCCGGAATCCGGATCCGTCCACAGTGACCGAGGCGCTGCCGGTGGTTCCCCAGGTGCCACCGGCCGGGTTGGGCGTCCCGTTCGCCCGGTCGTCCGCGATCACCACGTCCTGCGGCCGCCGCCCGAGCCCGGCGATCGTGACGAGCGGCCGGTCGGCCCCGATGACAACCCTTCCCGCGTACGTGCCGGGCCGGACCCCGATGACGAAGGCCGACGCGTTCCCCGCGGGCGCGGCGTTCACCGCCTCCTGGATCCCGGCGAAGTCCCCGCTGCCGTCGGCCGCCACCACGACATGCGGAGCAAAGCTGCCCGGCCGTGCGGGCGACGCCGAAGCGCCCCGCCCGGCGAGGGTCGACGTGGCCGCGACGGCCCCGGTGGTGATCCCCAGAAACGTCCGTCTGCGCATGCCGCATCCCCTCCGAGCAAACGAAAAGCCTTCAGGTAAGGCCTTTCCTGCGGCACGGTAGGTCGCTCCATCGTCTTACGTCAATGGCACCGGACGGCCACTGCAAACTTCCGCCGAAGCCTTGGGGAGTAACCCCAGCCCATCACCATGATCTGCAAACGACCCCAGCCGAAAATCCCTTGTACCGAGGCGGCGCCCAGCGGGCGAGGTGGTTGAGCGCCGCCGACGGCACCGCGCTCGGCGAAGGTGCTCCAGGACTCGCGATCTCCGGCTCCGTCCCCGCCGAGCCGGCTGCAATTGCGGGGTTCGAAGGCGCGGCTGCCGCGGCCCGAGGTGCTGGCAGCCCTGACGTCACCTCAATATGAACCTGCCGAAAACACGAACCTGCCGAAGACGTGCTCATAGCTCTCTGAGGACGCAGTCGACGGCCATGTAGAGGGTTTCGGTCTCGGACTTCAGGATCGAGTCCTCGGCGGGCAGGGCTCGTTCGATCGATAGTCCGTTGAGGACGGTCAGGAGGAACTTCACTCGGCGGGCGTGATCCTCCCGGGGCAGCGCGCCTTCATCGGCGAGGACCGTCAGCCAGTACTCGATGCGCCCCCAACCGCCCCGCTCCAGGGCGAGATACGCCGCACGCGCCTCCTCGGTGGGTTCGGACGCGATATATGCCCGGTAAGCCGTGGTCCACGCCGCACGCGCCTGCTCGCCGACGCCGGCCGGCGCGAGCACTTGCCGGAGACAGTTGACCAGCCGATCCCGGGCGGGCAGCGATCGGTCGTGGATCGGGTCGTCCTGGAGCAGGTGGCCGTAGATCCTGGCGAGGACGGCGTCCTGCAGCGCGCGTTGGGTCGGGAAGTGGAACCTGAGCGAGCCCGTGCTCACCCCGGCGCGTGCCGCGACCGCGCGCACGCTCAGCCGCGCCCCCAGGTTCTCCGCAAGCATGGCCGCCGCAGCCGTGAGGATTCGTTCCCGCGAGCCGGTGCTCTTGTCGCCCTGTGCCATGTGCCACCTCCTATTACATCGTACTAGTACGCCGTGCTAGCTTCGCACTAGTACAGCGTGTTAGTGCGATGGCGGTGATCGGGGAGTGGGCGAGGAACGTGATCAAGGAATGGCAGCAACGGCGGGCAGTCAGGCGCATCAAGGGCGGCGACGGGCGGGCGTTGAAACCCCTCCGCTGGTGGCAGTTGGTCACCCGCGCACTGCTCTACCTGCCGCTGACCCACCCGGATGGCCGGCGGACGGTGTATGCCGTCGACCTGCCGTACCGGGCTGACACGGGCAGCGGCAAGGCGCGAGCGCACCTGTATCTCGACGGCAGACACCACGCCGAGTCGAAGCTGCCGGCTGCGTTCCCCGTCGAGGGCGGCACCATCGAGGTGGCGATCAGCGCCTTCGGGGTCAAACGCAGTCACTACATCACCGCCGCCGGCGCGGAGCACCAGCTCGTACCCGACCCGAAGTCCGCCGAGGGGCGCCGTGCCCGCGTCGAACGCGAGCATCCGGCGCTGAGTCACTCGATCGGCTTTCTCTCGGTGCTGATGCTGCTCATCGGCGTGGGGTTGAACCTGCTGCAGCTGGCCGAACCGCTCTCACGGATCCCCGCGATCGCCGAAAGCGTCGGACGCTTCGAATCGCCGGTCCACCTCCATGTCTGGCTCAACTTCGCCCTCGCCGTCGGGGCCGCTCTCGCCAGCGCCGAGCGGGCACTCCGCCTGCGTTACTCCGTGCTCGACCAAGCCGGGAAGTAACGGCACACCGTGCTCGACCAAGCCGGGAAGTAACGGCACACCGTGCTCGACCCGGCCGGGGAACAACGACCGATCAGAGGAAACCATGACCACGACAACCAGGCCGACCTGGCTACTCACTCCGGGCGAACCCCGCAACGGCCCGTCAGTTCCAGCCGCAGTGGAATACCACCGGGTGCTCGCGGGGGACAAGCGCCGGATCGGCCGCGGCATCCTCGCGATCCTGCTCCTGCTGGCAGGGCTCGTCATCTTCCCGACGGTCATCGGCCGGGCCGCCGCGCTCCTCGACGCTCAGATGGGTAAGACCCCACCGATCCTGGGCGGCACCGACTACACGCCGCTCTCCCATGCCAGTTCCATGATCGCCCTGGGCCTGCTCATACCGTGGAGCATGCTCATCCAGCGGTGGCTCTACGGCGTGCCCGGTGCGTCCCTGCACTCCGTGACGTCGCGGTTCCGCTTCGACCTGCTGGGCAAATCGCTCCTCGTCCTCGGCCCCGCCTGGCTGGTCGTCAACGTCCTCGGAGCTCTCACGCCGGTTGAGGAGTCGCCCTGGTCGCAGACCGACCTCGTCGCCCTCTTCATCGCCACGGTGCTCCTCACCCCGCTGCAATCCGCGGGCGAGGAATACGGCGTGCGGGGGCTCATGTTCCGCGTCATCGGAAGCTGGACACGCAGCCCACGAGCCGGGCTGGTCGCCGGGGTGCTGGGCTCGAGCGTGCTCTTCACGGCCGTCCACGGCGCGACGGATCCGTACATCATCGTCTGGTATTTCGTGCTCTGGACCGGGTTGGCCATCATCACCTGGCGCACGGGCGGGCTCGAGGTCGCGGTCATGCTCCACGCCGTGCTCAACACGTTCACCTTCCTCGTGGCCACGGCCCTGCGGGTAGACCTCGGAAGCGCGACGCAGGACCGCTCGGCCGGAGTCGGCTCGCCGTACCAGCTCGTCCCCACCTTCATGGTCATCGTCATGACCGCGATCGTCTGGTGGTGCACCCGAAAGTCGGGACCAGCACTTACCGCCGGCCGTAGTGTGGCGCCGCAGCCGGGCTGATCTCGAGCGTGCTCTTCACGGCCGAGCCGGCGCCGCGGCAGGGCGTGAGCCTGTCCGCATCGTGCGCGCGGCGGTTCCCCGCCTTGCGGACGGCGATCAACGCGGGCGCGTTCCACTCCGGCGGAGGCCGCCGAGGAGGATCGGCAGTTCGACCACGCCTTTCAGGACTTCAAGCGACGGGCCAGGTGCTTTCGCGGCGGATCAGCTCGGCGCGGATGTGCTCGACCCGCGGCGGCGAGCCCGGTGGCGGGGGATCGAGCGCCAGCTGCATGGCTCGTTCGCCCAGTTCGGTCAGCGGCAGTCGCACCGAGGTCAGCGCCGGCGTGACGTCGCGGGCGATCGGCATGTCGTCGAAGCCGGCCACGCTCAGGTTGCGGCCGCACGTGCGCATGGCCGAGAGCGCGCCGACTGCCATCGAGTCGTTGAGGGCGGCCACGGCGGTCAGGTCCGGCTCGTCGGCCAGCAGCCTGGTCGCGGCCGCCTCGCCGCCGTCGCGGGTGAAGTCGGCGTGGACCACGCGCAGCGTGCGGCCGTGGGCCTCGGCCGCCCGGTGCAGGCCGGCCAGGCGGTCGGCGGTGGTGGTGAGGGCGGCCGGGCCGGCGATCACGCCGACCGCGGTGTGACCCAGCTCGAACAGGTGCTCGCCGGCCAGGAAGCCGCCCTCCTCGTTGGCCGGCAGCACCGCGTCGGACGTGTGGGAGTGGCGGCCGATCACGGCGATGCGCCCGCCCGTGGTCTCGAAGGCGGCCATCCGCTCGTGCAGTTCGGTTTCGGCGTCCGAGGAGAGATAGCCGGAGCCGGCGACCACGATCGCGGCGACCTGATGGGCGTGCAGCAGGTCGATGTACTCGAGTTCGCGGGCGGGTTCGCGGAATGTGTTGCAGATGATGACGAGGCGGCCGTGAGCGGTGGCGACCCGCTGCAGGCCGCGGGTGATCTCGGCGAAGTACGGGTCGGACACGTCGTGGACCAGCACGCCGACCGCGTTGCGGTTGGAGCGGGCCAGCATCTGGGCGTGCGCGTTGGGCACGTAGCGCAGCTCGGCCACCGCCGCCAGCACCCGGGTGCGCAGCTCGTCGGTCACCGGCTTCGAGCTGCCATTGATGATCCGCGATGCCGTCGCGGTGGACACCCCGGCCCGGCGCGCCACGTCCGCCAAGGTCGCCACGTGCACCCCCGCCGAGATCCAAAGAAAAGGAGGATACCGCCGCCGGTCTTGCCCGCCCGGCGGCACGCCCCGTACGGTATCAGGAAAGCGCTTACCTAAAGGTGTTCAACTCGGCCGGAGGCAACGAAGACATGGATCGCACCCCCCTGGGCATCGTCCTCAACGGCGTCACCGGCCGGATGGGCCTGCGACAACACCTGATCCGCTCGATCCTGGCCATCCGCTCCGACGGCGGCCTGCCGCTGCGCGACGGAACTGTGCTGTGGCCCGAGCCGGTGCTGGTCGGTCGCAGCGAGGCCAAGCTGCGCACGCTGGCCGAGCAGCACGGCCTCACCGACTGGACCACCGATCTGGCCGGCGCGCTGGCCCGGCCCGACGTGCGGATCTACTTCGACGCCCAGGTCACCTCGGCCCGGGTCAAGGCGCTGCACGCGGCGATCGAGGCGGGCAAGCACATCTACACCGAGAAGCCGGTGGCCGAGAGCCTGGCCGAGGCCGTCGAGCTCGCCCGCAAGGCGGACGCCGCCGGCATCAAGCACGGCGTGGTGCAGGACAAGCTCTTCCTGCCGGGCCTGCAGAAACTGCACCGGCTGGTGCGGGGCGGCTTCTTCGGGCGCGTGCTGTCCGTACGCGGGGAATTCGGTTACTGGGTCTTCGAGGGCGACTGGCAGGGCGCGCAGCGGCCGTCGTGGAACTACCGGTCGGCCGACGGCGGCGGCATCACGCTCGACATGTTCCCGCACTGGCACTACGTGCTCGAGCAGATCTTCGGGCCGGTCAACGCGGTCACCGCGCGCTCGGTCACCCACATCGACCGGCGCTGGGACGAGTCCGGCGAGCCCTACGCGGCCACCGCCGACGACGCGGTGTACGGCCTGTTCGAGCTGGACGGCGGGGTCATCGCGCAGATCAACTCGTCGTGGGCGGTCCGGGTCAACCGCGACGAGCTGGTCGAGTTCCAGGTCGACGGCACGCACGGCAGCGCGGTGGCCGGCCTGCACCACTGCCGCATCCAGCCCCGCGCGGGCACGCCGAAACCGGTGTGGGACCCGGACGTGCCGACCGCGCAGCGCTTCCGCGAGCAGTGGCAGGAGGTGCCCGACAACGAGGTCTTCGTCAACGGCTTCCGCGCGCAGTGGGAACAGTTCCTGCGCTACGTCGCCGAGGACGGCCCCTACACCGGCGACCTGTGGGCGGGCGCGCGCGGCGTGCAGGTGGCCGAACTGGGCCTGCAGTCGTCGCGCGAGGGCCGCCGCCTCGAGATCCCGGAGCTCGGCCGATGACGCGGTTCAGCGGCCACGGCGCCGAGTTCCAGGCGAAGGGCCCGTTCACGAGCCGCATCGCGTACGCCGCCGCGCCGGTCACGGCCGACCAGCGCGCCGAGAACATCCCGGGCGCCCCGGCCGCCCTCGACTGGGAGACCACGCTGCGGTTCCGGCACCACCTGTGGTCGTACGGCTTCGGGGTGGCCGAGGCCATGGACACTGCCCAGCGCGGCGCCGGGCTCGACTACCCGGCCACTCGCGAGCTGATCCGGCGCAGCGCGGCCGAGGCCCGGTCGGTCGGCGGCGCGATCGTGGCCGGCGTGGCCACCGACCAGCTGCCCCCGGGACCGGCGACCATCGACGAGATCACCAAGGCCTACCTGGAACAGCTGCACGACGTACGCGATGCCGGCGCGACCCCCGTGCTCATGTGCAGCCGGCATCTGGCCGCGGCAGCGCGCGACGCCGACGACTACAAGCGGGTGTACGGCGAACTGCTGTCCCAGTCGGACAAGCCGGTGCTGCTGCACTGGCTGGGCGAGGCGTTCGACCCCGCACTGGCCGGCTACTGGGGGCGGCGCGAGACCGTGCTCGAGATCATCGAGGAACACCGGGACAGGGTCGACGGCATCAAGCTGTCGCTGCTCGACGCGGACTACGAGATCGCGATGCGGCGCCGGCTGCCCGCGGGCGTGCGCATGTACACCGGCGACGACTTCAACTATCCGGCGCTGATCCGGGGCGACGACCAGGGCCACTCGGAGGCGCTGCTCGGCGTGCTGGCGGTCATCGCCCCGCCCGCCGCGGCGGCGCTCCGGGCGCTCGATGAGGGCGACATCACGGCGTACGAAGCAATTCTCGGCCCGACCCTGCCGCTGGCCCGGCACCTGTTCGCCGCGCCGACCTACCACTACAAGACCGGCATCGTCTTCCTCAACTGGCTGGCCGGCCACCAGGACCACCTGACGATGGTGAACGGCGCCCAGTCCGGCCGGTCGCCGCAGCACCTGCTGACGCTCATGAGATTGGCCGACGAGGCCGGGCTGCTGCCGGACGCCGCGCTGGCCGAGCACCGCGCCGACGCGTGGCTGACGACGGTGGGCCTGGCATGAAGGGCTTCTCGCTGAATCAGGCGACCACCAAGCGCTGGCCGCTCGACGACCTGGTGGCGGGCTGCGCCGCGGCCGGTGTCGAGGCGGTCGGCCTCTGGCGCGAGGAGGTCACCGAGTACGGAACGGAGAAGGCGGCCGCCCTCGTCCGCGACGCCGGCCTGACGGTCTCGTCGTTGTGCCGGGGCGGCTTCTTCCACGAGGCCCACTGGTACGACGAGAACCGGCGCGCGATCGACCAGGCGGCCGCCCTCGGCACCGACACGCTTGTGCTCGTCAGCGGCGGCCTGCCCGGCACGAGCCGCGACATCGACGGCGCCCGCCGCCACGTCGGCGACGCGATCGGCGCGCTGGTGCCCGACGCGCTGGCGGCCGGCGTACGCCTGGCGATCGAACCGCTGCACCCGATGTTCTGCTCCGACCGCTGCGTGGTGGCCACGCTCGACCAGGCGCTGGAACTGGCCGGTCCCTACCCGCCGGAAGCGGTGGGCGTGGTCATCGACACCTACCACCTGTGGTGGGACGACAGGGTGTGGGACGGCATCGCCCGCGCCGGCCGCGAGGGCCGCCTGGCGTCGTTCCAGCTGGCCGACTGGATCACCCCGCTCCCGTCCGGCGTGCTGCTCGGACGTGGCCTCCCCGGCACCGGCTCCGTCGACATGAGACGGTTCGCCCGGGCGGTCCGCGAAACGGGCTACGCCGGCTACGTCGAGGTCGAGGTCTTCCACGAAGAGGTGTGGTCGCGGCCCGGCCCCGACGTCCTGGCCGAAGCGATCGCCGGCTACGAGGCGACCGTCGCGTGAAGATGGGCGACACCGAGGTGGCCACCTACGTCGCCGACCCCCAGCTCGACATCCGGCTGGCCCCGAGGCCCTATCTGCATCCCGTACGCACCTTGGGCGGCACAGTCGTCACGGATGAGCTCTGCTTCGACCATCCGTGGCACCTGGGCGCCTCCGTCACGCTGGCCGACGTCAACGGCTGGAACTTCTGGGGCGGCCGCACCTACGTCCGCGACCGGGGATACACCTGGCTCGACGACCACGGCACCATCCGCCACGAGTCCCCCGAGCGTCTGCGCTGGCGTGACGGCAACGGCCACACGGTCCTGACGGAACAGCGCCACATCACCGCCGCGCCCGCAGCCGGCGGGTGGGAACTCTCCTTCCGGTACGCCTTGACAGCGCCCCCGGACCAGCCGGTGACCATCGGCAGCCCCGCCACCAACGGCCGCACCGGAGGAGCCGGCTACGGCGGCTTCTTCTGGCGCTGCCCGCCCGCCGAGAAGGCGGTCTCGAGCGTCGAACACGGCAGCGACGCCCCCGAACTGACCCTGACCGTCGACGACAAGTATTCGCTGACGTTCCGCGGCCTGGCCGGCGACGACCGCTGGTTCGTCCGAACCGACGGCTACGTAGGTGTCTGCGCGGCCCTCGCTTGGGAGAAACCGCTGATCCTCCCGCCGGGCGACACACTCAGCCGCGCGTTGACCGTGCTCGTCCAGGACGTCGGAGGAGCCGCTCAGGCCGCCTCATCGTCGTTGAACACGGTGATGCCGGAGTGATACTCGAGCTGGTTCGGGCGGTACCAGAACCGGTCCTCGCCCGCGGGGATGTAGAAGCGTTCGAGGGCGGCCGGCGCGAAGCGAACCTCGTACTCCAGTTCGCCGCGCGTCGCGTCATAGCGAATGTCGCAGATCCGCCCGTACGACCCGGGCAGCAGCGCGGCGACGGCCGGACTCACCCGAACCTCGACACCCAGCCCGAACCGGCTTCCCACCACATGCGCTGTCACAACAGCCCACCCTCCGACGACGCGCCTGAACTCAGTCGCCCTCATTCGGCCGCCGCGTCCGTGAGGTGAGGATTCCTCCGCCTAGAACCGGACCCGGGCGGCGATCGGCAGGTGGTCGCTGCCGGTGCGGGGGAGCGACCACAGCGCCGTCACGGTCAGGCCGCGGCCGAGAATCTGGTCGATCCGGGCGACGGGGGCCCGCGCCGGCCAGCTGAAGGCGAACGCCGGAGCGGTGCTGAGCCGGCTGGTGATCGGGCGCAGGCCGCGGTCGTGGACGGTGGCGTTGAGGTCGCCCAGCAGCAGCACCCGCGAGAGCGGCTCGGACTTCAGGGCCGCGCCCAGCTTTACGGCGCTCTCGTCCCGGGGGCCGGTCGCGAAACCCGACAAACCCATGCGTACGGAAGGCAGGTGCGCGACATGGACCGCTACGTCGCCGTGCGGGGTCTTGGCCACTGCGCGCAGTCCTCGGTTCCAGCCGGGTCCGAAGGCGCTGGGGCGGATGTCGAGCGGGCTGTCCTCGGTGAGGGGGTGCCGGGACCAGAGGGCCACGGTTCCGTGCGCGGCTCGGTACGGGTAGGCCGGGCCGAACGCGGCGTCGTACGTGGGAAGGGCTGATGGCAGCACCTCGGTGAGCGCTACCAGGTCGGGGGAGACACGAAGCAGCTCACGGACCGTGCCGGCCGGGTCAGGGTTCACGTCGCTCGCGTTGTGCTGCACGGCGATCAGGTCGTGACCCTCGTCTGCCGGCAGCAACGCCGGGGCGAACAGGACGGACCAGGCGATCAACGGCAGCAGCACAGCCGGCACCGTGACCGCGGGTCGCCGCCGCCAAGCGAGCAGGGCCAGCATCGGAATGCACAGCCCCAGCCACGGCAGAAACGTCTCGATGATGCCGCCGCCCGGGATCAGCCGATGCCCGGCCAGCGCGACCGCCACCAGAACGGCCAGAACGACAACGAGCACCGCTGGATACTCGCATGCGTAGGCAAGAGGCCGGCTTCCCGCTGGCCTCGCCGGCAGGCGCCCCGGCGGGCTGGAGTTAGTCGGCCAGCGTCTCGAGCGGCTGCAACGTCTCGCCGCGGCGGACGAAGGTGCGCAGCGCGACCAGTTCGCCGGCGTCGAAGCCCCGCACCCTCACCAATTGGGCGCCGGCGCAACCGGCCACCTCGACCGGCCCGGGATTGCCGCCCAGGTCGGCGCTGAAGCGTGGACGCCCGTCCACCTCGAAGTCGGCCCGGTCGAGGCCCAGCACCGCGAAGACGGCGGTGAGCGAGCCGCCGGCCTCCGACAACTCGAGGTCGAACCGGCGCTGCGGTGACTTCCCGAGCAGCTTGACGGCGGCCGCCATGAGGTCGGCGTCGTCCTCCAGGATGTCGCGCCGCGTCGAGTGGTGGCGTTCGTCGGGCACGACGCCGTAGTCCTCGAGCGGCGTGCCCGCGTTGGCGCCGACCCGCAGCACCCGCCGGATGACCAGCGACAGTCCGGCGCCCAGCGGCAGCGCCCGGAACGGGATCTCCTTCTGCCCGGCCAGCGCGCCGATGAGGTCGCCCAGCTGCCAGACGTTGCCACCGCCGGCGCCGGTGTTGCCGTCGGCCCCCAGCACCCGTCCGATGCCGTTGTCCTGAAAGCCGGCCGCGAAGATGTCGGTGGCCGAGTAGCAGCGGGCGTCGGTCAGCAGCACTACCGGCCCGAAGTAGGACTGGGGCACGGCCTCGAACCATTCGCGCTCGGTGAAGGCGACGCCGGCCGAGTAGGGCGCGCCGCATTCCAGCGACTGCTCCATCGATCGGAGCCACGGCTGCAGGGTGTCGTTGGTGCGGCACAGCCGAAGGTTGAGCGCGGTTGCCGCGAACTGGGCGGGCTCCGGCTCGACGGGACGCGCGGTCAGCGCCTGCAGGCAGAGCTCCGAGGCGACGACCGCGCCGCCGCCGTTGCCGCGCACATCCAGCACGAGCCCGTCCGGCGGCAGCGCCGACAGCAGCCGGGCGAACTCCTGGACGAAGCCGACGATCCCGCTGCCGGTCGGCATGAACGTGCGGATGCGCAGATGCCCGACGGTGCGGCCGCCCACGGTGACCCGGCGCGCCTCGAACACCGTGGTCAGCTCGGGGGTGACCGGCACCGTCTCGGGACTTCGGGCGACCGGGAGGCCGGCCAGCGCCTGCGGGGCGAACAGCTCGGCCCGCAGCCGGGCGAGCTGGGCTCCCTCGACGTCGACGCCGAGCGGTGTGTCGGCCGACGACGCGGCCGCGGTCTCGATCGGCGTCGCGCTCCACGTCAGCCGGATCTCGCGGGCCTGGCCGGCGGCGTCCAGGTAGCCCAGGGTGATCCACTCTTCGTCGGGTGGGGCGGCGAAGGCCAGCGACCGTACGGTGAACATCTGCACCGCCCGGGCATGACGCGCATCGGCGTTGGCCCCCGGGAGCCCCTCGCCGAACCGCTCGATGGCGCGCGCGATGGGCACGCCGTTCCAGTACGTCACCTCGACGCCGAATCCGAAACTCGGGTCGTCCAGTTCGGCCTGCTCCGCCTGGCGCCGGCTGACCAGGTAGCGGCGGCGGCCGTCCTCGGTGAACTCCTTGAGCAGGAACGGCAGGAACACGGCGACGCCGTTGAACGGCTGCGGCAACGTGTAGCGGGTGTGCAGGTCACGCAGCGAGTTGAAGACGTCGAGCAGTTCGCGGTGCATCCGCCATTCGAGTTCCGGGTCGCCGTCGCGGCCCAGCCGTTGCAGCAGCAGACGCAGGCGCTGCAACGGATTGATGCCGTAGCGGGCCACCTTGAACGGCAGCAAGGCGTAGTTCTGCTCGAGCAGCAGCAGCGCCTGCTCGACGATCAGCCGCCGCTGGGCCGGGTTCAGCCGGCCGGCCTCGGTCGTGCCGAGAAAGTCCGTGAGTGCCACCGCCTGCGTCATCTTCGCAGCGTAGGGCCACCGGCGAGCGGTGGCCCTGTCCGATCCACGACGGCCGCGCGGCTACCTCTGACTCACGGGCGCGGCGACACGTGATAGCGGGCGAGGCGCCGGCCCACGGCGCTGCGGGGGGCCAACTACGGCCATGTCACCGGCAGACGCCGCCGGAAAGGCTCAGCGGACCAGGGCACGTCCAGCTCCGACGGCAGTTTCAGCTCGGCGGCGGCCCGGCGCAGCAGCGCGTTGATTCCCGGGATCGTGCGGTTCGGGCCCTCGATGGCGACCGTGCTCGAGTTCAGCAGCCGCGGCTCGGGCGCTTCGGGCATCGTCAAGGCTTCCAGTACGGTGGTGAAGGCGGCCGTAGCCTCCAGCGGCACCAGCAGCGGGGTGCCCTCGGCGCGATGCCGCACCAGGTCCGTGAGCAGGTCGGTGCGGCCCGGTACCTCGATCAGTCCGGCGCCGGGCGTTTTGGAGCCGGGCAGGTCGGAGCCGAGCCGAGCGGAGTCGGTGAGGCCGGAGCCGGGGAGGGCCAGCCGGTCGGTCGGATATTCGAGGACCGCCGTGCCGTCCGGGCCGCGCGCTTCGATCTCGCCCGCGATGAAATCCTCGCCCGCGAGCGTGACCGCAACCAGCAGCGGCAGCCCGCTCTCGAACGTGATGCGGGCGAACGCGGTGTCCTCCACCTCGATCGGCCGCACCCGGTAACGCTCGGCCTCCAGCTGCCGCGGCCGCCCCGCCCCAGCCGCGGCGCCCGCCGCAAGCGCCTGCATGACAGCGTGGGCGAGCGGGTTGACCAGCGCCCCGTCCACCACCGGCCGGCCGCCGACCACCCGCCGTCCCGCCCACGGCGAACGGGCGTAGTAGGTGTCGTCGCGCTTCCACGACGCCACCGCGGTCAGCCCGGTGGTCCTGGGCGACAGCGCGTCGCGGAAACGGGACCACGCCACCGACCCCAGCGCCTGGAACCCGACCTGGCACGACCGGCCGGTCGATCGAAGGGCGGTCAGCAGGGTCTCGTGGTCGGCCGGCGAGGTGACCGGTGGCTTCTCCAGCAACAGGTCGCAGCCGGCTCGGAGCGCGTCCAGCGCGATCGGCAGGTGGGTGTGCGGCGGCGTGCAGATCACCACCACGTCCGGCTGGGTCGCGGCCAGCAGCTCGCGGTGGTCGGTGAAGGCCGGCACGTCCGGCGCCGGGTCGATCGGCTGCACGTCGGCCAGCCCGACGAGCGAGACGATGCCGCCGGCCCGCAACTCGGCGATACGGCGCCGATGCCACCGCCCGTGGCCGTTGGCGCCGATCAGCGCCACCCGCGGCGTCACCGCGGTGCCCCATCCGAGACGAGACGTCTCGTCCCGGGTGGGCGGCCGGTGGGAAACCTGCTCAGCGGCGAAGCCATCAGGCGCCGGCCAGGGTGGCGGCGACGCCGTGCTTGTCCAGGGCGGTCAGCCATTCCACCAGGACGACGCGCAACTCGGCGTCCTCGGCCAGGTCGGGGCTGAAGATCGTGTCCAGGCCCAGCAGCGCGTCCACCACGCCGTCCGGGGTGGACGGGCCGGCGGCCAGGCGGGCCCGGATCCGGTCGGCCAGCGGGTCGTCGAGCGGCAGCGGGCGGCCCTCGTCGGAGACGCCCTGGACGAAGCGCATCCAGGCCGCCACCACCAGGGCCGCCCAGCGGGGCACGGCCCCGGCCTCGCGTCGCTGCTGGATCGTGTGCAGCACCCGGGGCGGCAGCTTCTGTGAGCCGTCCATCGCCACCTGGACGGTCCGGTACTCGATGGCGGGATTGGCGAACCGGGTCAGCACCTGTTCGCCGTACGCGACGGTGTCCACACCGGACGGCGGCACCAGGCTCGGCGCGATGTCCTCGGTGATGAGGCGCCGCAGCACGCCGGCCAGTCCCGGCAGTTCGAGGGCGGCCGCGATGGTCTCCCGGCCGGCCACCGCGCCGAGGTACGCGATCGCCGAGTGCACGCCGTTCAGCGACCGCAGCTTCAGCGTCTCCCAGGGCCGCGGGTCGTCGGTGAGCACCGCCCCGGCCTGGTCCCAGGCCGGGCGCCCGGCCGGGAAAGCGTCCTCGATCACCCAGGCCGAGTACGGCTCGCCGTTGACGGCTGCCCGATCGCGCACGCCCAACGTTCGCGCGGCCAGGTCCAAGGTGGCTGCCGTGGTGGCGGGCACGATCCGGTCGACCATCGTGCCGGGGCAGGTCACGTTCTCCTGCACCCACTCGCTGACCCCCTTGGCCACGGCCAGCGTGTCGATCAGGCCGCGCACCCGATGGCCGTTGGCCGGCAGGTTGTCGCAGCTGACCAGGGCGATCGGCCCCGCGTCGGCCCGCCGTCGGGCGCACAGCCCGCGGATGAGCAGTCCCGGGACCGTACGCGGCGACCGTCCGGTCTCGAGGTCGGCCCGCAACTCGTCGTCGAGCAGTAGCCGCCCGGTCGCCGGATCGAGCCGGTAGCCCTTCTCGGTCACGGTCAGCGTCACGACCTTGACGGCCGGGTCGGCCAGCAGCTTCACGACCGCGTCCGGGTCGGCCGCGGCCAGTATCTGTCCGGCCGACGAGCCGATCACCCGGGTGCTCGAGCCGTCCGGGCCGAGCGTGGTGACGCTGAAGAGCCCGTCCTGGTCGCGCATGGCGCCGACGATCTGAGGCGAGCGGGGCGCCACATGGACGATGCCCCAGTCGCCGCCGGCCGCGGCCATCGCGTCCTCGGTGAAGACGGCCTGGTGGGCCCGATGAAAGGCGCTCACGCCGAGATGCACGATGCCGGGCGCGGGCGCGGCGATCCGGGGGCGGCTCGCGGCCGGGACGCTGCTCAGGGACGCCCGGCTCAGTTCCATGCCGGGCCGCCCGGGAACGAGAACTCGGCGATCGAGGCCGGGCGCAGATCGGAGCTGTAACCCGGTTGCTCCGGCACGAGGTAGCGGCCGTCACGCGTACGCACCGGGTCGGTGAAATGCTCGTGCAGGTGGTCGACGTACTCGATCATGCGGCCGTCGAGCGACGTGCCGACCCGCAGGTAGTCGAAGATCGCCAGGTGCTGGACCAGTTCGCACAGGCCGACCCCGCCCGCGTGCGGGCACACCGGCACGCCGAACTTCGCGGCCAGCAGCAGTTCGGCCAGCACCTCGGGGATGCCGGCGACCCGGCACGCGTCGATCTGCATCACGCCGATCGCCTCGGCCTGCAGCAGCTGCTTGAAGACGACCCGGTTGGCCGCGACCTCGCCGGTGGCGACCCGGATCGGGCTCACCGCCCGCTGGATGCGCGCGTGGCCGAGCACGTCGTCGGGATGGGTCGGTTCCTCGATCCAGTACGGGTCGAACTCGGCCAGCCGGGCCATGGCGGCGATGGCCTCGCCGACGCCCCAGATCTGGTTGGCGTCCATCATGAGCAGCGCGTCCGGGCCGATCTCGGAGCGGATGATGCCGGCCCGCCGCACGTCGTCCTCGATCGGGCCGCCGACCTTCATCTTCATGGCCCGCCAGCCCTCGGCGTAGGCCTGCCGGGTCAGCGCGCGCACCTTGTCGTCGGGGTAACCGAGCCAGCCGACGCTTGTGGTGTACGACGGGAAACCGTCACTCCGCAACACGGCCAGCCGGTCCTCGAGGCCCACGCGGCCCTTGTCGAGGATCGCGGCCGCCTCGTCCGGCGTGAGCGCGTCGTCGATGTGCCGGAAGTCCACACACGACAGCAGCTCGGCGGTGGGTAGCTCGGCCAGCAGCTGCCACATCGGCTTGCCCGCCACCTTGGCGCGCGCGTCCCAGACGGCGTTGACCAGGGCGCCGGTCGCCATGTGGATCGCGCCCTTCTCGGGGCCGATCCAGCGGAGCTGCGGGTGGGCCGTGAGCAACCGGGGCGGCTCTGCGGTCAGATCGGTGACACTCCGCCCGAGCAGAAGCGGGGCCATGGCGCGTACGGAATCGCAGGTGATCTCGTTGCCCTGGCCGTTGGTGAAGGTGAAACCGGTGCCCGTCACGCCCTCGTCCGTGGCCAGCTCGACATAGGTCGCCGAGTAGTCGCCGCGGTTGATCGAGTCGGAGCCGTCGCCGACCGCCGCGGTGGGGAAGCGCACGTCGTGCACCTCGAACCCGGTGATGGTGGTCATGCGCCGGCACCCTTCTCGAGCTTGAAGATCCGCTTGGGCAGGTGGTAGGCGAGGTCGGCCATCGTCTCGGCCGCCTCGTCGAACGGCAGGCGGTCCTGCTCCACCAGAGTGGCCAGGTAGGCGGCATCGACCCGGCGGGCCACGTCATGGCGTACGGGAATCGAGCAGAAGGCCCGGGTGTCGTCGACGAACCCGGCCGTGTTGTAGAAGCCCGCCGCGTCGGTGACCGCCTCGCGGAAGCGGCGCATCGCGTCCGGCGTGTCCAGGAACCACCACGGCGCGCCCAGGAACAGCGCGGGATAACCGCCGGCCAGCGGGGCCAGCTCCCGGCTGAACGCTGTCTCGTCGAGCGTGTAGAGCACCACCCGCAGCCGGGGGTCCATCCCGTACGCCTCCAGCAGCGGCCGCAGCGCGTGGACGTAGTCGGTCGCCTGCGGGATGTCGCCGCCCACATCGCGGCCGTGCGCGGCGAACAGCGCCCGGTTGTGGTCGCGCGACGCGCCCGGGTGCAGCTGCATCACCAGGCCGTCGTCGATCGACATCCGGGCGAACTCGAGGATCATGTGACCGCGGAACGTCTCCGCGTCGGCGGCCGAGGTCTCGCCGCGCAGCGCCCGGTCGTAGAGCTTGGCCGCGTCGGCGGGGGAGAGGTCGACCGTGCGGGCCGTCGGGTGCCCGTGATCGGACGACGTGGTGCCGATCGCGATGAAGTCCTGCCGCCGTACGCGCAGCGCGGCCAGATATCCGGCGTACGTGCCGGTGTCCTCCCCGGCCAGCTCGCCCATCCGCCCGACGTTGGCCGCCCAGTCCTCGCGTTCCAGGTCGACCACGTCGTCCGGGCGGAACGTGCTGATGACCCGGCCCTCCCACCCGTCGGCGGCCAGCTTGGCGTGCCGGGCGAGGTCGTCGGTCGGGGACTCGGTGGTGGCCAGCACCTCGAGGCCGAAGCGCTCGAACAGCGCCCGCGGGCGGAACGCCGGCTCGGTCAGGCGGGCGGCGATCGCGTCGTACACCTCGTCGGCGGTGTCCCGGCGCAACGGGGTCTCGACCTCGAACACCGTACGGAAGGTCTGTTCGAGCCACAGCCGGGACGGCGTGCCCCGGAAGAGGTGCCAGTTCGCCGCGAGCAGCCGCCAGATCGTGCGCGGGTCGGTCTCGACCGGGCCGCCGTCGCGCCGCGGAACGCCCAGCCGGTCGGGTGGGATGCCCTGGCTGAGCAGCATGCGCGTGACGTAGTGGTCGGGCACGATCAGCAGCCGGGCCGGGTCCTCGAAGGGCTGGTCGTCGGCCAGCAGCGCCGGGTCGACGTGGCCGTGCGGGCTGATCAGCGGCAGGTCGCGCGCCACCGCGTGCAGCTCGCGGGCCAGGTCGGTGGTGAGAATCGGGTCGGGCACTATCTCGTCTCCTTCACGTGCACCGGCCGGCCCGTGGCCAGGCTCTCGTTCGCGGCCAGACCGGTGAGCAGGGCCAGGGCCCCGTCGTCGGCGGTCGCCGACCGGTGCATGGGGTCGGTCTCGCCGCCGAGCAGCACGGCGGTCATCCGTTTGTCGGCGCCGCCGTGTCCCTCGCGGTCCACGGGTTGCAGCTCCACGGCGTACGGCGGTGACCAGAACGGCCGGATGGTCAGCGTCACCGACCCGGACTCGGGGCTGGCGCCCTGCTTGACCTGGCCGGCCGCGGCCGGGCTGACGTGGTCGCTCTCGACCACCTCGAGCTCGAGGCGGCCCTTGCTGCCGTTGACCATCAGCCGGTAGCCCTCCCACGGCGCGTACGCGGTGAGGTGGTAGCTCATCGTGGCGCCGGAGTCGTAGCGCACCAGCACGGCGAGGTCGTCCTCGATGCTGACGCCGGGCGCGAAGACGTCCTGGTCGCGGTGGTAGCCGTCCTCGGCCGACGGCTCGACGTAGAGCGCCCGCAGCCGCGGGTCGGCGGTGAGGTCGAGCGCGAACCGGTCGTCGGCCTGCCCGCGGCCGCGTCCCTGATCGCCGTAGAAGAACAGCCGCCCGGACGCGTAGACCTCGGCCGGCGCCGCGCTCAGCCACCAGTTGACCAGGTCGAAGTGGTGCCCCGACTTGTGCACGAGCAGCCCGCCCGAACTGGCCTTGTCGCGGTGCCAGCGGCGGAAGTAGTCGGCGCCGTGCCGCACGTCGAGCAGCCACTCGAAGTGCACCGAGCCGATCTCGCCGATCTCGCCGCCGGCCAGCAGCGTGCGCACCACCTCGTGCACGGGGTTGAAGCGGTAGTTGAAGGCGACCTGCACGCGGCGGCCGGTGCGCTCGACCGCGTCCAGGATGCGGTCGCAGCTCGGCGAGTCCACGGTCATCGGTTTCTCGGTGATGACGTCGCAGCCGGCCTCCAGCGCGGTCACGATGTGGCCGGCGTGCGTGCTGTCCACGCTGGTCACGATCAGCTCGTCGACCCGTTCCCGGGCCAGCATGGTGGCGAGGCCGGCCGCCTGGTAGGTGGGCACGGGTTTCGTCAGCCAGCCGTTGTGGACGTCCATCCGGGCCTGGTTGACGTCGGCCAGGGCGACCAGTTCGGCCGTGCCGGCGTGGTCGTCGGTGACTGCGCGGATGAACATCCCGGCGCGATGGCCGGTGCCGATGACGGCGATTCTGCGTCTAGCCATGATCACTCCGGCTCTGCGACGGCAAAGGTTTGCAGCGAAGTTAGGACTATCGATCCCGCCGCGTCAATGACTCGCGCTGGTTTCGGCGGTATATGCCCGATTAAGAGCGCATCCGAAGCATCCGTTTGTCATCTGGATGCAACACAACGCCATTGACAGCTGTGCAACCGCTTGCATTAATGGCTGTCATCACGTGACCGGGGCCACAAACCACAAAGGAGGCCGGGGCATGGCGGTGACCATTCGCGACGTCGCTCGGGCGTCCGGAGTGCACATCTCGACCGTGTCGCGCACGTTCTCGGCGCCGCATCTGGTCAACCCCAACACCCGCAGCCGCGTCCTGGCTCACGCCGAGGAGCTGGGCTACCGCCCGAACCGGGCCGCCCGCGCGCTCATCACCGGCCGCACCTACAACATCGGCCTGATCGTGGCCGACATCGCCAACCCGTTCTTCCCGCCGCTGATCAAGGCGGCCGAGAGTCAGGCCCGCAAGCACGACCACCACATCTTCGTCGCCGACACCAACGAGGACGCGGCGCTCGAGGAAGAGGTGGTGCGCGCCCTGGCCAAGCAGGTCGACGGCGTGCTGCTGGTCAGCCCGCGCATGAGCAACACGCTGATCGAACGGCTCAGCCGCGAGGTGCCGCTGGTCGTGGTGAACCGGCAGATCGCCGGCATCCCGGCCGTCGTGATGGACGTCGCCCGCGGCGCCCGCACCGCGGTCGAACACCTCACCGCGCTCGGACACCGCCACCTCGCCCTGCTCGGCGGCCCGCGCGGGTCGTGGACCAGCCGCGAGATCCGGCGGTCGGCCGCTGCCACCGCCCGCGCCGCCGGGGCCGAGCTGACCATCATCGGCCCCAACGCGCCGACCGAGTTCGGTGGGCTCACGGTCGCCCAGGACGTGCTGCGGGCCGGCGCCACCGCCGTGCTCGCCTACAACGACCTCATGGCGATCGGTCTCATCGAAGGTCTGATGGCGGCCGGGGCCGGGGTGCCCGCCGACGTCAGCGTCGTCGGGATCGACGACATCATGCTCAGCCGACTGACCCGCCCGAAGCTGACCACGGTGGCGACCCCCACCGCCGCCGCTGGTCGGGCGGCCGTCGACATGCTGCTCGCGCATGGCGACGACCGCCGCACCACCGCACACATCCACCTGCAGACCGAACTGGTCATCCGCGACTCGACGGGGCGGGGCCCGGGTCCGCACAGCCCTGCGGACCCGGGCGACGTGAACGCCCCGGAAGGTGTCGCTTCCTGAAGGAGAAGCGCCATGGAGCCCATCACGCGGGCGGTCACGCCCGCTCAACGTACTACCCGGCGCCGGTTACTCGCCGCCGCCCTTACAGTTCCGCTCCTGCTGGGCGCCGCGGCCTGCGGCGGCGACGACGGAGGTGGCAGCGACGGCAAGACCGAGCTGTCGATCTTCTGGTGGGGCGCCGAGAAGCGCGCCGAGCTGACCGACCAGGCGCTCGCGCTCTACACCCAGAAACACCCGGACGTCACGTTCAAGAAGACCTGGCAGGGAAACCAGGGCTACTTCGACAAGCTCGCCACCCTCACCGCCGGGGGCAACGCACCCGACATCTTCCAGATCGACGACAACTACATCTCCGAGTATGCGGGCCGCGGGGTCACGCTCGACCTGACGCCTTACACGCAGAACGGCAAACTCGACGTCAGCAAGTTCCCGGCCAGCCTGCGCAAGTACGGCGAGGTCGACGGCAAGCTGGTCGGCGTCGCCATGGGGGAGAACACCCAGGGGCTGGTCTACAACAAGACGTTGCTGGCCAAGCACAAGCTGCCCGAGCCCAAGACCGGCATGAGCTGGGAGGAGTTCATCGACTGGGCAGCAGGCGTCTCCACGACGGCCAAGCTGCCCGGCACCCAGGACGCGAGCGCGGTCTACCAGGCGCTCTGGGTCTACCTGAGGCAGAACGGCAAGGACCTGTACGCGGGGAAGCAACTCGGGTTCGACGAGGCCGACATGACCAAGTGGTTCACGCTCTGGAAGGACGCCCGCGCCAAGGGGGCCACGCCGACGCCGGACGTCATCCATGAGGGCAACGCCAGCGACGTCAGCAAGCAGCTGGTCGTGACGGGCAAGGCCGGCACGTCGTGGGTCTGGACCAACCAGATGCCCGAGCTGAAGAAGAACACCGAGGACGAGTTGGGTCTAATGGCCTACCCGGGTGACCCGAGCGTGCAGTGGGCGCGTGCGTCGCTCTACTTCTCGGCGTTCCGCGGCAGCAAGCACAAGGACATCGCGGTCGACGTGATCAACTTCCTGGCCAACGACCCGGACGCGGCGAAGATCCTCGGCACCGACCGCGGCTTGCCGCCGAACACCGAAATCCGTCAGCAGATCGCCGCCACCGTGACCGACGCCGACATGAAACAGACGATCGCCGTCCAGGACGAGCTGGGAGCGAAATTCGGGCCGAACCCGCCGACCGTGCCGCCGCAGGGCCACAGCAAAGTGCGCTCCGAGCTGGTCCGGGTGGCCGAAGAGGTCATCTACGGGCGGCAGACCCCGGAGCAAGCCGCAGCGGCGTACGTCACCGCCGCCAAGGCGGCGATCGGCGCCTCGTGACCGCCTCCACCCTGACCCCAGCACCCGTCGCTCCGGCTGCCCCGCAGCCGGGGCGGCGGGTCCGCCGCCGCCAGGAGAACCTGGCCGGCTACGTGTTCCTCTCGCCGTGGCTGCTGGGCCTGCTCGGCATCACGGCGATCCCGATGCTGATCTCGCTGTATCTCAGCTTCACCGACTACAGCCCGCTGATCCCGCTGACCGAGGCGAACTGGATCGGCCTCGAGAACTACCGGCGGATGTTCACGGCCGACCAGTCCTACTGGCACGCGGTGCAGGTCACGGTGACGTTCGCGCTGGTGGCGGTGCCCCTCAAGCTGGCTGCCGCGCTCGCCGTGGCGCTGCTGCTCAACCGCACGATGCGCGGCATCTCGGTCTTCCGGGGCCTGTTCTATCTGCCGTCGCTGCTCGGCGGCAGCGTCGCGCTGGCCATCGTGTGGGTCAGCATGTTCAACCGCGACGGCGCCTTCAACTCGTTCCTGGCGATCTTCGGCATCGAGGGACTGCCCTGGGTCAACGATCCCGACTGGGCGCTGTCCACGCTGATCCTGCTGGCCGTCTGGCAGTTCGGCGCGCCGATGGTGATCTTCCTGGCCGGGCTGAAGCAGGTGCCGGTCGAGCTCTACGAGGCGGCGTCGGTCGACGGCGCCAGCCCGTGGCGCAAATTCGTGCACATCACGCTGCCGATGCTGTCGCCGGTCATCTTCTTCAACCTGGTGCTGGAGACCATCAACGGCTTCCAGGGCTTCACATCGGCCTTCGTGCTCTCCAACGGCACCGGCGGCCCGGTCGACTCCACGCTGATGTATTCGCTCAACCTCTACATCGCCGGGTTCGTCGACCTGAACATGGGCTATGCGTCGGCGATGGCCTGGGTCTTCCTGATCGTGATCGGCGCGATCACGGTGCTGCTGTTCAACACGGGCCGCTTCTGGGTCCACTACTCCGACAACGAGGAGCGGTGATGCGGTTTCCGTTCCGCCTCGCGGCCCTCCTGCTGATCCTGGCCATCGTGCTCTACCCGCTGGTGTGGATGGTGGGCACGTCGTTCAAGTCGCCGCAGGAGATCGTCAACAACATCGGGCTGATCCCGCGCGAGTTCACGCCGGGCAACTTCGCCGACGGCTGGAACAAGTTCGACGTCAACTTCGGGCGCTTCTTCCTCAACAGCGCGCTCGTCTCGCTCCTGACGGTGGCCGGCAACACGATCTCGTGCCTGCTGGCGGCGTACGCGTTCAGCCGTCTGCGTTTCCGGCTGCGCGGCATCTGGTTCGGCGTCATGATCGGCACCCTGCTGCTGCCCGGGCACGTGCTGATCATCCCGCAGTACATCCTGTTCCGCAGCCTCGGCTGGGTCGGCGGCGACTGGCCCTACCTGCCGCTGCTGCTGCCGCAGTTCCTGGCCACCGAGGCGTTCTTCGTGTTCCTCATGGTCCAGTTCATGCGGGGCATCCCGCGTGAGCTCGACGAGGCCGCGGTGATCGACGGCGCCTCGCCCTACAGCATCTTCCGGCACGTGATCCTGCCGCTGTCCCGGCCGGCCCTGGTCACCACGGCGATCTTCTCGTTCATCTGGACCTGGAACGACTTCTTCCGCCAGCTGGTCTTCCTGTCCGACCTCAAGGACTACACGGCGCCGGTCGCGCTGACCCTGTTCATCGACTCCGGCAGCGAGAACGCGGTCGGCCCGATGTTCGCCATGTCCCTGCTGTCGCTGGTCCCGGTCTTCCTGTTCTTCGTGGCCTTCCAGCGCCTGCTGGTCGAGGGCATCAACACCAGCGGCCTCAAGGGGTGATCACTCGTGCCGCACGACTGGCGTGACTCGCTGCGGTTCGCCGCCGACCTGGCGTTGCTGGGCATCCTGGTGACGCTGGCCTGCCTGCCCGTCGTCACGGCCGGGGCGGCACTGGGCGCGGGGAGCGCTGCCCTCCACCGGCTGCTCAGCATCGGCCGGTGGCCGACGGCCGCCGAGTGCTGGGTCGATTTCCGTACCCGGCTGGTGCCCGGCCTGTTCGCCGGTCCGCTGGTGCTGGCCGCCGGGTGGCTGGTGGTCGTCGACGTGGCGGCGCTGCGCCGCGGTGACGTGCCGGGCGGGGCCGCTGTGGTCGCCGCCGTGTTGCTGGCGGCGGCGCTGGGCGCCGGTTTCGCCGCTCTGGTGGTTGGGCTGGCCGGTTCGCCGGCGCCTCATTCCGTACGGCGGGCGGGAGCGCTCGCGGCCGGCAGACCGCAGGCCTTGGCCGCCACGACCGGCGTGGTGCTGGTCGTGGCGGCGCTGGCGGCATTCGTCCATCCGGTGCTGCTGCCCGTGCTGGCCGGCTTCGCGCTTTTCGCCGTGCACGCCGTGCTCTTCAGGCTCAACCGGCTCGAAGGTGTCCGTCGGTAACCAGGACGGCGAGCACCAGTCCGCAGCTGTCGACCGCGCGGAGGTCGGCGACGCGGCTTGAGCGGCGCATTAACCATCGTCTCAGATTCGGTGACTACGAAGTACGCAGCAGGCACCAGACCTGCGTGGAATCCGAATGCAGGAGGCTAGTGATGGCAGACAACGCAGCTCCGCCCGGGGAAGGGCCGGCCGGTCGGTTGGCCGGCCGGTGGGTGCCGTGGTTGGTGATCGGGTTGTGGATGGCGCTGGCGGTGGTCATGGTGCCGCTGAGCGGGAAGTTGGGCTCGGTCACCAAGGACAGGGCCGTGGATGGTCTGCCGGCCAGTGCCGAGTCCACGAAGGTGGCGGCGCTGGAGGACAGGCTTCCCGGTGGTGAGGACAACACGTTTGTCTTCGTGTACCACCGTGCTGGTGGCTTGACCGTTGCCGACCGCGCGGCGGTCGAGCGTCATTACGACACCTTGGCCAAGCGGTACCCGCCGAAGGTGGCGCCGCCGGCCGGCGAGGACGACGAGGGCCCGGCGACGCAGCGCTCCAACGACGGCAAGGCGATGGTGTTCACCCTCAACGTGAGCACGACCTACGGCGAACCGGCGGTCATCATCGGCCCGATGCGGGACACCGCGAAGGACCGCCCCGCCGGCCTGGACCTCAAGGTGACCGGCCCGGCAGGGATCGACGCCGACATGGACGCTGTCTTCGACGGCATCGACGTGCAGGTCTTCCTCACCACCATCATCGTCGTCACCATCCTGCTCATCCTCACCTACCGCAGCCCGGTGTTGTGGTTCGTCCCGCTGGTGGCCGTGGGTGTCGCCGCGCTGACCTCGATGGCGACCGTCTACCTGCTCGTCAAGGGCTTCGGCCTCGTGATCAACAGCCAGAACTCGGCGCTGCTGACGATCCTGGTGTTCGGCGTCGGCACGGACTACGCGCTGTTGCTCATCGCCCGATATCGGGAAGCACTGCACCACTACGAAAACGTCCGAGTCGCGATGCTCCATGCACTACGCCGCGCGGCGCCGGCCATCGTCGCATCCGCGGCCACCGTGGTCGCCGGCCTGCTCTGCCTGCTCGCCGCGGACCTGAACGAAACCCGCGGGCTGGGCCCGATCGGTGCGGCCGGCATCCTCTGCGCGCTGGTGGCCATGCTGACGCTGTTCCCGGCGCTGCTCGTGGTGCTCGGCAGGCGGATCTTCTGGCCGGCCATCCCCCGGTTCGGCACGGCAATGCAGCAGAAGCCGGGGCTGTGGGGACGGCTCGGCACCGCGATCAACCGCCGCCGGTGGGTGGCCACGCTCGCTTCGCTCGGAGTCCTCGGCGTGCTCACCGTCGGCCTGTCGGGCAACACCAACGTCCTGCGCGAGCAGGACCAGTTCCTGTCCACGCCGGAATCGGTCGCCGGCTTCACTGTTCTGCGTCAGCACTTCCCGGAACTCGGCGGCCAGCCGATGACGGTCTTCACCCGGGCGGCGTACCAGGAGCGGGTCCTCAACGTCGTCAAGGGCGTCCCCGGCGTGGCCCAGGCCGAAACGGGCGAGACCAAGGGCGGCTGGGTCGACATCTCCGTGTACCCGACCGACGCGCCGGACACCACCGCGGAGTACGACACGATCAAACGGGTGCGCACCGCCGTACACACGGTCAACGGGGCGGAAGCGATCGTCGGCGGGCCGAGTGCGGAGCACCTCGACACCGACGTGACCACCAGACGCGACCAGAAGGTGGTGATCCCGCTGGTACTCGCCGTCGTCCTGATCATCCTCGGGCTGCTGCTACGCGCCATCGTGGCCCCGCTGATCCTGATGGCCACCGTGATCGTCTCCTTCGCTGCGGCCTTCGGCGGCAGCGTCTTCGTCTTCGACACCATCCTCGGGTTCAAAGGCATCGACTATTCGGTGCCGCTGCTGGCCTTCATGTTCCTGGTAGCGCTCGGCGTCGACTACAACATCTTCCTGACCCACCGGGCCCGGGAGGAGACCCTGCGCCTCGGCACCAGAGACGGCATGCTCAAAGCCCTCTCGGCCACCGGCGGCGTGATCACCTCGGCCGGCCTGGTCCTGGCGGCCACGTTCGCGGTCCTCGTCTCACTTCCGCTGGTGATGCTGGTCGAACTCGGGTTCCTCATCGCCTTCGGCGTCCTGCTCGACGCCCTGCTCGTGCGGTCGGTCCTGGTACCCGCCCTCACCCTGCTACTCGGCCGGCGGATGTGGGCACCCAGCCGGCTATCCCGCCCACCGGCGGAGCCACCGGCCAGGCACCGGTCACTCGCCGACGACGAGGAGCCCGCGCTGCAACGGTGAGCGCGGCGGCACGGACGAGATCCGGGACGGGCTCAGGCCCGTCCCGGATCTTCTTCATGGGTCCGACGGTCGCCGCCCTTCGGTCCTGCGCCACGCGCCGGGGCCGGTCAGCGCACCGCGGTGTCCTCCCCGGCGGCGAGCCGCGCGATCGGGGCGGGCGGGGCCGCGGCCGGAAGGTCGACCCGAAGCAGCGCGCCACCGCGTGCGGAGCGGGCGACGGCGGCCCGGCCGCCGTGAGCGTCGACGACCCGCTGCACGATCGACAGCCCCAGGCCGGATCCCGGCAGCGCCCGGGCGCTGCCGGCACGGTAGAACCGGTCGAACACCCGCGGCATGTCGGCGGCGTCGATGCCGGGCCCGGCGTCGTCGACCTCGAGCACGGCCGAGGCGCCCTCGGTTCGGAGCCGGACCTGGACCGGCTGGTCCGCGGGGGACCACTTGCCGGCGTTGTCGATGAGGTTGAGCACTGCCCGTTGGAGCGCAGCGGGACGCCCGCTCACCCACACGGAGGTCAGGTCGAGCGCGATCTCGATGTCGGGCACGCGGGAACGCGCCCGGGTCGCGGCGGCCACCGCCACGTCGGCGAGGTCGAGCACTTCGGTGCTCTCGTCGTTGATGTCACCGCGGGCCAGGTCGGTCAGCTCGGCGGCAAGGGTGCTCAACTCGGCCACCTGGGCGCCGAGATCGTTGAGCAGCCGGGTCCGGCTCTCCGCCGGCAGTGCGCTGTCCAGGGTGCCGCGCCGATCGAGCCGGATCAGCAGCTCGATGTTGAGGCGCAGGCTGGTGAGCGGGGTCTTGAGCTCGTGGGCGGCGTCCTCGGCGAGCAGCCGCTGGGACCGCCGGGAGTCCCGGAGCGCGGCGAGCATGTCGTTGATCGACTGGATCAGCCGCCGGATCTCCCCGCCACCCTCGTCCGGGATGTCGGCGTCGAGGTCCTGGGTGTGCGCGACACGGACCGCGGCGGCGGTCAGCCGGTCGATCGGTGCCAGCGCGGTCCGCGCCACGGCCCGCCCGACAAGGGCGCCGCCGGCCACGCAGAACAGCCCGATCAGCAGCATGCCGAACCCGAACTGGTTGATCGGGCTGTCGTCGGCGAGGTGGGCCACTTGGACCGCGCCGTCGCCCGCCCGCAGCGTGTAGACGATGTAGCCGTCGTCCCAGTCGGTCGACTCCAGCAGGTCGGTCGACGCGCCCTGCGCCACGCGCCCGGCGTGCTCGCTGACGGGGGGCAGCGCGGGTTGGCCGGCCGGCGTCCGGGTCGAGCCGTCGGACAGGATGACCCGCACCAGCCGACCGGATCCGGGATACGGCGGTAGCTCGACCTGCGCCGGACCGGCGCGCTCCGCGTTCGTCGCCAGGACTAGGGCGTCGGCGCGCAGCTGATTCTCGGCGGTGTCCCGCAGCTTCCGGTCCATCAGCTCGCTGGCCACCTGGAAGGCCACGAACACGCTGACCGCGATGGCCGTCGCCGCGATCATCGTCAGCCTGCTCCGCAGCGACCGCCGCCGCCACCATCGGGTCAGCCGGCGCGGTGCCCGGCCGGCGGGCCCGCTCACGGAGGAGTCTCCCGCAACGTGTATCCCAGGCCGCGCAGCGTGTAGATCAGTCGCGGCTCGCCCCCGGCCTCCATCTTGCGGCGCAGATAGCTCACGTATACCTGAAGGTTGTTGGCGGTGGTGCTCATGTCGAAGCCCCAGATCGCCTCGAACAGCGCGTCGCGGGTCAAGACCCGGGTCGCGTTGCGTACGAGGACCTGCAGGAGGGAGAACTCGGTCCGGGTCAGGTGCAGCGACCGCCCGCCCCGCCACGCCTCGAACCTGTCGGGATCGAGCCGGACGTCGGCGTACGACAGGATCGGCGACTCGTCGTCGCCCGGCGCGCGGCGGCGCAGCAGGGCACGGACGCGGGCCAGCAACTCCTCGGTGGCGAACGGCTTGGGCAGATAGTCGTCGGCGCCCGCGTCCAGCCCGGCGACCCGGTCGGAGACCTGGTCCCGAGCGGTCAGCATCAGCACCGGCAGATCCTGGCCCGCCGCTCGCAACCGCCGGCAGGTCTCCAACCCGCCGAGGCGGGGCATCATCACGTCGAGGATCAGCAGATCCGGCGCCCCGCCACCGACCCCGTCGAGGACGGCGAGACCGTTGGCGACGGTGCTGGTGTCGTAACCCTCGACCTGGAGCACCCGCTCCAGCGACTCACGGATGGCCGCCTCGTCATCCGCGATCATGATTCGCACGCCGGCCGCTCCTCCAGTTGATGTTTCGGCTCATTCTCCCCGATCAACCTGAGGCCACGATTAGAGTCGGCTCACTCCGTGGCGTCGACGAAGCCCAGGGCGGCCGCGGCGAACAGCGGGGACATGAACAGGTTGTAGTGGGTCAGGCCGGGCAGGATGGCGAGCGCGTGCCCGCCCTTGGGCCGGCCCTCGCCCATCCAGCCGCCGTCGCGCAGGCCGCCGTCGAGCAGCTCGAACACCTCGACGAAGTGGCTCGGCGGGCACATGTCGGCGTCGGCCGCCACGATCAGCGTAGGCACCTGGAGGTTGCGCACCTCCTCGGTGTAGTCGTAGTCCTTCGCCATGGCCTCGCCGATCTTGCCGAGCAGGCGGGGGAAGTCCTCCGGACGGGGCGCCACCCGCGAGTACAGCTCGTACATCGGGGTCTCTTTCATGAACTCGGCCGCCTCGGGACCCACCTGGCCCTGCTGCTCGAGGATCTCGGGGTAGGTGGCGTTGCGCCGGATGCCGGCCGAGGCCGCGACCAACCGGCCGACCTTGGCCGGGTGGCGGATCGCGAGCTGCAGGGCCACCCCGCCGCCCAGCGAGTAGCCGACCACGTCCGGCTTCTCGAGGCCGAGGTGGTCGATGAGGGCAGCCACGTCGTCGGCCATGAACGTGATGTGCAGCGGGCGGTCGATGTCGGCCGTGCGGCCGTGACCCTGCAGGTCGACCAGGATCACCCGGTGGCCGTCGGCGAACTGACCGATGATCGGCCCGAACATCTCGCCCGAGCCGAGGCCGCCGTGCAGCAGGATCAGCGGGCGGCCCGCGCCGTGCGACTCGTAGTACAGGTTGATCCCGTTGACCTCGGCGTACTGACCGTTGCCGGCGTTGTCCTGGGTCCAGTTCGTCATTGTGTGCCTCCGGGGCGTCTCGTGCTCTGTGCGACACCCCTAAGACCTGGCACGTCCGGAGTACTCATCGGTGTGCGCAGAGGTTTTTCTTGTCGTACCCCTGGGCTAGGTTCGGACTCGTGAGCGACGTGGCCACCCCCATCGAGTCCCAGCTGGAGACGTTCCGCCCCGAGCTGACCGGTTACTGCTACCGCATGCTCGGTTCCGCCTTCGAGGCGGAGGACGCTGTCCAGGACACTCTCGTGCGCGCCTGGAAGAGTTACGAGGGCTTCGAGGGCCGTTCGGCCCTGCGGTCCTGGCTCTACCGCATCGCCACGAACGTCTGCCTGACCATGCTCGGCAGCGCCCAGCGGCGGGCCCGGCCGATGGAACTCGGCGGCCCCGGCGACGGTCATGCCACCCATCCGGGCGAGCCCCGGCCCGACGAGATCTGGGTCGGCCCGGTGCCCGACGGGCGGGTGCTGGCCGCGGTGGCCGACCCGGCTCAGGTGGTCGCCGACCGCGAGTCGATCCGGCTCGCCTTCGTCGCCGCGCTGCAACACCTGCCGCCCAAGCAACGTGCCGTGCTCATCCTCCGCGAGGTGCTGGCCTGGTCGGCGCAAGAGGTGGCCGACCTGCTCGACACGTCGGTGCCCAGCGTCAACAGCGCCCTGCAGCGGGCCCGGGCCACGATCGCCGCGGCCGACAAGGGCGCCCAGGTGCTCGAGCCCTCCGACGACGAGCAGAAGAAGCTGCTGGCCCGCTACGTGCAGGCCTTCGAGGCGTACGACCTGACCGCGCTCACCGCCCTGCTCCACGAGGACGCGACGCTGTCGATGCCGCCGCTGCCGCTGTGGCTGCGCGGCCACGCCGACATCACGGCCTGGATGTCCGGCACCGGCGCCGGCTGCGAGGGCTCCCGCCTGATCCCGCTCGTGGCCAACGGCCTGCCCGCCTTCGCCCAATACCGCCGCGACGAGCACGGCCCCGGCCACGTGCCGTGGGCGCTGATAGTCCTCGAGATCTCAGACGGCCGGATCGCCGGGATCAACAACTTCCTCGACACCCAGCGCCTGTTCCCGCTCTTCGGCCTGCCCGAAAGCCTGCCCGCCTGAACCGCGCCGATCCCGTCCACCGACCCCGGTTCGCCCCGGGGTCGGTGGGGGATATCCGCGCGCGTAGCGACCCGAGAAGAACAGGCCGCCCAGGCCCATCAGGCTGAAGACCATCAGCAGCTCGCTGGTGGCGCCCTGAGTGTTGAAGCGCCAGCCGTAACGGCCCGCGGTCATGCGCAACCGGGCCAGGGCCTCGATGGTGACCACGTCGGGCTGTGCGTCCGAGACGTCACAGACGACCTGGCCCGGTCCCGCGCGGCCACGCAACAGATCGGCCAGCGCCGCGCACAGGCACGGGATGTCGGCACGGGTGACCCCCGCGCCGACGGCGAACACGACCGTCATGGTTGTAGGACCGCCCGGAACGGCCGGACTCATCGGTCGCCGAGCCGGCCGTCTCCGGCTCACGCCCTTGGGCGGTGGTCTCCTCGGCCGTCCGGCTCACCGTGGCATCGGCTGTATCGACCGTATTGTTCGCGCGGTAGGGCCGCCGCGTGGGTGTTTTGGGTGGTTGTCGCGGTGGGTTCCGATTCGGGCGGTCCGGACAACCGGGCACGGCCGCCCGGTGTACGGGAAGGGGTTTTAGGGTGGTCGCATGAGCGAGCAAGTGACCAACTGGGCCGGCAACGTCGTCTTCGGTGCGCGGGAGGTGCGCCGGCCCACGTCGGTGGACGAGGTGCAGCAGATCGTCGCCGGTGGTGGGCCGATCAAGGTGCTGGGCAGCGGCCACTCCTTCAACCGCATGGCCGACACCGACGGCACGCTGGTCTCGCTCGCCGAGCTGCCGCGCCTGGCCGAGATCAGCGCCGACCGCAAATCGGTGCGGGTCGACGGAGGCATCCGCTACGGCGTGCTGGCCGCCCACCTCTACGACAACGGGCTGGCCCTGCACAACACGGCGTCGCTGCCGCACATCTCGGTGGCCGGCGCGGTCGCCACGGCCACGCACGGCTCGGGCGAGAAGAACCAGAACCTGGCCGCCGCCGTCTCGTCGATCGAGTTCGTCGACGGCTCCGGCAAACTGGTCACGCTGGCCCGCGGCGACGCCGACTTCCCGGGCGCCGTCGTCAACCTGGGCGCTCTCGGCGTCGTCGTCGCCCTCACGGTCGACGTCCAGCCGGCCTTCGAACTGCGCCAATACGTGTACGACAACGTGCCCCGGGCCTCGGTCGAGCAGCACCTGCACGAGATGCTGGCCGACGGCTACAGCGTCAGCCTGTTCACCAACTGGACCAGCCTCGACATCAGCCACGCCTGGCTGAAGCGCACCGAGCCGATGAACGGCGACTGGTACGGCGCCCGCCTGGCCGACGGTCCGCGCCACCCGGTGCCCGGCATGCCCGCGGTCAACAGCACCGAGCAGGGCGGCGTCCCCGGCCCGTGGCACCAGCGACTGCCCCACTTCCGCATGGAGTTCACTCCGTCCAGCGGCGAGGAACTCCAGTCCGAATACCACGTGGCCCGCGAGGACGGCCTGGCCGCGATCGACGCCGTGGCCTCGATCCGCGACCGGGTGGCCCCGGTGCTGCAGGTGTGCGAGATCCGCACGATCAAGGCCGACGACCTGTGGCTGAGCCCCAACTACCACCGCGACAGCATGGCCCTGCACTTCACCTGGATCGCCGACGCCGACGCCGTGACCCCCGTGGTGGCCGAGCTCGAACAGCGCCTGGCCCCGTTGTCGCCGCGCCCTCACCTGGGCAAGGTCTTCACCCAGACGCCGTCGACGATCCGTTCCGGGTACGAGCGTTTCGCCGACTTCGAGCAGCTCGTGCGCCGCTACGACCCGGCCGGCACGTTCCGCAACCCGTGGCTGGCCGACATCCTGGGCTTCTGACCGACAGCTCCGCCGACCACGCGACCCCGCAGCGCCGTCTGGGGAGATGCTTCGCTGCTCGCGCGGGGCGCTGGGCGTGTTGTTGTGTCGGTCGCGCGGGTGTTGTTGTGCCGGTCACGCGGGGCGCCGCCCGTGTGACCGGCGGACGGACTAACGCGTTGCGGGGTACGAGGCACGCAGCGACCGGCGGGTCTGGCGCCGGTCACGCCGCCGCTCCTGGCGGTTGAAGAAGCTCGATTCGACGTGCCCGTGGCTCTCACAGCGCCGCATGTTGAAGGCTGCCGTGCCCACCCAGTGGCACCGGCCGCGGTTTGCCCGCTGGGGCACAGCCCGGCTCGGCAGCGTGCACGGCCCGAAGCGATGGTCGTGCACAGGCTTGCAACTCACCCCCGGCGCATCCACCAGCTGCACCCACCAGGGCCGAGTTTTGTCGGTCCGACTCATGAAACGGTCACCTTCCGGCTCCGCGCAGCCCCGTTCTGGGGCTGTCACAAGATCGGATGCACCGCACTCACCTCATTCATCGGGTGCCGCCCACCGTACTGCGGGCCGTCGAGTCAGGCGACGCCATTTGCCTGGTGACCGGGGCGGGGCCGGCGACGAGTGGCGGGCTCCGTCCGGCCGATCAGAAGCAGTCCGCTTGGCCGGACCCTCGGCCGGACAGCAGAACGCGCTTTGCGGCACGTCGAATCCGGCACGCTCGTCCATCTGCCGCTTGATCATTTCGTGTGCAGAACCCGGGCGGCCGGTCCCGGGGTGGCGGGTTCAGCCTGAGGCGGGGGTGACGAGGGGATGGTCCGAAGTCAGTAGCGGTCGCGGCGGGTGACGCGGGCGGAAGCCGTTGTCGGCGCGGACGCGGTTGCCGAAGCCGGGCGGCTCTGACCTGCGGTTCTGCGGGTGGCCGAGAAAGATCGTCTTAAGAGTTCCTTAAGCGGTAATCCCTCGTGGGAGCGCTCCCGTATGGATGGCCGTAGCCAAAAACGGTCCCCCTGGCGGAAGGCGCAGCTCCAATGTACAGATCCCGGTACAACAAGTCCCGCACGAATTCGCGCCGCTGGCAGATCGGTGCGGTCGCGGGTGTCGCCGTGGTCCTCGCCGGTGTAGGCCTCGGCGTTGCCTCGGCCGCCGAGACGGTGCCCACCGTGAACTGCCCCCAGGTGAACAACCTGCCCGCCGTGCCGGCCCAGGCGCAGGCCGAGGTGCAGCGCAATCTGGAGCTGCTGAACACGCAGATCGCCGAGGCCAACGCCCGGATCGCGTCCTCGGTCGGCCAGGGTGGCCCGGCCTTCATCCAGAACGCGGTTCTGGGCCCATTGAAGGACAAGCGTTTCGCGGTGATCAACCGGATCGAGACGGCGATCGGTCGCAACGCGGCCAAGCCGAACCTGAACGCCGAGGGCCTGTCGACCTGCTCGCTCAACGAGGACGGCGGCAACTCGGCCGAACAGCCGGTCGAGGTGCCGGCGGCGGGCAACAACGGCGGCGGCGCGAATGCCGGCGGCGGTGCGAACGCCGGCGGCGGTGACGGCGCGGCGGCCGTTCCCACGGTCAACTGCCCCCAGGTCGACAACCTGCCTGCCGTGCCGGCCCAGGCGCAGGCCGAGGTGCAGCGCAATCTGGAGCTGCTGAACACGCAGATCGCCGAGGCCAACGCCCGCATCGCGTCCTCGGTCGGCCAGGGCGGCCCCGCCTTCATCCAGAACGCGATCCTTGGCCCGCTGGAGGACAAGCGTTTCGCCACCATCAACCGGATCGAGACGGCGATCGGCCGCAACGCCGTCAAGCCGAACCTGAACGCCGAGGGACTGTCTACCTGCTCGCTCAACGAGAACGGCGGCAACTCGGCCGAGCAGCCGGTCGAGGTTCCCGCAGCCGGTAACGGCGGCAACGCCGGCAACGGCAACGCCGGTGGTGGCAACGCGGCCGTGGCCACGGTCAACTGCCCCCAGGTCAACAACCTGCCCGAGATCCCGGCTCAGGCCGCGGCCGAGGTGCAGCGCAACCTTGAGCTGCTGAACACGCAGATCGCCGAGGCCAACGCCCGCATCGCGTCCTCGGTCGGCCAGGGCGGCCCGGCCTTCGTTCAGAACGCGATCCTCGGCCCGCTGGAGGACAAGCGTTTCGCCACCATCAACCGGATCGAGACGGCGATCGGCCGCAACGCCGTCAAGCCGAACCTGAACGCCGAGGGCCTCGCCCCCTGCGCCCTCAACGAGTGAGCACCACCCGGGGCTGAACGCCACGTCAGCCCAGCCACGCCAGACGCGCGCCCGGACCCCCACCCGGGCGCGCGTCTCTGCGTACGCGGGCCGCGCCCCGGCCTTTGTCGGTTCATGCGGACTGTGGTGACGACGGGCATGCGTAGCGCGCGTCACGACTGCGCATTCCCGCTCCATATCAGGGGTAGCTTCGCGCCATGCCCGCCGATGCCCCAGACGCGAAGCCGCCGCAGCGCCCCCACCCCTGGAAGGTGGAAGGCGTGCCGCCCAGTCCCGCACCCGGTGGCCCGAAGAGGCCGCGTTCCTCCTGGGTCCGCTTCGGCGGCATGCTGGTCGTCCTGCTCGCCCTCAACTGGATCATCTCGTCGTTCTTCCTGGCGCCGCCCGAGCGCGCGCCCGTGTCGTACACGTTCTTCCTGACCCAGGTCCAGGGCGACAACGTCGCCGAGATCACGTCGACCGCCGACACGATCGAGGGCCAGTTCAAGAAGGAAGTCGCCTACACGCCGACCGGCGACACCAAGTCCGAGCAGGTCGACCGGTTCACCACCCAGCGGCCCTCGTTCGCCGACGACGACCTCTTCTCGCAGCTGCAGGCCGACAACGTGCCGGTCAACGCCAACCCGCCGGACGCGCCGGCGCCCATCTGGCAGCAGCTGCTGATCGGCTTCGGCCCGACCATCCTGCTGGTCGCCCTGTTCATCTGGATCAGCCGGCGCATGGCGGGCGGCGGCGGTGGTGGCGGCGTGCTGGGCAGCTTCGGCAAGTCGCGGGCCAAGCTCTACCAGCCGGAATCGGGACCGCGCACCACGTTCGCCGACGTCGCCGGCATCCAGGAGGTCGAGCAGGAGGTCACCGAGATCGTCGACTTCCTGCGCGAACCCGGGAAGTACCGCAAGCTCGGCGCCCAGATCCCGCACGGCGTGCTGCTCAGCGGCCCGCCCGGCACGGGCAAGACGCTGCTGGCCCGCGCGGTCGCCGGCGAGGCCCAGGTGCCGTTCTTCTCGATCTCGGCCTCCGAGTTCATCGAAGCCATCGTCGGTGTCGGCGCCAGCCGCGTACGCGACCTGTTCGACCAGGCGAAGAAGGTGGCACCCTCGATCATCTTCATCGACGAGCTGGACGCCATCGGCCGCGCCCGCGGCAGTGCCCAGTCTCTCGGCGGCAACGACGAACGCGAGCAGACGCTCAACCAGATCCTCACCGAGATGGACGGCTTCACCGGCAGCGAGGGCGTGGTCGTGCTGGCCGCCACCAACCGGTCCGAGGTCCTCGACCCCGCCCTGCTGCGCCCCGGCCGCTTCGACCGCCGTGTCGTGGTGAGCCCGCCCGACCTCGCGGGCCGCCGCGCCATCCTGGTCGTGCACACCCGCGGCGTCCCCGTCGCGCCCGGCGTCGACCTGGACGGCATCGCGGCGTCCACCCCCGGCATGGTCGGCGCCGACCTGAAGAACCTCGTCAACGAGGCCGCGCTGCTGGCCGCCCGGCGCGGGCACGACCAGGTGCGGAACAACGACTTCACCGACGCCCTCGAAAAGATCGTGCTGGGCACCGTACGAGGCCTGATGCTGACCCCCGACGAGAAGGAGCGCACGGCGTTCCACGAATCCGGCCACGCGCTGCTGGGCATGCTGACCCCGGGCGCCGATCCGGTCCGCAAGATCTCGATCATCCCGCGCGGCCAGGCCCTGGGCGTCACGTTCCAGAGCCCGTCGAGCGACCGCTACGGCTACTCGAAGCAATACCTCATGGGCCGCATCATCGGAGCCCTGGGCGGGCGCGCCGCCGAACAGGTCGTCTTCGGCGACGAGACGACGGGCGCCGAGAGCGACCTCGACCAGGTCAGCAACATCGCCCGCCAGATGGTCGGCCGCTGGGGCATGTCCGACGCGATCGGCCCGGTCACCGTCCTGCCGCCCCCGGGCCAGGAATCCCCGTTCGGCGACGGCGTCGCCCCGGCCACCAAGGAACTCATCGACGCCGAGGTCCGCAAGATTGTCGACGAGTGCTACGCCGAGGCGCTGTCCCTGCTGCGATCGCACCGGCCGCAGCTCGACAGCCTGGCCCATCGTCTGCTCCAGACCGAAACACTGGACGAAGCCGACGCGTACGCCGCCGCGGGCATCAACCCGGCCGAAGCGCCTGGCGCGGTGGCCCGGGGGGAGGCCCCCGGCTCCACTCCTGCCCCGGGCATCCCGCATCCGGTGTCCGCCGACAGCAACCCTTCCAACGGCGTTCCGACGCCCACCTCATCCTGATCAGGGCTTGCGAGTCGCGGCATCGGAGCTCGCGAGCGGCGGCATCGGGGCTTGCGAGCCGGGGCATCGGGGCTTGCGGGCCGAGGCTCTCTCGCGCTGGGACGGACGGGGCCGAGGGTGACCATGCGCGGACGCAGCGAACGCAGGCCTGCCGGGGTGCTGGGCTGGGATCATGACGTGGTGCCGGAGTTGAGCTATGACGTTGTGGGCGCGACCCGGCCGGAGCGGGAGGTCTGGGACGAGCGGCCCGTCGGCTATCGGCGGTACGAGCGAACGGTCTGCGTCGGGCGGGGTGCGGCCGACTGGGCGAGGATCGGGGCCGGCGTTCTCGACTGGCAGGTGAAGACCCGTAGCGGGTTCGCGGTGAGTCCGGTCGGCGGCGACGACTACCGGCTGACCGCCCGGGTGGGCCCGGTGACGGTGACCGAACCGATCCGGGTGATCGAGACAGTCGACCGAGCGGAACGGCGGGGTTTTTCGTACGGGACCCTGACCGGGCATCCGGTCAGCGGTGAGGAGGCCTTCGTCGCCCACCGGTCGGCCGACGGCCTGGTCTGGCTGACGATCCGGTCGCTGACCCGTCCCGCCTGCGGCGCCTGGCGCTGGGCCTTTCCGGCTCTGCTGGTCGCCCAGCGCGTGTACCGCCGCCGCTATCTGCGGTCGATGGGGAGGTTCCCGATCCGCTGATTTGCGTGCGTGTCGGGTGGTCGCCGAGTGCGTGTGCCGCCGCCGTTCCTGCGGTTGATGGGCAACTTCCGGTCCGCTGAGTCGGTTGCGTGTCGGGTCGCCGGTCGGCGGGAACAGGTGAATGGGGGGTGCTCGGATGCTGCCGGCTGACAGTCATGTGCACAGCGAATGGTCGTGGGACACGAACATCGGGGACATGGAGGGGACCTGCGCGCGGGCCGTCGCCATCGGGGTGCCCGCGGTGGCCTTCACCGAGCACCTCGACCACGTCGTGTGGACGGCCGATCGGGGCACCCTGGAGGAGAGTCCGCATCTGGCCTCCTTCGCCGACGGGCGGGGGAGGGTGACCGCGCCGGCGTTCGACGCTGCCGGGTATCTGGCGGCCGTGGAGCGCTGCCGGGATCGGTTTCCGGGGTTGCGCATTCTGAGTGGGCTCGAGATCGGGGAGCCCCATCTGCATGTCGAAGCAGTCGCGGACGTGCTGAGTGCGGGGCGGTTCGATCGGGTGCTCGGGTCGTTGCACGGGCTGCCGGTCGGGCCGGAGTTCTACGAGCCGCCGATGTTGTTCGAGCACTTCGGACGGGAAAGGGCGCTCCGGCTGTACCTGCGACGGATTCCGGCGGTCGTCGCCGGGAGCGATGCGTTTGCTGTCTTCGCGCACATCGACTACCCGTTGCGGTTCTGGCCGGTCGGCGCTGCGCCGTTCGACCCTTTCGCGTACGAGGAGGAGTTCCGTCTCGCGCTGCGGGCCGTGGCCGACGGTGGCCGGGTGCTGGAGCTCAACTCCCGCGTGCCGCTGTGTCCCGAGATTCTTCGCTGGTGGCGTGAGGAGGGTGGCACGGCTCTCTCGTTCGGCAGCGACGCCCACCATCCCGCGGGGCTGGCCGGCGGTTTTCGGGAGGCTGCCCACGCGGCTGAGGCGCACGGCTTCCGGCCCGGTCGTCATCCCTGGGATTTCTGGACCAGCTGAAGCGGGCCGGCGTGGCGGATGGCGGCCGGCGCGCGAAGGATCGCCGGGACGCCACGCCGAGGAGGGGACGCCGCGTGGGCATCCCCTCCTGATGTGCCGTCCGGGGTCAGTGGCGGCCGACCAGTTCCGGTTCGGGAGCGGGCGGGGTCACGGCGGGCGAAGCGGCGTGGCGGCCCCGGGGACGCATGAAGCGGGGAGCCCACCAGTTGGCCTTGCCCAGCAGGGTCATGGCCGAGGGGAGCACCACGGCTCGGATGAGCGTCGCGTCCAGGAGGATGGCGGCGGCCAGGCCGATGCCGAGCTGTTTCATGTCGATGGTGGACAGGGTGGCGAAGATCGAGAACACCGCGACCATCACCAGGGCGGCGCTGCTGACCGTGCCGGCGGAGCCGGTGATGCCCTCGGCTACGGCCTCGCGGGTAGGTACGCCGCGCAGCACGGCCTCGCGGATCCGGGAGACGACGAACACGTGGTAGTCCATCGACAGGCCGAACAGCACCACGAACAGGAACAGCGGCAGCCAGCTGACGATCGCGTCCATCGAGGTGAAGTTGAGCAGGTCGGGCGCCCAGCTGCCCTGGAAGACCAGGACCAGCAGGCCGTACGCGGCGCCGACCGAGAGCAGGTTGAGCACGATCGAGGTCGCCGCCACCACGACCGAGCGGAACGTCCAGGCCATCATCAGGAACGTCAGCAGCAGCACGACCCCGGCCACGATCGGCAGGGTCCGCCAGATGTGCTTCGCGTAGTCCTCGTTGTTGGCGACGTCGCCGCCGACCGCGTAGTCGAGACCGCCCAGCGCGGCCGGGGCCAGGGTCGTCCGCAACTCGTGCAGGGAGTCCGCGGCCTCGTCGCTGCGGGACGTGTACGGCGTCGACAGGTCGAGCACCGTCACCGTCTTGTCCGGGGAGACCTCGATGTCCGGGCCGGTCTGCTCCGGCGGCGCGAACAAGCGGTTGCCCTGGGTGCTCTCGGTGAGCTTGGTCAGCGCCGCCTTGACCTCGCCGGCCGATGCGGCGGGAGCCCGCACGGCGACGATGTGGGTGGTGCCGTTGCTCGGGTAGGCCGCGGTCAGCCGGTCGTACGCCTGCATGGCCGGCGTCGTGCGGGGCAGGTCTTCCGTACCGGGGAACTTGAGGTTCATGTTCAGCGCCGGGGCGGCCAGGGCGAGCAGCGCGAGCACGCTCACCAGCAGCGTGGCCGCGGGCCAGCGCAGCGCCGGGTGCAGGACCGCCCGCCAGAACCGGGAACCGGAACCTGAGTTGCGGGCGGTCAGGCGCCACACGAACGGGACGCGCGGCCGGTCGACCCACCGACCCAGCTTGGACAGGAGGGCGGGCAGCACGGTCAGCGAGCCGAGCACGGCTACCGTGACGACCAGGATCGAGCCGACGGCGAGCGACGAGAACGTGGAGTCCCCGGCCAGGAACAGCCCGGCCATCGCGATGACGACGGCCGTGCCACTGACCACCACGGCGTGCCCGGACGTCTCGGCGGCGATTTCGACCGCGTCCACGTGACCGCGGCCCTTCGCCCGTTCCTCACGTTCCCGGCGTACGTAGAAGAGGGAGTAGTCGACGCCGACCGCCATGCCGATCAGCAGGATGACGCTGGAGGTGGCGTCGGTCGACGGGATCAGGTGCGAGGCCAGCGTCGAGATGCCCATCGCGGCCGCCACCGACGAGAGCGCCAGCAGCACCGGCACACCGGCGGCGATCAGCGCGCCGAAGACCAGGATCAGGATGGCCAGCGTGACGGGCAGGCTGAGGATCTCGGCCCGCTTGAAGTCGTCGCCCAGGGTGTCGTCGAGGGCCTTGCCGATGGAGGGGCCGCCGACCTGTTCCACTCGCAGATCCGGGTGGGCCCGCTGCACCTCGGCGGTCGCCGCGCGGAGCGGCTCGACGCGGTCGGAGGCGGTGTCGGGGTCGCCGGTCATGGTGATGGACAAGAGCAGGGCCGAGCCGTCGTTGGCCGGGACCGGCTTGCCGACCGAGGCGACGCCGGTGACCGAGCGCAGCTGGGTGGTGGCGTCGTCGGCGGCGCGCTGGGCGGCCGCGTTGTCGAGCTTGCCCGAGCGGGCAGTGATCAGGACGTTGTCCTCGGCGGGCTCATCGGCGAACCCACCTTCCTCGATCATCACGTACGCGCGTCCGGCCTCACCGATCGCGTCATCGGTAGCCGTGGCTTCCTTGAGCCCGGCCGCGTTGCCGCCCACGAAGCACACCGCCACGAAGACCACCCACAGCGCGATGGCACGCCACGGATGTTCGGCGCTCCAGCGCGCCATGCGTACCGTCACCGGTCGCTTGCCCATCGGTTCCCCCCAGCCCCAAATTCCTGTGTCGAACCTGAAACTAGGCAGGTAGCGAGCTGGGAACATCCGGGCCGAACCCCGGTCGGACCCCGATGAGGAAAACCGCACCCGTGGGCCGGAACACGTCGGTAAAAGCCCCGCAGGCCACCAAATGCCACCACGACACTCAGGGATCACCCGGGGTCTTCCCGGATTCGCCGGGGTTGATCGAGCGGTCTAGGTTGTCCGAATGGGACAGAGAAAGAGATCGATTCTCGCCGCGGCCGGCGCCGTCGCCGTCGGGCTCCTCGGGTTCGCCGCCCCGGCGAACGCGATCGCCAACGGGGAGCAGGTCAAGCCCGGACGGTATGCCTTCTCGGTCAAGCTGACCATGACCGGCATCCCGACGGCCGACGGCGGCCGGCGCAACAGCGCCTGCTCCGGCGCACTCGTCGCACCACAGTGGGTGATCACGGCCGGGCACTGCTTCCGGGACGCGAACGGCGTCCGGGTCGAGCGCCCGGTGGCCGACTCGACGATCGCCACCGTCGGCCGCACCGACCTCACGAACACCGAGGGTGGTCACGAGGTCGAGATCGTCGCGGTCCGGCAGTCGGCGACGGCTGACGTGTCGCTGGCGAAACTGGCCGAACCGATCCGGGACGTGCGCCCGATCAAGGTGAGCCGTGCGGCGCCCGAGGTGGGCGACCTCGTCCGGGTCACCGGCTACGGCTCGACCACGAGCACCAATCCGGCGCCGGTCACCTGGCTGCGCACCGGGAAGATGGAGGTGGCCGGGCTCACCGACACGGTGACCCAGCTGAGGGGCAACTCGCCCCAGGCGGACACAACCCCGTGCCCGTACGACTCGGGTGGCCCGTTCTTCCTCGAGCGCGGCAAGCGGGGCCCGGCGCTGGTCGCCGTGGTCAGCAACGGGCCGTCCTGCCCGCACACCCAGATCGAGAGTGCGGCCCGGGTCGACAACATCGCTAGTTGGATCAAGAGCACCGTGAGCTAGAACCCGAAGGGTTCGACGGCCGGTTGCGGGGAAACCCGTGGCCGGCCGTTTCGTTTGCGGTAGGCCAGAGAGATGAGATCAACAATTGTGAGGACCGCCACGGTCGGCTGCCGACCAGGTTGGTCCGTAACCGACTAGTGTGGTCCGCATGCCGCGGCCGACCAAGCAGCAGATCGACGACGAGATCCTCGAAGCCGCCGCCACGCTCTTCGCGCGGCACGGCTTCAAGGAGACGTCCATCCAGCGCATCGCGGACGCGGTGGGCTATTCGAAGACGGGCCTGTTGCACCGCTATCCGACCAAGGAGTCGTTGCAGCAGGCGGTGCTCGACCGCGTGCTGAGCGACATTCGCGAGATCGCCGGTCAGGTGGCTTCCCGGCCGCCCGGGCCCGCTCGCGACCGCGCGGTCATCACGGCTGTCGCCCAGTTGGCCATGGACGGCCCCGGCACGGTCGCGCTGCTGCTCACCGGCCTCGCCGGCTCGGAGGAGAGCGAGTTCGGCGCGGCCATGGATCGCATCGGCGAGCCGGTCTTCGAGGCCTTCGCGGTCGACCCCGAGACCGACCCGCTGCGGGCCATCCGGGTCGTCGGGGCGCTGGGCGCCCTGGCCGTCGCCGGGGTCGCGCTGCGCGAGAAGCCGCTGGCCGTGACCCAGGACGACCTGATCGACGTCAGCTACGACGCTCTCGGCCACCGCAGTGCGGCCGGGCACGACACCGAGCGAGGGAACGACTGACATGGCAACGTTGCTGCATCGCCTCGGCCTGGGCGCCGTGCGCCACAAGGCCCTGGTCATGGTGGCCTGGCTGGTGGCCGTCATCGCGCTCGGCGCCGGCGCGGCCACCCTCTCGGGCACGATGGTCAACTCCTTCTCCATCCCGGGGCAGGAATCGACCAAGGCCCTCGACCTGATGGAGGAGCGGTTCGGCGCCGCCTCGGCCGGCGCCACGGCCCAGGTGGTGATGGAGGCGCCGGGCACCGGCAAGATCACCGACCAGGCCAGTGCGGCCCAGGTCGCCGCCGTCGTCGCCAAGCTGCAGAAGCTGCCCGGCGTGGTGGCGGCCAGCAACCCGCTCGACCCGAAGGCGCCCACCGTCTCGCAGGACCAGCGGGCCGCGTACAGCACGGTGACCTACGGCGTGCAGGCGTCCGAGATCACGGTCGAGGAGCGCGAGGCGCTGACGGCGGTGGTCGACGAGTCCCGTTCCGCGAACCTGGTCGTCGAGGCCCGCGGTGAGGCGACGCAGGAATCGGGCGCCGACATCGGCGGCGCCGGCGAGATCCTCGGTGTGGTCGTGGCCCTGGTGGTGCTGGCCATCACGTACGGCTCGCTGGTGCTGGCCGGCATGAACCTGCTGACCGCCCTGGCCGGCGTGGCCATCGGCGCGCTCGGCATCACCACGCTGAGCGGCTTCGCCGAGCTCCAGTCGACCACCCCGATCCTGGCGGTGATGCTGGGCCTGGCCGTCGGCATCGACTACGCGCTGTTCATCGTCACCCGGTTCCGTCAGGAGCTGCGCCGCGGCCTGCCGGTGCCCGAGGCGGTCGCGCTCGCCGTCGGCACCGCCGGCTCGGCCGTGGTCACCGCCGGCCTGACCGTGGTGATCGCGCTGGCCGGCCTGAGCGTCGCCGGCATCCCGTTCCTCACCGAGATGGGCCTGGCCGCCGCGGCCACCATCGTCTTCGCCGTGCTGGTCGCGATCACGCTCGTGCCCGCCTTCCTGGGCGCGATCGGCATGCGGGCGCTCCCGAAGAAGGAGCGCGGCGGCGGCGTCCAGGAACAGAGGGACCGTGGCTTCTACCGCGGCTGGGCCCACATGGTGACCCACCAGCGGGTGCTGAGCCTGATCGTCGCGGTCGCCGCGCTGGCCGTCATCGCGATTCCGTTCTTCTCGATGCAGACGACGCTCATCCAGCGGACGGCCGAGGGCAGCACGCAGGAGAAGGCCGACGCGATCATCAGCGAGCGCTTCGGTCCCGGCTTCGCCGGCCCGCTGCTGGTCCTGGTCGATGGTTCCGGTTCCCCGGCGTACGCGGCCACGGTGCGGGAGAGGATCACCGGCCTCCAGGACGTGGCGTTCGTCGCCGAGCCCCGGGTGAACCAGGCGCAGAACGCGGCCCTGATCACGATCATCCCGGGCTCCGGACCGGAGGACCAGGCCACGCTCGACCTCGTGCACGCCATCCGGGACGACGTGGCGGACGGCCCGGACGCGCAGGTCTACGTCACCGGGCAGACCGCGGTCAGCATCGACGTGTCCGAGAAGCTCGACCAGGCGCTGCCGATCTACCTGATCCTGGTCGTCGGCCTCGCCTTCGTGCTGCTCGTGCTGGTCTTCCGGTCGCTGCTGGTGCCGGTGGTCGGCGTTGTCGGCTTCCTGCTCACGATCGGCGCCGCGCTGGGCGCCACCACCGCGGTCTTCCAGTGGGGCTGGCTCAGCGACCTGGTCAACGCGCAGACCACCGGCCCGCTGCTGAGCCTGGCGCCGATCATCATCGTCGGCATCCTGTTCGGCCTGGCCATGGACTACCAGGTCTTCCTGGTCTCGCGGATGCACGAGGCGCACGCCCACGGCGCCCGGCCGATGGACGCGGTGGTCACCGGCTTCAAGCAGGCGGCCCCGGTGGTCGTGGCGGCGGCGACGATCATGTTCTCGGTCTTCGCCGGCTTCGTGCCCGAGGGCAACGACACGATCAAGCCGATCGCGTTCGCCCTGGCCATCGGCATCCTGTTCGACGCCATCGTGGTCCGCATGGTGATCGTGCCGGCGGCGATCGCGCTGCTCGGCCGGTCCGCCTGGTGGCTGCCGAAGTGGCTTTCGTGGCTGCCGGTGGTCGACGTCGAGGGGGCGGCGCTGGAGCGTCACGCGCCCGAGCAGCCCCGTGACGTGGAGGAACACGCGCACGCCGCTTGATCAACGTCAACCAGCCGGAGCCCACCCTCCCAGGGGGAAGCCCCCGATGGCCATTGTCGTCGGTTTGGCCGATCTTGGCTGGGCGCCCTGTGGACAGGCGGGAATTGTGGATAACCCGCGACTGGACGACCGACCGCTGCGGCGGGCCTTGCCGGGTCCGCCGCAGCGGTCTTAAGCGCCTCTGAGACCGTTATGCCGTAAATATCCTGACTCACGTAACCGAATCCCCAGCGTAACCAGCGTCCGTCTTGCTGAAATTGAGGCATGTGGCCGGATCATGAAGCGGATTCAAGCGAGCTCCCCGGTGCCGACGTCCGGTCGGCCCTGGAGAGCTGGCGTTCCGGCCTGGTCGATCTGACCGGCACCAACCCGCTGCTGAACTTCGCCCGCGCCTCCTCGGGCTCGATCGAGATCACCGGCCCGTCGCCCAAGGCGATCGTGAAGGTGCTGCAGGAGGGCGGCGGCTACGCCTTCCACGACGAGGGCGACTCGCTGGGCCACGTGCTACGCACCGAGTTGCCCGAGGAGCAGCTGGGCGCCCTGCTGCACCACTTCTGGCGCCGCAGCCGCCTCGAGTTCCTCGACCGGGGGGTGTCGCCGCTCTATCTGGGCGTGGGGATGCTGCACTGGTCGGACGACGACGGGACCCCGTACGAGAGCCCGATCCTGCTCGTGCCGGTGCAGATCGAGGCGGCGGGCCCGCGGCTGGTCGCGCGGCCCGAGGACCCGATCGTCAACCCGGCGCTGGTCGTGCGGATGGGCGAGCTCGACATCGACATCCCCGAGATCAACTCGCTGGCCGAGCTCGACGTGACCGTGCTGTGGGCCAAGGTCGACGTGGCCATCGGCGAGCGGCGCGGCTGGTACGCCGACGAGACGGTCACCCTGTCCTGCCTCAGCGTGCACCGCGAGGACATGTACTACGACCTCTACGAGAACGAGCCGCACATCGTCGAGCACCCGGTCGTCCGGGCGCTGGCCACGCGGGACGCCGATCGCGCGTTCGCCTTCGAGCCCACGCCGGTCGAGCGCATCGACGTCGTCGCGCCGCCCGAGGACGTGCCGTTGATCCTGGACGCCGACGCCTCGCAGCGGGTGGCGGTCGCGGCCGCGGTGGCCGGGCGCAGCTTCGTGCTCGACGGGCCGCCCGGCACCGGCAAGTCGCAGACCATCGCCAACATGGTGGGCGGGCTCCTGCACGCCGGCAAGCGGGTGCTGGTCGTCTCGGAGAAGGCCGCCGCGCTCGACACCGTGCAGCGCCGGCTCACCGACGCCGGTCTCGGCAACTACCTGCTCGGCCTGCACAGCGACCTGGTCGGGCGGCGGGAGGTGGCGAACGCGCTGGCCACGGCGCTGGACACCGACCCCGTGCCGCTGGCGACCATGGATCCGATCGACCGCCGGGCGGTCCGCGAGAGGCGGGAGACCCTCACCGCGTACGCCGAAGCTCTGAACCGCGTGCGGCAGCCGCTCGGCCGCAGTCTGTTCGAGGTGCTCGGCCTCAGCGCCCGGCTGCTCGACGTGCCGGCCGCTCCGGTCGCCGCCATCGCGCCGCAGGAGCTCACCGGCGACGCGCTCTACCGGCTGCGGGACGCGGTGGCCCGGCTCGGGCGGGTGCGCAGTGAGACGTACGTGTGGAAGCACGCGACCGACCGCGAGCCGCTCGACGCCCGTCTGCGCCAGGCCCTGACCGCGCTCGGCAAGCTGGCCGAGACGGTGATCGCCAACTCGACCCTGGCCGACGCCTTCGACCTGCACGAGCCGTCCGGCGCTGCCCGGCTGGCCGCGCTGTCGGCCCACGCGGGCAAGCGTCCTCCGAAGGTCGAGGAGGACTGGATGACCGTCGACAGCATCCAGCCGGTGCAGAAGGCGGCCACCGACCTCACCCACCACCTGGCCGCCCTGCGCTACGGCGGCATCCCGTGGGCCGAGCTGCCGTCGGCCGACGATCTCGCGGCCGTGCCGGACCTCTCGCACCTGGTTCCCGAGGCGATCGATCTCGCGCCGCTGAACGCCGCGCAGGCGGATCACCTGGCCAACAAGTTCGCCGAGGAGGCCGACCGGCTCGAGGGCCGGCAGGAGAGCCTGGACCGGGTCACTGCCCGGCTCGGGCTGCCCAATGTGGTCACGTTCGCCGACTCGGCGCGGGTCATCACCGTCGCCGACCTGATCGACCGGGAGCACAAGCCCGAGCCGGCCTGGTTCGAGACCGGTGGCATGCCGGCGGCCCACGCGGCGGTCCGCGCGCTGCGTCTCGCCATCGAGCGAGTACGCGAAACCGAGGCCCAGGCGCGCCGGCACTTCGACGAGGGCGTGCTCGAGGAGCCGATCACCGAGGTGGCCGACCGCCTCAACCGCAACCGCGGCCCCCGTAAGCTGCTGCGCCCCTACCGGCGGGACAAGCAGAAGGCCGTCGAGGCGGCGCTGCCCGATGTGAAGCCGGCCGAGGCGGTGGCCAACGTCGAGGACGCGGCCGCCTGGAAGCTGGCGGTCGACGAACTCAGGGAGGTCGAGGCCGAGCACGCCGAGCAGCTGGGCCGGCACTGGAAGGGCATGGACACCGACTTCCACGCCATCCAGGAGGCGATGCACACCGCCGACGAGGTGATCCGCGAGGTGCCGGCCGACGCGCTGCCCGCGGTGACCGTGCACGTCTGCGCGCCCCGGCCCAACAGCGCCCTGCTGCGCATCGTCAGCGAGGCCCGCGACGAGTTCACCCGCTTCCGCACCACGTTGCGCCCGGCGCCGGCCCGCGCGCCGCGACCCGAACTGGGCGAGGGCGCCATCGCCGACGCGGTCACCTGGCTGCGCGCGCACATCGCCCCGCTGCACGCCGCGGCCGAGATGATCCGGTCGTACAGCGCGCCCACCGGCCGCGACCTGACGCTCGCCGAGACCAAGGAGATCGCCGAGCAGCGGCGGGCGGCCACCGAGGCCGAGGAGGCGATCTGGGCCGAGGCCGCGGCGCACGCGGCCGTGCTGGGCGCGGTCTACCGGGGCGCCAAGACCGACGACGAGGCGATGAACGAGGTCGTCGCCTGGACGGTGCACGCCCGGCGGCTGATGACCGGCGCGGACGCGGCGATGACGCCTGAGCAGGCGCACGCGCTGATGACGGCCCAGCCCACCGAGGGTCTCGGCGCGGCCGTGGCCGGCTGGGAGACGGCGCGGGCCCAGGTGCTGGACGCGTTCGGCCCGGCCCGGCACGACGAGCTGACCGAGCGGCTGGGCGACTACGACAACGCCCGGGACCTGCTGGTCGAGCTGCTGCACGACCCGGAGGGGCAGCACGAGTGGTTCCGCCACGAGGACGCCCGGCGGGTGCTGGTCGAGCACGGCCTGGACGACGCGCTGGAGTTCTGCGCGGAACAGGAGATCCCGGTCGAGCAGGTGTGGCCGGTACTCGAGCGGGCGCTGCTGCGGGGCTGGGCCGACGCGGTCATCCGGGACGACCCCGGCCTGCAGCCGGTTTCGGCCGAGGACCGTACGCACCTGGTCGAGGTCTACCGGCTGCTGGACCGCGAGCTGGGCGGGGCGGCGCTGGCCGACATCGTCTACGCGGTCGAGGCGCGGCGGCCGTCGGCCTCGGCCAGCGGCGAGCCCGGCGTGATCCGGCGCGAGGGCAACAAGCAGTCCGGCCACCTGCCCGTGCGGGAACTGCTGGCCCAGGCCCGGCACGCGGTGCAGGGGCTCAAGCCGTGCCTGCTGATGTCCCCGCTGGCGGTCAGCCGCTACCTGCCGCCCGAGATGGAGTTCGACACCGTCATCTTCGACGAGGCGTCCCAGGTCACCACGGCCGACGCGATCAACTGCATCTACCGCGGCGAGGCGCTGGTGGTCGTGGGCGACGACCGGCAGCTGCCGCCGACCTCGTTCTACGACCGCGTCGAGGACGATGTCGTCGACCTCCCGTCGATCCTCGACCTGGCCCGCGAGACGTTCCCGATCCTGCACCTGGGCTGGCACCACCGCAGCCGGCACGAGGCGCTGTTCGCGTTCGCCGACCTCGCCTACTACCACGGCCGCCTGGTCACGCTGACCCGCAGCTATCCGCAGGAGCCCGACCACGGCGTCGAGATGTTCCTGGTGGACGGCGTCTACCGGCGGCAGACCACGTCGGACAACCCGATCGAGGCGGACGCGGTGGCCGAGCGCGTGCTGCACCACTACGCCACCCGGCCCGGTAAGACGCTGGGCGTGGTCACGCTCTCGGTGGCGCAGGCGGACGCGGTCGACGAGGCGGTGCGCCGGGCGATGGCCGAGCGCCCCGACCTCGAGCACCACCTGGAGGACGGGAACCGGCTCGCCGGCTTCTTCTGCAAGAGCCTGGAGGCCGTGCAGGGCGACGTGCGCGACGTCATCCTGCTGTCGATCGGGTACGGCTACGACGAGAACGACAAGATCAGTACCAACTTCGGGGCGCTCAACCGTCCGCAGGGCTGGCGCCGGCTCAACGTCGCCATCACCCGGGCCCGGCAACGCGTCGAGGTGATCTCGTCGATCCGTTCCGGCGATGTGCCCGACATGGGCAACGAGAGCGTCCGGCATCTCAAGGCCTATCTGGAGTACGCCGAGAGGGCCGCGGCCACCCTGGGCCGGGAGAGCGACGACCGTGACGACGTGACCCCCTTCGAGGACGCCGTGCTCTCCGCCGTGACGTCGTGGGGTTATTCCGTACGCCGGCGGGTCGGCGCCGCCGGGCACTGGATCGACCTCGCGGTGTTGCACCCCGACCAGGACGACGACGTGTTCGCCATCGGCATCGAGTTCGACGGCCCGGACTACCAGGCGATCCCGTCCACCCGCGACCGCGACCGCCTGCGCGACGAGGAACTGCGCGCCCTGGGCTGGCACATGCACCGGATCTGGTCGGTGGCCTGGTATCAGAACCCGGCCGAGGAGCAGAACCGGCTGCGCGCCGCGATCGACCGGGCGCTGGCCGACCCGGTCGGGGTCGACCAGCTGGCGGTGCCGGAGTGGCCGCCCTACCGGGCGATCTCGGGGGAGCTGCTGCCGCCGGGGGCCCGTCTCGCGACTCCGCACGAGTAACCACTTAGGGGTGAATCGCCGATATTCGCGCATGGTGATCTCTTCGGCGGGTAGCCGTGCCCGCTCATGGAGACTTCTCGTTGGCCGGGCATGGGATCGCGCCACGCGTCCGGCCGTCATGCTTCCCGCGATTTCGGCAGCGTGCTCGTCACCGCGGACACGGACACCGCCGTCACGGTCGTCACCGTGTGCGGTGTCTGGGGGATCGGCTTACGCCGGGACACCTTCGTGGCCGTACGCAAGGCGCTGGGCGAACACCCCGCGGCGCTCATCCTCGACCTGTGCGAGCTCAACGACCGGCACGCGGCCGGCGCGTCGACCTGGCTGACCGTGTCGCGGGTGGCGGCCGCCATGGAACCGCCTGTCCGGGTGGCCGCCTGCCTCCCGCCGCGGTCCGCGCTCAACGCGCGGCTCGTACGGATGGGGGCGCCCTACTTCCTGCCGCTCTTCAGCGATCTGGCCGGGGCGACAGCGGCGGTCGCGGCCGGCGGACCCGTCACCGACCGGCTGCGTCTCTCGTTGCCGCCGTACCCGGACGCCCCGGCGCTGGCCCGCAACCTGGTCACCGACGCGTGCGGGGCGTGGAACCTGCCCGAGGTGCTGTATCCCGCCCGCCTGGTGATGAGCGAACTGGCCGGCAACGCGGTCGAGCACGCGCGCACACCGATCGGCGTGTTCGTGATTCGCCGGGGCGTCGGCATCCACCTGACGGTCTGCGACGGCGACCCGCGCCTGCCCCAGGTGATCGACCAGACGCGGCAGCCGCCGGACAACCTGTGGGAGATGCGTGGCCAGGGGCTGCGCATCGTTCAGGCGGTCGCGACGGCGTGGGGCGCGCTGCCGACCCGCGAGGGCAAGATGGTCTGGGCGACCGTCCGCCCCCGCTGAGTCGTTACTTCCCGGCGGTGGCCTTCTCGGCGTACGTCGTCGGCTCGGACGGGTGCTTGTCGGTGGGCACGGGGCCGGCCGCCTTGAGCGCCTCGGCCTCCTCAGCCGCACGTACCAGCTGGTAGGGGTCGCCGTACTCCTTCATCGCCCGCCGGGCGAAGGCCTGCTGCTCGGTCGCGACCCGCTCGGAACGGCCGCGGCCCAGGAAACTGACCGCCCAGTGCACCACCGTCGTGAACCTGTTCTTGAAGCCGACCAGGTAGAAGACGTGCACGACCAGCCACATCACCCAGGCGAAGAAGCCGGACAGCCGGAACTTGCCGACGCTGGCCACCGCGGAGAACCGCGAGATCGTGGCCATGCTGCCCTTGTCGAAGTACTTGAACGGCTTGGGCTCGGGCTTGCGGCGCAGCCGGCGCTCGATGACGTCGGCCGCGTACCTGCCGCCCTGGATCGCGACCTGGGCGACACCCGGCAGCGGGCGCCCGTCGGGGCCGGCCAGGTTCATCATGTCGCCCAGCGCGAAGATCTCGGGGTGACCCGGGACCGTGAGGTCGGGGTTGACCATGATGCGGCCCGCCCGGTCGGTCTCGGCACCGGCTGCCTCGGCCACCTGCCGGGCCAGCGCCGGGGCCTGGACGCCGGCCGCCCACACCTTCGTCATCGAGGGGATGCGCTGGTGACCGCGCTCGCTCTCGACCTCGATGCCGGTCAGGTCGACGTCGACCACCTTCGTGTTGAGCTCGACCTCGACGCCCATCAGGTGCAGCTGGCGCAGCGCCCGGGTGGAGAGATGGTCGCCGAAGGTGTTGAGCACCGCCCCGACCGCGTCGACCAGGATGATGCGCGCCTTGCGCGGGTCGATGTGCTTGTACTGCCCCGGCAGATTGCGGTGGGCGAGCTCGGCGATCTGGCCGGCCATCTCGACCCCGGTCGGGCCGGCGCCGACCACCACGAAGGTGAGCCAGCGCTCCTGCGCCACGGGATCGGTCTGCAGGTCGGCGATCTCGAACGCGCCGAAGATGCGGGCCCGCAGCTCGAGAGCGTCGTCGATGCTCTTCATGCCGGGCGCGTACTCGCTGAACTTGTCGTTGCCGAAGTAGGACTGCGAGGCCCCCGCGGCGACGATCAGGGTGTCGTACTCGACCGTGTAGTCGATGCTCGGCCCGTGCACGGAGACGACCTTCTTCTCCGTGTCGACATGCTGGGCCCAGCCGAGCTTGACGTCGACGTTGTCCTGCCGCTTGAGCACCTCACGAATGGGTGGGGCGATCTCGCCCTCGGACAGAACGCCCGTGGCCACCTGATAGAGCAGAGGCTGGAACAGGTGGTACGCCGTGCCGTTGATGAGTGTGATGTCGACCGGTGCGTTGCGCAGCGCCCTGATCGCGAACAGACCCCCGAAGCCGGCCCCGATCACTGCCACCCGATGCCGCTGCATTACCACTCCCTCGGTGCTCGGTGTCTCACTAAGTAGAGCACCCTGACCAGGCCAAGTATGCCGTGAGTATCGACACTGTGGAGGCACGGCGGGCAAACCGCACAGTGCCTCCGACGGCATACTTGCCCATTGGGACCAGGGGAAAACCCCAATCATGCCGCACCGGGCAGCGGTTGGTGCGTGTTCGGTGGGGTGGATCGCCCCGCACGGCAGAACGGGCCGGTTCGCGGGCCCACGCTCAGGCGTAGTCGCACTGCGGGTTCGGCCCCGACGTCACGTCGATGATGTCGTTGAGCCTGTCGCGGGCGAGGGTCAGCTCGGCGATCTGGGCGTTGATCCGGTCCCGCTCCGCCGCGAGCCGTGCCCGTGACTCCGGCGTGCTCACCTTGGCGTCCACGCACGGCATGAGCTCCGCAATTGTCTTGCTGGACAGGCCCGCGCCGTACAGCTGCTGAATGAGCCGCACCCGGTTGACCGCCGCGTCCGCGTAGTGTCGCTGCCCGCTTCCACTTCGCGCCGGAGCCAGCAGACCCTGCTCCTCGTAGTACCGCAACGCCCGCACACTGACCCGTGTTCTGGTCGCCAGGTCCCCGATCCGCACAGTGACCAACCTCGCAATACTTGCTTCTGACGTCAACGTCAGGTTTTAGCGTAGCGGCATGCAGATCAACGGCTCCAAAGCTCTCGTGACCGGCGCCAACCGCGGCCTCGGCAAAGCCTTCGCCGAGGCCCTCGTCGCCCGCGGCGCCACCACCGTCTACGCCACCGCTCGCAACCCCGAGCGCATCGACATCCCGGGCGTCGTCCCGCTGCGGCTGGACATCACCGACTCGGCGTCCATCGAGGCCGCGGCGGCCGAGGTGGGCGACCTCGACATCCTGATCAACAACGCCGGCATCTCCACGGACGCCCCGCTCCTGGGCCCCTCGACGGACAACATCCGCCGCGAGTTCGACACCAACTTCTGGGGCACGCTCAACGTCGTCCGCGCCTTCGCCCCCAGGCTGGCCGGTGGCGCCGTCCTCAACGTCATTTCGGCACTGAGCTGGTACGCCTTCGCCCCGAGCAGCAACGGCTACGCCGCCTCCAAGGCCGCGGAATGGTCGCTCACCAACGGCGTCAGGCTCGAGCTGGCCGACCAGAAGACGCAGGTCACCGCCTTGGCGCTGGCGATTGCCGACACCGACATGATGGCCGCCTACGACATCCCCAAACTTCCGCCCAGCGAGGTGATCGCCCAGGCTCTGGACGGCTTGGAGGCGGGCAAGCTCGAAGTGATCGCGGACGCTCCCACCGCCAACGTCAAGGCGTCCCTCTCCCGCGATCCCGCCCTCTTCTACGCTGACATCCCGGCCGCCCTGTTCGGCTGACAGCGCGTGTCCGTCCCGGCCGCGGTTTCCGCGTGCCGGGGACGGTCACCGTCCGCCCGTCCTCGAAGCTTGTGGGCCGAACGACGACCCGTCCCCGGCCTCGTCAGCGGAATTGACGCTCCACGTCCCGTGCCATCGCTCGCAGGGTCGCGCCGAAGCCGATCCGGCCGGCGAAGGACAACAACGGCCCGGCGAATCGGGTGACCCGATGAGGAGTCACGGTCACGTCCTCGTCCCAATCGACGCGGCACCGGCCCGCGGGCAACGGCACCACCGAGAACCCGGCCCGGCCGCCCACCACCCGGCCCCGCTTGACCACCTCGCAGCGACCCGGCCGATCGCCCGGCGCGTTTCCACTCGGCGGCTGCCACAACTCCACCGTCATCGGGTCGTCGAACGCCAGCGGACCGATCCCCGTCCGGGCGACGAACTCCGCGCCGACACCATCGGGCCGGGATGTCGTCACCCGCACCACCGTCAGCGGCGCCCAGTCGCCGTGCCGGGGCCAGTCCACCATCGCGGTCCACACCGCGTCGGCCGGCGCACGCACCTGCTGGGTGACGGTAAACCGGGCCATACGGCGACTCCTGTACTCGGGTGAGGCTCGAGGTCAGCCGGCGTTACCCGCCCGGCCGCCACAAGCAAAACACGCGATCACGCCGTTCGCGCCGGACCCGCTCTCACCGACCGTACGGACTGGACGGGCCGGTTCCTTTGATCGACGTCTTCGAGGGCCGGACGCAGCTGTTCGCGTCGTACCACATGTGGCACACCGGCCGGTCCGCCGCCGATCAGTGCGAGGGCTGCACCTTCTTCACCGGCCAGGTTCTCGAGTTGTCCTACCTGCACTCGCGGGGTGCGCCCGTCAGGCGATCTGACGAAGATCGTTACCGTAGTCGAAGATGATCCGCATGCGGGCGCCCAGCGCTCGCGCGTACCGGCTCAAGGTCGCGACCTCGTTGGCGTCGAGCTCGCCGTTCTCGATCTGGCTAACGCGCCCGGGCGAGACGCCCATCAACTCGGCGACCTGCCGCTGCGTCATGCCGAGCCGCTTGCGCTCCTCGGCGAGGTGATACGCGCTGACCCAGGCTTCCGTTCGTGCACGCTCGGCTGCCAGGGCTTCGTCGTCCCCGTCGTGCAACTCCGCACGGAGGTCTTCCCAGTCCTCGAACTCACTCACGAGTCGCCCCTGCGCTTTCTCTCTTCGGCCAGCCAGGTCTCGTAAGCGCCTTCGGCGACCGGAATTGCTGTCTTGTACCACCGGCTCCAGTCGCCGGCCTTGTTCCCGGCCACCAAGAGGACCGCCTGTGACCACGGGTCGAAAACAAACAGCACCCTGATCGCAACGTCCCGGCCCGAACGAGGCCTTAACTCCTTGAGGTTGCGGATAGGCGAACCCTGCAACGTGTCGACCATCGGGCGGCCGAGCGCCGGGCCGATTTCCGCCAGCATGTCGATGGCGACGTTCACCGAGCGGTACACATCCGGGTCGTCCTGCCGTAACGCCCGTAGCCAAGCACGCACGTCAGACGTGGTCTTTATCGACCAGCGACGAGCATCGTGAGGCATCGGTCAACTATAGCCCGAGCTAAACGCGCTGTGGGTCGGTTCCATCGCCGCATTGCCTTGCGCGAGCGGCGGTCTGCCGCACGGGACCGCGCGGGCTGGGCGCCGGCCTGCTCGACGGCCTCGTGGGGACGGCCGTCGAGCAGTTCGGAAAAGCTCAGGGGGTCCAGCGGACATGCGGGTTGACGCGGCCGTTCCAGTCGAAGACGGCCATGTTGTCCCAGCCGTCGCCGGTGCCGTTGATGTCTGCTGGGTCCCAGCCGTTGCCCTTGATGGCGTACCAGGTGGGTTCCCAGTAGAAGACGCCCACGGCGCCCGCGTTTCTGGCTGTGTTCTGGACCCAGGTGAACTGCTGGGCCTGGCCGGCCCAGGTGGCCGGGATGTTGTCGCAGAGCACGGTGCCGGGGATCGAGTTGGGCTCGTTGTCGGCGTCGGCCGTGGTGAACTGGTAGGCCGTCTCGGCTATCACCACCGGCTTGCCGTAGCGGGTGCGGGCGTCGGTGATGACGTTGTAGAGGTTGGCCAGCGTGCCGTGCCACATGCAGTAGTAGGACAGCGCCGTGACGTCCCAGGGGACGTTCTGGGCCTTGATGCCGTCGTAGAACCAGCGCATGTTGGCCATGCTGTCGGCGTCGGCCACGTGGACCCACACCTGGGTCGCGCTGCTGCAGGCCTTTGTCGCGTTGTAGCCCTGCTTCAACAGCGAGGCCAGGGGCGCGAAGTTGTTGTTGGTGACCTGGCCGCGGGGCCACAGCATGCCGACGTTGATCTCGTTGCCGACCTGGACGCTGTCGGGGGTGGTGCCCTGCGCCTTCAGGGCGGTGCAGACGTCGTACGTGTAGTTGTAGACGTCGTTCTGCAGCTGGGGTAGCGAGTGGGAGGCCCAGGCGGCGGGAGGGAACTGCTTGCCGGGGTCGGCCCACGTGTCGGAGTAGTGGAAGTCGATCAGCAGCTTGAGACCCTTGGCCTTGATCGCCCGGGCCTGCTGGAGCACCTTGGCCTTGTTGTTGTAGCCGCTGGCCGGGTTGTTCCAGATGCGCAGCCGGGCGTAGTTGACGCCGGCCGACTTGAGGATGTCGTACGGGTCGGCGGCGTTGCCGGACGCGTTGTAGTACTTGCCGCCGAGGTCGAGCGTGCGCTGCAACGACGAGACGTCGGCGCCGCGCATGCTCAGCGTGTTGGCCGCGGAGGCGGCGGTGGGCACGAGCGCGGCCGGGATCGCCAGGACGGCGGCGACCACGGCGGCGCGCAGGGACGGTTTCATATGGCTCCCTCACAAAAGGGGGATGTACCGGCGACGGTGGAGACGCCGGAGCGGAGCCGTTACGCAGGGGAGGATTCGCGGACGACCAGGGAGGTCGGCACGGTGATGGAGAGCGGGGTGCGCCCGGCGATCACGTCAGTGAGCAACCGGACCATCTCGTCGGCGACCCGGTCGAGCGGGTGCCGCACGGTGGTGAGGGGCGGTTCGGTGGTCGCGGCCAGGCCGGAGTCGTCGAAGCCGACCACGCGCACGTCGGCCGGCACCCGGCGCCCGGCCTCGCGGAGCACCCGCAGAGCGCCCTCGGCCATCGAGTCGGACGCGGCGAAGACGGCGTCCAGGCCGGGTTCGCGTTCCAGCAGCGTACGCATGGCGGCCGCCCCGGACGTCCGGCTCCAGTCGCCATGGGCGACCCGGCCGGGCTCGATCGTGACGCCGTGGGCGATCAGCGCGTCGTGGTAGCCCTGCAGACGGTCGACGCCGCCGGCCGTGTCCTGCGGGCCGGTGATGGTGGCGATGCGGGCGCAGCCGGCGGCGATCAGGTGCTCGACGGCCGAGCGGCCGCCGTTGCGGTCGTCGGCCATCACCGAGCTGATCAGCTGTTCGTAGCCGAGCACCCGGCCGCAGGCCACGATCGGCACCTCGGCCCGCACCAGCTGGCTCAGCAGCGGGTCACCCGAGTGCGGCGAGAACAGCAGCACGCCGTCGACGTGACCGCCCGAGAGGTACGAGATGGTACGAGCCCGTTCCTCCGGGGTGGACGCGATCATCAGGATCAGGGTCAGCTCGCGGCCGGAGAGCGCCTGGGCCACGCCGCGGAGCAGCACCGAGAAGTTCGGGTCCTCGAAGAGCAGGTGCTGCGGCTCGGTGAGCAGGAACGCTATCGACCCGGAGCGTCCCGTGGCGAGAGACCGCGCGTGCGGGTTGGCCGTGTATCCCGTACGGGATATGGCGTCCCGCACCGCGCGGACCGCCTCGGGGCTGACCCATTCGCGGCCGTTGAGAACGCGGGAGACGGTGGCGTAGGAGACCCCGGCCTCGCGCGCGACGTCGCGGATGGTGGGGCGCTTACGCCCTGGTCCGGACGGGGTCGGCACGCTGGGGATCATAGTCGTCATGCCGACCCCCGGTGGGCGTGCCCTCGTGGCCCGGCGACGGTTCCGGTCATGCCGGGCTCACAGGCATTCACGCGGGGCACGGCGAGGGTTCCGGTCATGCCTTCACCGCGCCGGCGCCGAGGTCGACCCGCCAGTAACGCTGCAACGTCAGGAACAGCACCACCAGCGGCACGATCGACAGCAGGGCGCCGGTGACGACCGACGTGTACATGGCGGGCTGGGTGGCGCCCTGGTTGAGCAGGCCGCTGAGCCCGACCGTGACCGGGAACAGCCGGTCGTCGCCGAGCATGATGAACGGCAGCATGTAGTTGTTCCAGATGGCCACGAACTGGAACAGGAACACGGTCACCAGCCCCGAGCGCATCATCGGCAGCGCCACACGGGCGAAGGCGCGCCAGTCGGAGGCGCCGTCCATCCGGGCCGCCTCGAGCACCTCGTTGGGCACGGTGGCGGCCGCGAAGATCCGGCACAGATAGATGCCGTACGGGCTGATGAAGCTCGGCAGCAGCACGGCCCAGTAGGTGTTGGTCAGGCCCACCTTCGCCAGCAGCAGATACTGCGGCACGGCCAGGATCACGGCGGGGACCAGCACGCCGGCCAGCACCAGGTTGAAGGCGACCGACTTGCCGCGGAAGTCGTACTTGGCCAGGGCGAACCCGGCCATCGCGCTGACCAGCGTCGACACGGCCGCGCCGCCGCCCGCGAAGACGGCCGAGTTGACCATCCAGCGCCAGTACAGGCCGTCGCGGTAGCTGCTGAGGAACGCGATGTTGTCGAACAGGTGGGTGCTGGGCAGGAAGGTGAAGGTGTTGAACAGCTCGCTCGCGCTCTTGGTCGAGGCCACGAGCACCCACAGCACGGGCAGCAGGCAGTACGCGGCCCCGAGCAGCAGCAAAACAGTGGCAGTGGGGCTGGTCCGTCGTTTCGGAGTCGGCGCGGCCTTCTCCAAAACCGGCGCGGGAAGCAAAGTCACGGCCATGACTCAGTTCTCCTGACTGAAGGCCCGCGAGCCGACGATCTTGAGGAAGCCGTAGGAGACGACGAACGTGGCGGCCGCGATGATCACCGAGGTCGCCGCCGCGGAGTAGATGTCATTGCGGACGAAGGCATCGCGGTAGACCTTCATCAGCGGTGTCCAGGTGGTCGAGATGGTGTTGCTGAGCGGCCGCAACGTCATCGGCTCGGCGAAGACCTGGAGCGTGGCGATGAGCGAGAACAGGAACGTCATCACCAGCGACGGCCCGATCACCGGGATCTTGATGCGCAGCGCGATCTGGATGTCCGAGGCGCCGTCGATGCGGGCCGCCTCGAACAGGTCGGTCGGGATGGCCCGCAACGCGGTGTACAACACGATCATGTTGAAGCCGGTGCCGCCCCAGATTGCGATGTTCGCGACCGCGTACAGCACCCAGGACGAGCTCAGCGCGTCGGGCGCGGTGATCCCCACGCCCGACAGCACGTCCACGATCGGGCTGACCCGCGGCAGATAGAGGAAGCCCCACAGCAGCGAGGCGATCACGGCCGGCACGGCGTACGGCAGGAAGATCGCGGTGCGGGTGAAGGCGCCGACCCGGGTCCGTCCCGCGTCGAGCAGCAGGGCCAGCACCAGCGCCAGGCCCAGCATGCAGGGAACCACGATCAGCCCGTACGCCCCCACGCGGAGCACGCTCGGCACGAACTCCGGATCGGTCAGCGAGCGGGTGTAGTTGCTCAGTCCGGCCCAGATCTCGGTGCGGGCGCCGGCGCCCAGGCCGAGGCCGCTGACCTTGACCCGGCGCAGGCTCAGGTACCCGGCGTACGCGATGGGCGCCGCCAGGAACAGGCCGAACAGCACCAGCGCCGGGGCCAGGAACAGATACGGCGCGCTCTTCTTCCTCATCCCGCGACGGTGAATCCGGCGTTCTTCAGGTCACCGACCGTGGCCTGCTGGATGGTGTCGAGCGCGGCCCCGAACCCGGCCGCCTGCTTCGACTCGGCCGCCTTGCCGAAGGCGTCGTTGTAGGCGCTGTAGGCGACGTTGACGTTCGGACCGTACGTGAAGGGCCTGGTGATCTTGCCGGCCTCGGCCGCGATGGCGTAGAAGTCGGTCTGGTTGCTGAAGAACGCCGGCGGCTCGTTCAGCGCCACGCTGGTGGCGTCGGTGGCTGCCGGGTAGACGTTGGCCGTCCCGGCGAGCGCCTTGATCGCGGCCGGGTCGGTGTTCAGCCACTTCACGAACTCGGTGGCCTGCGCCTTGTGCTTGCTCTGCGAGGTGACGCTGGTGGCCGAGCCGCCCCAGTTGCCGTTGGCGGGCGCCGCGGCGTCCCAGTTCGGCAGCAGCGCGGTCTTCCACTTGCCCTTGGTCGAGGCCGCGTTTCCTTCCAGCACGCCCGGACCCCAGACCGCGCCGAGCCAGCCCACCTGGGTGCCGTCGTTGAGGGCCGCGTTCCACTCGGGCGTGTACATCGGCTTGTTGTCGACGACGCCCTCCTGCACCAGGCCGCCCCAGTAGTCGGCGACCTTCCTGGTGTTGGCGTCGTTGACGGCGACGGTCCACGATTCGCCCTGCACGCCCCACCACGAGGCGCCGGCCTGCTGTGACAGCCCGGCGAACCAGCCCGGGTCGTTGGACGAGAACGTGCCGAGGTACTGCTTCGGGTTGTTCGCGTGGATCTTCCGGGCGGCCTCGGCGTACTCGTCCCAGGTTGTCGGCACCTGGACGCCGGCCTTGTCGAAGACGTCGGCGCGGTAGAAGAACATCATCGGGCCGGAGTCCTGCGGGACGCCGTAGACCGCCTCGGAGCCCAGCGTGACCGCGTTCCAGGTGGACTCCGGGAACTTCGCCTTGAGGTCGCCGGCCTCCTTGGCGATGTCAGCGACGGCGTCGGCCGCCACCAGCGTCGGGATCTTCTGGTACTCGGCCTGCATGACGTCGGGGGCGCCACTGCCGGCCTTGATCGCGGTCAGCAGCTTGGCCACCGCCGGGTCGCCGCCGTCCTGCTTGTTGACGGTGACCTGGATGTTGGGGTGGGAGGCGTTCCAGCCCTCGACGACCTTGTCCATGTTCGGCGCCCAGCTCCAATAGGTGAGCGCGACCTTCTCGTTGGGATCGGCCGTCGCGGCGCTGTCGCCGCCGTCGTCGCCGCTGCAGGCGGTGGCCGTCAGCATCAGCGTCGCGGCGAGCACCCCGGCGAATGTCTTCTTCATCGCTGCTCCTCTGTATAGGGAGACGCACGTCACTTGTTCAGACCTGTGACCGGTTACAGTGCTGCTCGTTTTCGGGTTTGTCAAGGACTTGCGTCCGGGCCGTTACGACGCGGTATCGTGCGGGCTCAGCCAGCTGTGACCGGTTACAGGAACTGTTTCGTGGGAGGCCCCGTGCTCGTTGTCACGCACCGTCCGTGGAGTGAGCCGCCGCGCCGGCCGCGGATGAGCAACGACGAGGACGTACGGCCGGGAACCGCCCTGACCAGCCGGCACCTCACGCTCGGCGGGCGCCCGGTCATCCCGGTCTCGGGCGAGCTGCACTACAGCCGGGTGCCGCGGAACCGCTGGGCCGAACGGCTGCGCCAGATGCGGGCCGGCGGCGTCACGGTGGTCGCCAGCTACGTGTTCTGGCTCCACCACGTTTCTCTTCGGGGGGAGCCCCGCTTCGACGGCAACCTCGACGTCGGGGCGTTCCTCGAGGAGGTCCGCGCGGCCGGGCTCGAGATGGTGCTGCGCATCGGCCCGTGGTGTCACGGCGAGACCCGCAACGGCGGCTTCCCGGACTGGGTGCAGCGGGCGCCGGTCGCCCACCGCACGGACGACCCGGCCTACCTGGCGCTGGTCGAGGAATGGTTCGGGCAGCTCGCCGGGGCGATCGGCGAGCCGGAGCTGCTGGGGATCCAGCTCGAGAACGAGCTCTACGACCAGCCCGGCCACCTGGTGACGCTCAAGCGGCTGGCGCGGGCGGCCGGCATGTCCGCGCCGCTGTGGACGGCGACCGCGTGGGGCGGCGCCGACCTGCCCGAGAACGAGGTGCTGCCGCTGTACGGCGGCTACGGCGACGGCTTCTGGGTGGACGCCGACGCGCCGTGGGACCCGACGTTCCGCGACCACTACTTCTTCTCGCACGTCTGGGACGATCCCGGCATCGGCGCCGACGTGCGGCGGCTGCACGAGGCTCGGCTGGGCACGCCTCAGCCGCGTACGCCGTCGCCGCTGTTCCCGCCGGCCACGTGCGAACTGAGCGGCGGCATGGGCACCGCCTACCACCGGCGGCCGTGGCCCCGCGCGCTCGATGTCGCGACGATCGCCCATTGCAAGATCGGCAACGGTTCGGCCTGGCAGGGCTATTACATGTACGCCGGGGGAACGAACCCGCCCGGCACGCAGGAGTCGCACGCGACGGGCTACCCCAACGACATGCAGCGCCTGGGCTACGACTTCCACGCCCCCATCGGCGAAGCGGGTCTGCTGGGCGACAGCCACGCGGCGCTGCGGCGGCAGCACATCTTCCTGGCTGCCTTCGGCGATCGGCTGGCCGAGATGCCGTCAACCCTTCCCTCCGTACGCCCGCACGGAGTCGGCGACACGGAAACGCTCCGCTACGCCCTGCGGAGCGACGGCGACAGCGGTTTCCTGTTCATCGCGTGGCACCAGCCGCATTTCCCGCTGCCCACCCACCGGCAGGCGCAGTTCCGGATCGAGCTGGACGCCGTCTCGCTGACCCTCCCGCCGGTCGACGTCCCGCCCGGAACGCTCGCCTGCTGGCCGGTGCGCCTGGAGCTGGGCGACGTCCGGCTCGACTGGGCCACTGCCTCGGCCCTCACGGTGCTGCCGGGGGAGACCCCTACGCTCGTGCTCGTCGCCTCGGCGGGCATCGAGGTCAGGTACTCGATCGACGGCGTGACGGCCGCCGCCACACCCGGCTTCGAGCCCGTCCGCCTGCCCGGACTCGACCTGCTGGTGCTTCCGGCGTCGGCGGCCGACTCGGTCTGGGTCGATTCCCGGCGGCGGCTCCTGCTCTCCGACGACGAGTTGCGCTGGGGCGCCGACGGCCGGATCGAAGCGGTGGCCGTCGGCACGCCCTCGGTGCGGGTGTACGAGGCGGGCCGGTTCGTGCCACTGCCGTTGCTCCCCGGCGGCACGGGCTTCTCGACGCCCGCCACCTTCGACCAGGTGTGCCCGCCCGGCGCGACGGTCCCGGTCTCGTACGGCAAATTCGACGGTCGCCAGTCGGCGCCCGGCTTCGAGGCCTTCGACGAGCTGGCGGCCGTCTACCGCATCGCGGTCCCGCCGACCAGCCTCGATGCCTTCCTGCGCATCGACTGGGCCGGCGACGTGGGCGAGCTCCGCATCGACGGCCGCACCGCCACCGACCGCTTCTGGGACGGCTCGACCTGGACGGTCAACCTGCGCGACGCCGGCTGGCGCCCCGGCGCGGAGGTGACGCTGCACCTGCTCCCGCTGGCCGCCGGCTCGACGGTGTCGCTCCCCGCGGAAGCCCGCGAGCGCCTGCTGTCCGTCGACGGCCAACTGCTCGACCTGAACGCAGTGCAGTTGGTGACCCGTCGCAGCTTCCACGAGCGGGCCGATTCCTAGGCGGCTCAGGGACGGTTGGCGACGCCGTCGAGCCACAGGGTGTCCGATTCGTCGCTATGGGATCCGGACGTCCCGACGTGCTTGTCGTCGATCTTGGGGCCGTTCTTGATCACGTGGACGAGGGCCATGGCGTGGCCCCGGCCGAGGCCGTGGTCCTCCTTCAGCCACTCGACGATCTGGCCGGCCTTGGTCGACGGCTCGTCGAGGCCGCGCTCGTGGGCCAGCGCCATGAACTGGCGAGGGGTCAGTCCGGTCTTCGCCTCGATGTTGTCGAGGTATGCCTGGAAGCTCATCGTGGTCGCGCCTTCTGCTCCGGGTTTCGTGCCTGGCGTGTCGTCAGACCGGCCCTGGGAAGAAGAGTCATCGGTCCGTCCGAGGTGACACAGGTAACGACGCGCACGGTAGTCGCATTGCGACCCCTGGTTACCGTGGTCGGGTATGCCGGGTGAGAAGAAGGTTCGGGTTCCGCCCCGATGGGTGGAGCGAGCGGCGTGGTCGGTGCACCGCGCGATCCTGCGGTTCAGCGGCGGCCGGCTGGGCCTGAGGCGGCCGCGGCCGGGCAAGTGGGGGTCGCTGCGGCTGACGACCGTGGGGCGGCTCAGCGGGCAGGAACGCCGGGTGATTCTCGCGTACTTCGAGGACGGGTCCGACCTGGTCCTGCTGTCCATGAACGGGTGGCACGAGGGGCATCCGGCCTGGTGGCTCAACCTGCGGGAGGCGCCCGAGGCGACCGTCGAGCTGGGCGGAAGCGACCGGGCGGTGCACGCGCGGGCGGCCGAGGGGCAGGAGCGGGCGCGGCTCTGGGATCGCTGGCGCACGTTCGACAAGGACCTCGACGCGTACGCGTCCCTGCGGTCGACCGAAGCGGTGGTTGTCGTGCTCGAGCCCCGGCCGGTCGTGTAGCGGGTGCCGGCGGGAGCCCACGCCGGCACCCGACGTCAGCAATGTCCCACCGTTCATCCACGCAGGTCAATAAGCTTTGCTTGCAGGTTTCTTGCAGCCGGCCTCGCCGGCCTCCGCCGATCCGCGGGAGGCCGGCGAGGCCGGAGCCGTTCTCAGCGGCCGCCGCTGATGTCGATCATCTCCTGGCGCGGGACGACCTTGATCCGCTTGCGGCCGTGCGGGTTGCCCAGGCCGACCTCGTGCTCGTCGAGGCGCTTCCAGCCGGACCACGTGGTGTACGCGAGACCGCGCCGGTCGAGGTGGCCGAGCACGTCCGCCGGGTCGCGGTGGACCGCCGGCGGCAGCGCGTCGACGTCGGCCAGCAGGCTGGTGATCGTCTCGTTGGCGTCCTTCTTCGTGTGGCCGATCAGGCCGACCGGGCCCCGCTTGATCCAGCCGGTCGCGTACAGGCCGGGAACGTGCTCGCCGTCGAGGTCGAGCACGCGGCCGGCGTCGTGCGGGACCGTGCCGGTGGCGTGGTCGAACGGCAGGTCCGCGATCGGGCGGCTCAGGTAGCCGATGGCCCGGTAGACGGCCTGCACGTCCCAGTCGGTGAACTCGCCGGTGCCGCGCACCGTGCCGTCGCCGGTGAGCTCCTGCGTCTCGGTGCGCAGCCCGGTCACGCCGTCGGCATCGCCCAGGATCTCGGCCGGGGCCTGCAGGAAGTGCAGGTGCAGGCGGCGCGGACGGTCCCGGGGGTCGCGGGCGCACCAGTTCTGCAGCACGTCGACACACATCTTGAGCGAGCGCTTGGCCCGGATGGCGGCCAGGCTGCCCTCGTCGAACTCCATGCCCTCGGGGTGCACGATCACCTCGACGTTGGGCGACTCGTCGAGCTCGCGCAGCTCCATCGGCGTGAACTTGACCTGGCCCGGACCGCGGCGCGAGAACAGGTGCACGTCGGTCACCGGGCTGGCCAGCAGCCCCTGGTGCACGTTGTGCGGGATCTCGGTCTCGAGCAGCTCGTCGGCGGTCTTGGCGAGGATGCGGGCCACGTCGACGGCCACGTTCCCGGCCCCCAGCACGGCCACCTTCGTGGCGGTCAGCGGCCATTCCCGGGGTACGTCGGGGTGACCGTCGTACCACGACACGAAGTCGGCCGCGCCGTAGCTGCCCGGCAGGTCGATCCCCGGGATGTCGAGATCCCGGTCCTTGTCGGCGCCGGTCGCGAGCACGACCGCGTCGTAGAACGGGGCGAGTTCCTCGGGCTTGACGTCGACGCCGTAGTCGACGTTGCCGATGAACCGGATGCGCGGATCGTCCAGCACGTTGTGCAGCGCCGTGATGATCTCTTTGATGCGCGGGTGGTCCGGCGCGACGCCGTACCGGATGAGACCGTACGGCGTGGGAAGCCGGTCGAAGATGTCAACGCTGGCGGCCGGGGCCGCCTTGGTCAGAATGTCAGCCGCGTAGATGCCGGCCGGGCCCGCACCGACGACGGCGACCCTCAGGGCGCGATCCATGTATGTGTTTCCTCAGGCCTTCGTGGTCGCGTTCTTGGTGGCCCAGAAGATCGTCGAGATCTCCTCGATCTTCGCGAGCAGCCGGCCCGCGACCTCGGGATCGGCCGAGCCCTTGGACCCGCCGCCACCGGCCAGCTTGGTGGCCTCGTTGAAGAGGGTGTGCAGCTCGGGGTACTGCTCGAAGTGCGGCGCCTTGAAATAGTCGGTCCACAGCACCCACAGGTGATGCTTGACCAGCTCGGCCCGCTGCTCCTTGACGATCAGGGCACGCGTACGGAACTCCGGGTCTTCGTTGGCCTGGTATTTCTCGCAGATGGCCTTGACCGACTCCGCCTCGATCCGCGCCTGCGCGGGGTCGTAGACACCGCAGGGCAGGTCGCAGTGGGCGCTCACCGTGGTGCGCGGCGTGAAGAGCCGGGGCAGTCGCATCGGGGTCCTCTCTCGTGACTGGCCCCCAAACCTAAAACTTCAACCCCACTTCAAGTCAACGCAAGATCACGAGACCCCTGTCACAGGCTGTCCCGTTCTGTTGGGTCCTCGTCCGCACGACCGCGGCGAGCCGCTGGCCCGTCAGGCGCCGCGGCGGCTGGCGATCGCCTCCAGGAAGATCTCGCCGATCTTGGCGGGATCGGTGGCGACGAAGACGCCGCCGGAGCCGGAGGCCTCGACGATCGCCTCCAGTTCGGCGCGGTCGATCGCGGTGCCCATGCCGATGATGATCATGCGGACGGGCTTGCCGGGGTCGCGGAGTTTCGTCATCTTCGCGACCAGCTCCTCGATCTTCAGGCCGCCCGGGTTGTCGTTCTTGCCGTCGGTGTAGATGACGACCGAATTGGAGACCCCGGGCTTCCAGTCCTTCTTCACCGCGGCGTACGCGGCCAGCGCGGTGTCGAAGAGGCCGGTGTCACCGCCGTCCTTCGGCGTGATCCGGCCGATCGCTGCCCGCAGCTGGGGCAGGTTGGTGGCGACCGACGAGATCGGCACGTTCTCCTTCCACGGGCGGGTGCCGACCATGTTCGTCGAGAACGTCCAGTTGCCGACCGACCAACGCCCGTCGAGCAGCGCGAGGCCCTGCTGCGCGGTGCGCTGGGTGACCTCGGCCCGGGTCAGCCCGCCGGCCGTGGGCACCTTGGCCTTCATCGAGCCGGAGACGTCGAACACGGCCAGCATCCGGCCGGGCTGGGTGATTGCTGTCCAGCTGCCGAGCAGTGGGGTGAGGGCGGCAGCGCCGGGCGCGGGCGGCGGTACGACCTTGGCCGGAGCGCCCTGCGGGGCCGGGAAGCCGGTGCCGGCCGAACCGTCGGCGCCGCGCAGCCCGGCCCACGCGAGATCGGCGGAGAGACCGCCGAGCGCCTCGCGCAGCCGCGTCGCCGCGGCGGCCTTCTCCGGGTCGACGCCCGGCATGATCGCGTACGGGTAGTCGAGCACCGCCGTGGCCGGGCTCGGATAGACCGCGGCCAGCCGATTGCCCGGAGTCTTGGCGTTGTGGGCGATGACGTCGGCCTCGGACAGCAGCGCGACCCCGACCGTGTCGCCGACCTTGAGCAGCAGGTCCTCGCGGATGGTGGAGCTGTTGGCGGCGAGGGCCCGCATCACACCGACCCGCAGCGCGGCCGAGTCCGTGGCGCCGGCCACGGTGAGCAGCCCGGCCAGCCCGGTGGCGTCGCGCGACGGTTCGACCAGGCCGGGCCGCAGCGCCTTGTCGGCGTAGAGCCGCTTGACGAGGTCGGCCATTTTCGGCGTACGGGCGAGAGCCGCGGCTGAGGCCTCCGGCACGGCCAGCACGGTCGGGCTCGTGGCGACCGAGCCGAGCACCGTCGGCCGGAAGCCGGGCGCCTCCGACGAGATCCGCACCAGCCAGGTGCCCGAGTCGGGAATCCAGGCGTCGACGCCGTCCGCCTCGGACTGGGCCCCCGTGCCGACGCCGGCCAGGTTCACGCCGTGCTTGCCACCCACCGAGGCGGCGACCGAAGCCGGCTGGACGGCGGCCACGGCAACCTGGGCGCAGGTGCCCTCTCGCCGGCTCCACGCGTCGGCCGCGGCCCGGACGGCGGGCGCGATCTCGGGCGCGGCAGCCACCTGAAGCTGCACGGTGGTGGCGCAGCCCTCGCTGGACCACTCCTGATAACCGGCATACGCGCCGCCCGCGACCACAGCAACGGCTACGGCGGCGGCAGTAACGATCAGTCCGGTGCGCTGCAGCGGACGGTGACGGCCAGGCATCGAGCCATGATGAACGTCACGGCGACATTTGTCACTACCACTGCAACTACCTTCTGACCTCCATCGGTCACGCGCCGACGCGCCGGGGTGCAGGAGGATACCGCCTGATCAGAATGCATTCCGGACGTTGCCGCTCACCATCCGTACGGGCCGTCGCCCGGCCGGTCCCAGCCGTCGCAGGAGTCCTCCTCCTCGGACGAGGCGGTGACGGCGCGCAGCTCGTCGAGCAGGTCGGGCCCGTCGTGGCCGGTGTCGACCGAGCGCCCGACCAGGCCCAGCTGGGCGGCGCAGTCGCGGCCGAAGCCCTTCACCATGCGGTCGGCGCGCGTCTGGTGCCCGCAACGGGGGCACCGCCGCATGGGCACGGGACGCCGGGAAGTAGCCATCCACCCCAGTATCACGCCGGAGTGCTGGTCGGGCGCCATCTGGCGTCGTAAACCGTGCTGCGCGTCGCAGATCGGCCAGTTCCGCCCCGGGTGCGGCGAGCCGGGGGCCGGCGTAGGGTTTTGATCGTGGGAGTCAAGACCTGGATCGAGGGGTGGCCGGTCTACCGGCAGCTCACCGGCACCGATCCCCTGGGCCGGGGCGCCGCCGCGCAATCGCCCAAGTCGAAGGCGCTGACCGCCCGCACCGAGACCGCCGATCGGGTCGCCAAGTCGGTCTGTCCCTACTGCGCGGTCGGCTGCGGGCAGCGCATCTTCGTCAAGGACGAGAAGGTCGTCCAGATCGAGGGCGACCCCGACAGCCCGATCTCGCACGGCCGCCTGTGCCCCAAGGGTTCGGCCAGCCTGAGCCTGGTCACCAGCGACCGCCGGCAACAGAAGGTGCTCTACCGCAGGCCGTACTCCAAGGATTGGGAAGAGCTCGATCTCGACACGGCGATGCACATGATCGCCGACCGGGTGCTGGCCGCGCGCGACGCGACCTGGCAGGACTCGGACGACGACGGGCGCCCCCTCAACCGTACGCTCGGAATTTCCAGCCTCGGCGGGGCAACGCTCGACAACGAAGAGAACTATCTGATAAAGAAGCTCTTCACCGCGATCGGCGCCATCCAGATCGAGAACCAGGCCCGTATTTGACACTCCGCCACCGTCCCCGGTCTGGGGACCTCCTTCGGCCGTGGCGGGGCCACCGGATTCCTCCAGGATCTGGCCAACGCTGACTGCATCGTCATCCAGGGCTCCAACATGGCCGAGGCACACCCGGTGGGCTTCCAGTGGGTCGTCGAGGCCAAGAACCGCGGGGCCAAGGTCATCCACGTCGACCCGCGCTTCACCCGCACCAGCGCGCTCGCGCACACCTACCTGCCGGTGCGGGCCGGGGCCGACATCGCGTTCCTGGGTGGCGTGGTCAACTACATCCTCAGCAATGAGAAGGACTTCCGCGAGTACGTGCTCGCGTACACCAACGCGTCCATGCTCGTCAGCGAGGAGTTCCAGGACACCGAGGATCTGGACGGCCTGTTCTCCGGCTACGACTCCGAGACCAACACGTACGACCAGAGCTCCTGGCAGTACGCCGGTCAGCAGGACGAGGGGCAGGAGGAGGGGGAGTCCGATATCGACCGGGAGACAGCCTCGGGCCTCGAGCAGGAGTCGCACGGCCCGCCGATCCCGGCCGACGTCCCGCGCGACGTGACCCTGCAGGACCCGCGCTGCGTCTACCAGATCCTCAAGCGGCACTACGCGCGCTACACGCCCGAGGTCGTGGAGCGGCTGTGCGGCGTCCCGCAGGACAAGTTCCTCGAGGTCTGCGAGGCCTGGACGGCGAACTCGGGCCGGGAGCGGACGACCGCGCTCGTCTACAGCGTGGGCTGGACGCAGCACAGCGTGGGCGTGCAGTACATCCGCACCGGCGCGATCATCCAGTTGCTGCTGGGCAACATGGGCCGGCCCGGCGGCGGTGTGATGGCGCTGCGCGGGCACGCCAGCATCCAGGGCTCGACCGACATCCCGACGCTGTTCAACCTGTTGCCGGGCTACCTGCCCATGCCGCACTTCCAGCAGCACGAGACGTTCGACCAGTGGATCGACGCGATCCGGCACCCGGAGCAGAAGGGGTTCTGGTCCAACGCCAAGTCGTACGCGGTGAGCCTGCTCAAGTCCTACTGGGGCGACGCGGCGACCGAGCAGAACGACTACGGGTACCGCTGGATGCCCCGGCTGACCGGCGACCACGGCACGTACCAGCAGGTGCTCGACATGATCGACGGGAAGATCAAGGGGTATTTCCTGCTCGGTCAGAACCCGGCCGTGGGCTCCGCGCACGGCAAGGCTCAGCGGCTCGGCATGGCCAATCTCGACTGGCTCGTGGTCCGTGACCTCTACATGATCGAGAGCGCGACGTTCTGGAAGAACGGCCCCGAGATCGGCACCGGCGAGATCGTTCCCGAGGAGTGCAGGACCGAGGTCTTCTTCATGCCGGCCGCCTCGCACGCCGAGAAGGAGGGAACTTTCACCCAGACCCAGCGCATGTTGCAGTGGCGGGAGAAGGCGGTCGAGCCGCCGGGCGACGCCCGCAGCGAGCTGTGGTTCTTCTACCACCTGGGCCGCATCATCCGCGAGAAGCTGGCCGGGTCCACTTCGGCGCGCGACGAAGGCGTGCTGCGGTTGACGTGGGACTACGAGCTGCACGGTGAGCTGCGGGAGCCCAGCGCCGAGGACATCCTGAAAGAGATCAACGGGTACGACCTGACGACGGGCAAGCTGTTGAGCGGTTTCACCGAGATGAAGCCGGACGGCAGCACCTCGGGCGGCTGCTGGATCTACACCGGCGTCTACAAGGACGGCGTCAACCAGGCGGCCCGGCGCAAGCCCGGCTCGGAGCAGAACTACGTCGCGCCCGAGTGGGGCTGGGCCTGGCCGGCCAACCGGCGCACGCTCTACAACCGGGCCTCGGCCGACCCCGACGGCAATCCGTGGTCGGAGCGCAAGAAGTATGTCTGGTGGGACGCCGGCAAGGGCGAATGGGTCGGCGACGACGTGCCCGACTTCGAGAAGACCAAGCCGCCCTCGTACCGGCCGCCCGGCGGGGCGACGGGCGTCGAGGCCATCTCGGGCGACGACCCGTTCATCATGCAGGGCGACGGCAAGGGCTGGCTGTACGCGCCGAGCGGGCTCATCGACGGGCCGATGCCGACCCACTACGAGCCGGCCGAGTCGAGCGTGCGCAACCCGCTCTACGGCCAGCAGGCCAACCCGACGCGCAAGGTCTATCAGCGCTCCGACAACTTGACCAACCCGAGCCCGCCGGAAAGGCACGCCGAAGTTTTCCCGTACGTCTTCAGCACCAGCCGCCTCACCGAGCATCACACCGCCGGTGGCATGAGCCGGCAGCTGGCGTACCTGTCGGAGTTGCAGCCCGAGATGTTCGTCGAGGTATCGCCCGAACTGGCGGGGGAGCGCGGCCTGCAGCACATGGGCTGGGCGCACATCGTGACGGCGCGCGCGGCGATCGAGGCCAAGGTGATGGTCACCGACCGGCTGGCCCCGCTGCGTATCGACGGGCGCGTGGTGCACCAGCTTTGGCTGCCGTACCACTGGGGCAGCGAGGGCCTGGTCACCGGCGACTCGGCCAACGACCTGATCGGGATCACGCTGGACCCCAACGTGCTCATCCAGGAGAGCAAGGTCGGCACGTGCGACATCCAGCCCGGGCGCCGGCCCTCCGGGCGCGAACTTCTGGCGTACGTCCAGGGCTACCGTGACCGGGCGGGCCTCACGCCCGATCACCGCACGCCGATCGAGACCCCGAGGGACGCTGATGGGGAGCAATAGCCTGTACGGGCCGCTCGATCCCGCGCTGGACGCCGGGTACACCGATGCGCCACCGCGGATGGGGTTTTTCACCGACACCTCGGTGTGCATCGGATGCAAGGCGTGCGAGGTGGCCTGCAAGACCTGGAACGCGGTGCCGGACGACGGGTTCGATTTGCTCGGTCAGTCGTACGACAACACGGGCGGTCTGACGGCCAATTCGTGGCGGCATGTGGCGTTCATCGAGCAGCCCCGGTCGTCCTCGGGGGCGGCCACCGACACGCCGGGGGCCTTCGCGGGGCTGCCGGTGGGGCCGAGTTCCCTGCCGGCGACCAACGTGGTGGCTGCGCGGTCCGCCCCTGCCACCGGGACGTCGCCGGGGATTCCGCCGGCCGTTGACGCTCTGGCCGCGGCCGCCACTGCCGGTTCTGAGTTCATCGGCGCGGCGCCTTCCTCCGGCGGCTGCGGTTCCGGGGGTGGCGCTTCTGGAGGCTGTGCTTGTGGGGCCGGCTCGTCTGGCGGTGGCGCTTCTGCGGCCGGTTCCTCCGGGGGTTGCGGTTCCGGGGCTGGTGCTTCCGGAGCCGGTGCTTCCGGGGGCTGCGCTTGTGGGGCCGGCTCGTCGCACGGCGGCGTTCCTGCGGTTAGCGCTTCCGGGCGCGCTTCTGGGTTTGGCGCTTCTGGGTTTGGCGCTTCTGGGGGCGGCGAGTTCCTGGGCATGCCGATGACTGATCTTCCCGGGCGGGTGAACGAGGCGCCGCGCAGCGACTTCCGCTGGCTGATGATGTCGAACGTGTGCAAGCACTGCACGCACGCGGGCTGCCTCGATGTGTGCCCGACGGGGGCGCTGTTCCGCACCGAGTTCGGCACGGTCGTGGTGCAGGATGACATCTGCAACGGTTGCGGTTACTGCATTTCCGGGTGCCCGTACGGCGTGATCGACCGGCGTGAGGACGATGGGCGGGCCTGGAAGTGCACCCTCTGCTACGACCGGATCGGTGACGGGCTCGAGCCGGCCTGTGCGAAGGCCTGCCCGACCGAGTCGATCCAGTTCGGTGAGCTCGACGAGCTGCGCGAGCGGGCCGCGCGCCGGCTCGAGACGCTGCAGTCGCAAGGGGTGGCCGAGGCGCGGCTGTACGGCAACGACCCGTCGGACGGAGTGGGCGGGGACGGTGCGTTCTTCCTGCTGCTCGACGAGCCCGAGGTGTACGGGCTGCCACCCGACCCGCACGTGCCGACCCGCGACGTCGTGTCGATGTGGAAGCGGGCCGGGCTGGCCGCGTTGACGATGGCCGCCACGGCGGTTGTGGCGTTCGCCGGGAGGCGCAAGTGAGCCCGACTTCCTCCGGCACGCCCTCCCCGGACGAACGTTCCTCGGACCAGCACTCATCCGATCGCGGCGCCTCGGGTAGCGGCTCGCTGCACAGCGGCTCCTTGGATGGCGGCTGGTCGGATGGCGGCTCGTCGGACAGTGGCTCGTCGGACGGCGGCTCGTCGGGTAGCGGCTGGTCGGATGGCGGCTCGTCGGACGGCGGCTCCTTGGACAGCGGCTCGTTGGGCGTTCGGTCCGGGGGTGGCCGTTCGTCGGACGGCCGGTCCTCGGGCGAGCGGTCCGGCGGCAGGCGCGGCGGAAAGCGTGGCCGGGGCGGGGACCGGTCGATGGTGCCCGAGGCCGACTTTCAGTCCTATTACGGGCGGCCCATCGTGCGGCCGCCGGTGTGGACGCATGACATCGCGATCTACCTGTTCACCGGTGGGCTGGCCGCGGGGTCGGCGATGGTCGCGGCGGGCGGGCAGGCCACCAACGACCCGGTGCTGCGCGTCGCGGGGCGGGCCACGGCCATGGGGGCGCTGGGGGCCAGCGCGTTCTTCCTGATCAAGGATCTGGGGCGGCCGGACCGGTTCCACCACATGCTGCGGGTGGCCAAGCCGACCTCGCCGATGTCCATGGGCACCTGGCTGCTGAGCTTCTTCGGTGGCGCGGCGGGCTTGGCGGCGGCGGCCGAGGTGGCGCCGTTCCTGCCCGACAGGGGTGTGCTCGGATTGGCCCGCAAGGTGCTGCCGCCGGTCGGTGCGGCCGCCGGATATGGGGCCGCACTGCTTGCTCCGGGGCTGGCCACGTACACCGCAGTGCTTTTCTCGGACACAGCCGTGCCGAGTTGGAACGCCGCGTACCCGGACCTGCCCTTCATGTTCGCCGGAAGCGCGCTGGCCAGTGGCGCCGGTGTCGGGCTGATCGCGGCTCCGGGCCGGGCGATGCGGCGCATGGCGGTGGCCGGGGCGGCGGTCGAGCTCGCGGCCGGGCACCGGGTCGAGCACGGGCACGGGTTGCTGAGCGAGCCGTACCGGAAGGGCCGGCCGGGCAAACTGCTGCGAGCCGCCCGTTTGCTGACCGCGGTGGGAGCGGTCGGCGCGGTCGTGGGGCACCGCAGCCGGGTCGTGTCGGCGCTGGCCGGCGCCTCGCTGCTGGCCGGCTCGGTGCTGACCCGCTTCGGGGTGTTCGAGGGCGGCGTGGAGTCGGCGAAGGATCCGCGCTACACGGTCATCCCACAGCGCGAGGGCCTGAACAAGGCGGGCGGCGTCAAGGTCAGCGGCGGTCCGGCGTCCCCGCCGTCCGTTCCGGGCGGGCCGGCGTCAGCGTGAGCTGAACCGTCCGCGCGGTCATGGGCGTCGCCGCCACGATGACCAACCCCGGGCACTGCCGGCGGGCTGTCGGTGCCGCTCGAACAACGCGCGAACTCCGGCCGCCGTCTGGACCCGCGCGGCCGGGTCGCCGAGTAGGGCCAGGGCCAGCCGTTGCCGCATGATGCGTCCTGGCTGTTGGTTCCGCGGTCGGCGTCCGGGATCAGCGGCCGGGCGCCGTGGCTGTCGCCTCGGTGTCGAGACGGTCCTCGGTGTCGAGACGGTCCTCGGTGTCGAGACGGTCCAGGCCCAGCTCGTGCCGGGCGCGCTGGAAGTCGCTGTCCTGCTGGGCCTGCTCCTCCTGCTGGGCCTGTTCCTCCTGCTGGGCCCGGTCCATCTCGCCGTACAGGGCGATCTTGATGTCCAGCATCGCGACGTCCTGCTGCAGCTCCTCGATGCGGGCGAGCACACGCTCGCGGTGCTCGACGAACAGCCGCAGGCGGTCGCCGACGGTGTGGTCGCCGGCGCGCACCATCTCGGCGTACCGGCGCATGTCGCGCACGGGCATGCCGGTGCCGCGCAGGCGGATCAGCAGCCGGAGCCAGTCGAGGTCGCGGTCGCAGTAGCGGCGACGGCCCGCGGTGTCGCGCTCGATCGGCTCGACCAGCCCCTCCTGCTCGTACCAGCGCAGGGTGTGCACGGTGAGCCCGACCGTTTCCGCCGCCTCGCCGACGGTGAGTCCGTTCGCCATGGGTTCAGCCTCGCAGTTCGAGTGCACTCGAAGTCAAGCGCGAACCTCCAGCGTCCGGCCGTCCGCCCGGGCCGGGAGCAGCTCGCCGACGATCGGAAAGCCGGGCACCTCGCCCGCTACCAGCAGCCCGCCCGAGGTCTGCGCGTCGGCCAGCAGCAGCAATTCGTCCTCGCTGACGCTGCCGTCGAGGTGCGGCCGAACCCAGTCGAGGTTGCGGCGGGTACCCCCACTGACGTACCCGTCCCGCAGGGCCGCGCGAGCGCCTTCGAGGTACGGGACGGCCCGCGCGTCGACGCGGGCGGTGACACCGCTGGCCCGGGCCAGCTTGTGCAGGTGCCCGAGCAGCCCGAAGCCGGTCACGTCGGTGGCACACACGGCGCCGGCCTTCAGCGCCTCGACCGAGGCCGCCCGGTTGAGCGTGGTCATGGCGTTGACGGCGTGCGCGAAGACCTCACCGGTGGCCTTGTGCCGGCTGTTGAGCACGCCGACGCCGAGCGGCTTGGTCAGCGTCAGCGGCACTCCGGCCACCCCGGCGTCGTTGCGCATGAGTCGGTGCGGATCGGCGATGCCGGTGACAGCCATGCCGTACTTGGGCTCCGGGTCGTCCACGCTGTGCCCACCGGCAAGGTGGCATCCCGCGTCCCGGGCGACGGCCAGCCCACCCGCCAGCACCTCGGCCGCCAGTTCCATCGGAAGCAGATCCCGCGGCCAGGCCAGCAGGTTCACGGCAACCACCGGCGTCCCACCCATGGCGTACACATCGGACAGCGCATTGGCCGCCGCGATGCGCCCCCAGTCGTAGGCGTCATCAACCACGGGCGTGAAAAAGTCGGCCGTAGCCACCACCGCGGTGCCGTTGGCGAGGCTCACCACGGCCGCGTCGTCCCCGTCGTCAAGCCCGACAAGCAACTCGCCGGGCCCCTTGGGCAGACCCGTACCGACGAGCCCCGCCACCACGGCTTCCAGCTCCCCGGGCGGAATCTTGCAGGCGCAGCCTCCGCCGTGGGCGTACTGGGTGAGTCGCGGCGCATCAACAGCAGTCACAACCCCACTCTGGCACGGCTGTGATCACACCGCCCGTCCAGGCGTCTAGAGTTACGTCTGGAGGCGTTCAGGTGGCTGGTGCCCCTCCCGGTCTTCAAAACCGGTGTGGCCCGGCATCCGGGCCAGGCGGGTTCGATTCCCGTCCGCCTCCGCTACAGAGCGCAAACACCTTGATCGCGGGGGTCGCAGCAGGACAGTTGTCACAGGGATTCGGGCACGACGGCCGGGGCAAGCGCCCACTTGCCGTAAGCCCTTGCTGCGCAACGCGGCGACCGTGATGTGGTGCGCGTCGGCAGGATCGGTCTTGCGCCCTTGGCCGGCGTCGAATACTCGCGCCCGGGCAGACAACTTCGCGGGCACGTCCATCATGATCTCGCCGTCGGCGACCAAGCGCTGGGCAAGGTGTTTGCCGATGCCGTTGCAGCCCTCGATCGAACCGGGGGTGAATCCGGCGAGGAGGGCAGCGCTACTTCGAGCTGGGCAGTCCCCTCTTGAGCCTCTCCGCGCCACGGTGACCGGCGGGACGCATGCCAGATCTGAGACACACCAACAAGCGGCGCACAGCCGATGTGCGAGCTACCCCGCCGGTCACCTCGACCAAGCCTGGCCGGGCCGCGGTCGTGCTGCCAGTCGACAAGTAGCCGATGTGAGCGCACCGCTGGACGTCGCAGACTGCGGCCACGACGGGTAGAAGAACGGGCAATTTCGAGATGGCCGGACGGTCGTGCAACCCGGACCGGGGGTCATTCCGTAGAAGGGGCGACCAACCCCCAACGGGATGATGAAAGGCGGGTGACCTGTGAGACGGCCCTCCGAGCGAGATCGCGAGTTCACCGACTTCGTGACGGCACAACGCGCCGGCCTGGTGCGTACGGCAAGGTTGCTGGTCTCCGGCGACACGGCCAAGGCCGAAGACGTGGTGCAGATCGCCCTGACCAGGCTCTACCTGTCCTGGAGCAAGGTGCGGCCGGAGACCGTGGGCGCGTACGCGAAAAGGTGCGTCGTCAACGCGGCCATCGACGAGCACCGCAGCGTGTTCCGCCGGCGGGAGCAGGTGAGGGCGGAGCTTCCCGAGGTAGCGGTCGATCCTCGGGCCGACGACGAGCAGACGATGCTGTCGTTGCTGGCGACGCTGTCGCCAGGCATGCGGGCCGCGGTTGTGCTGCGGTACGTCGAGGGCCTGAGCATTGCCGAGGTGGCCGACATCATGCGGTGCAGCGAGGGCAACGTCAAAAGCCAGAGCGCCCGTGGCCTGCAACGACTCCGCGATCTCTTTCCTGCCCGCCTGCACCGGATCGCCTGAACCCCCACTAGATCCATTGAAGGGAAACACCACCATGCGTGACGCCCAGGAGATCCTGCGCAACCTTTCTGTCGCTCCCGATCAGACTGACCCAACGGTCGTCGCCGCCGACGTCGCCCGCGGCCGGCAGGCCCAGATCCGCCGCCGCCGTCAACGGTTCGCCGTCGGGGGCGCGTTCGTCGCCGTCGCCGCTGCAGCGGCGGTGGGTGTAGGCCAGTTCGGCCAGGCCGCCGGCACCCCCGACCGGGCAAGCACATCGGTGGCGCAAGAGCCCATCCCCAGCGGCTCCAGCCAGGCCCGCTTGCAGCTCGTCGCCTACCGCGGTGAGCAGCCCACCGGCTTCAAGGTGAGCACCGTGCCGGACGGCTGGCTGGTCGTCTCGTCCGACCCGTCCGCGTTTATCGTGGAGCCGGCCAGCCGTGGCGAACTGCCCGAGGACAAACTGGGCGCCGTCAGCCTCGAGGGCCGGATCATGGTCTCTCTCCAGGGCCTGTCCCAGTTCCCGCCCGAATCGCCGGTGAAGAAGGTGGACGTCAACGGACGCGCCGGTAAAATCGGCCACCCCCTCGACGCGCCGGGCAAACTTTCCGACACCCGCTGGCTGTTCTTCCCCGACGCCAGTGGCCGGCAGGTGCAGGTGCAGGTTCCGGCGAAGGTCAATCTCAGCGACGAGCAGGTCGTCGATTTCGCCAAGGGCGTCACTGTCACCGGCGAGGCGGTTGAGATCGGCGGCTGACTCCACACCAGATTCCGGGCCGTTCCTCGGAGCGGCCCGGAACTGATTCCGTAGTGCTCTGTTGAGCCGGCGTTTCATCACCGACGCGGTCGCGGCCACGTGTGGCTGACCGTCCTCGGGGATGGCACCCCGCCCGTGGCGCCCGACCGGTACGGCGCCGCCCCGCTGTTGCTCGCTGCGGCTGGCAGAGACGTCGACCTCCTTCAGCGGGTCCCACCGGTCAGCGAGTCCACAAGGGGTCGACGGCGCCGGTCAGCAAGGGCAGCAAGGACCGGACGGCGGGGGACGGCGTGCGGGCGGCTGGGGTGGCCGCGTAGATGCGGCGGGTGGGTTCGTCGTCGTGGTGCAGGCGTAGCAGGGAGACGTCGGCGGGCTTGGTGCGCATGGCCAGGGCGGGGACCAGGGCCACGCCCAGGCCGGCGGCCACGCAGCCGAGTTTGGCGGTCCACTCGGCGGCGACGATGTCTGTGCTGGGGCGGAAGCCGGTGGGGAGGCTGGCTCGTAGCAGGGTTTCCTCGGCGTCGGCGGAGCCGGCTATGAACGAGTCGGATTCGAGTTCGGCCAGGTGGACCGTGCGGCGGCGGGCCAGGGGGTGGGTTCGGGGGACGGCTACCAGCAGGCGCTCGTCGAGGATGTGGTGGAGGGTGAAGCGAGCCGGGTCGATCGGGCCGGCGGGGGACTCGCTGACCACCGCCACGTCGGCGTCGCCGGTGGTCAGGCGGGTCAGCAGGGTGGGGGTCAGGCCTTCGACGAGGCTGACGGTCACTTCGGGGTACGCCGTGCGGAAGGCGGCCAGGGCGCGCGGGACCAGGGCGGCTACTGCTGTCGGGAAGGCGCCTACCCGTAGGCGGCCGGTGGAGAGCGTGTGCAGGTCGTCCACGGCTCGGCGGGCTGTTTTCAGGCGGGCCAGGATGGCCTCGGCGTGGGGGAGCAGGGCCCGGCCCTCTTCGGTCAGGGCTACGCCGCGGGGCAGGCGGTCGAAGACCGGGGCGCCCAGGTCGGATTCGAGGGCGGCTATCTGGCGGGAGACCGCGGACTGGGTGAACCGCAGCCGTTGCGCTGCGGCCGTGATCGAGCCCAGGTGGGCGACGGTGCGGAAGACCTCCAGCAGGGCGGTGTCCATGACTGGCAAGCATGGCAGCCATGCGTGACATTCGCTGGTGGCATGGGAGGGCGCTGTCTAGCGTCGTCGCCATGGTGAAGATGACGCTCGACAATCCGGCCTCGGTGGCCGCGCCGTTCGGGGACCGCTTCGCACACGTGGCGCGTATCGACTTGCCCGGCGGCGGCGCTCTGCTGCAACTGGCCGGACAGGTGGCCGTCGACGACGCCGGCGAGGTGGTGGCGCCGGGCGACGCGGGCGCTCAGGCCGCCCGGATCTTCGAGATCGTCGGCGCCCTGCTGGAAGCCCACGGCGCGAGCCTGGCCGACGTGCTGTTCATCCGCACGTTCATGACCGATCTCGGTGACCTGCCGGCCTATGGCGCCGTTCGCCGGCGGCTCTTCCCGGCCCCGGGCCGGAACCCGCCGGCCAGCACGACTGTCGAGGTGAGCGGCCTCTTTCTGGCGGGGGCGGTGCTCGAGGTCGAGGTCACGGCGGTCGCCGGCTGAACGACCGGCCACCCGTCGGCTGGGTCGCCACGGGGGCAGACCCAGCGCAGGGGCGGCAGCCAAGCTCAGGACGGTGGCTCCGCTCAGGCGCGGCTGCCGGCTCGGGGCGGTGGCTCCGCTTACGGGGGGCCGGACCTGGGCGGTGGTGGGCGGGTTCGGAGGTGGTCAGCGGACTTGGCGGCGGTCGTCCGGGAGGCGCCGGGTGATCGCTCGGCGGTCGAGGAGTTCGAGGAGGGGGACTGCTACGCGGCGGGTGGTGTCCAGGGCTCGGCGGGCCTCGCTCAGCGTGAAGGGCTGCGGGAGGCCGGCCAGGATTGCGGCCGCGTCGTCGACCGCGCCGGCCGCGAGAACCACCTGGGGAGTCAGCTGGACGACCAGGCCGGTGCGGGCGGCGGCTGCGAGCTGACGGGGGCCCAGCCCGAGATCGGCTAGGGCATGGGCCTCGGGGGCGGCGAACGGTCCCAGGCCGTCGAAAGCCTTCTCGACCAGGGCGACCAGCTCGTCGGGCGGGCCGGATGACACCGCTGCGACCCGGCCGTTCCGCATGGACAGGGGTGCGCGGATCAGGGCGGTGACCAGCGTGCGGTCGGGCAGGCCGAGGCGGTGGCGGAGTGCTTCGAGCGGCATGCCGGGCTCGAGGGGGTGCTGCTTCTGGTACTCCGTGACCTCGGCGGGGAGCCGTTCGAAGAGCGCAGCCCAGTAGGACGGGTCGGCATACCATTCGCCGGCCACCGGGGTGATGGAGACCGGGCCGGGTGCGGGGCCGGCCTTGGGGTCTGGCCGGTTCGGCGTTGGCGCGGAACGGCGGACGACCTCCTGCGTCAGGCGCGTTCCCCGTGCGGGCGCCTCCGGGTCAACGGTCTTCGCTGCGGCGGGCTGGGGAAGCGACGTCGGCGGTAGGGGGATGCCCATCTCGGCCAGGGTGGTGGCTCGGATGAGGTGGCGGCGGGCGAGCTCGCCGGCGAGGTCGGGGCGGCCGTCCAAGGTGGCCAGGACCTCGGCTCGGGCGGATGCGGCGCCTCGGCGTTGGAGGCCGGGTGGGAGGACGTCGAGGACTGTTACGCCGCCTGCCACGTGGTGCAGGCCGGGGTTGCGCAGCAGGGCGCGGTCGCCGATGCGTAGGGGGAGGGGGCGGGACAGGCGCAGGCGGGCTGTGTCGGGGCCCAGCGGGCGTACGCGTACGGGGACGGCGGCCGAACCGGCGTGCAGGGTCATTGTGCTGGGCAGGACGGTGGTGGGGTCGCCGTGCACTCGCACGTCGATCAGATCGGTGGGGCGGAAGCGGCCGGGGGCGAGGAGGGCGTCGCCGCGGCTGACGTCGTCTCGGTGGGTGCCGCGCAGGTTCACCGCTACGCGGGCCACGGCGGGCACAGCATCGGCGGGGCGGCCCAGGGACTGCAGGCCGCGTACGCGTACCAAGGTGTCGCCCAGGGTCAGTTCGTCGCCTACGCGCAGGGTGCCTGCGCCCAGGGTGCCGGTGACCACTGTGCCTGCGCCCTTGACGGTGAACGCCCGGTCGATCCACAGCCGTACGGGCTCGTCGAGTTTCGGCGGGGGCAGGGCGGCCACCAGCGTCTCGATCGCGGCGCGCAGGTCGTCCAGGCCGGCGCCGGTCAGGCCGCTCACGGCTACGGCGGGCACGTGGCCCAGCGGCGTGCCGGCGATCTCGGCGCGGGCCTGGGCGGTGGCGGGAGCGGGGTCGGCGAGGTCGCTACGCGTCACGACGAGCAGACCATGGCGTACGTCGAGGGCCGCCAGCGCCGCCAGATGCTCGGCCGACTGGGGTTTCCAGCCCTCGTCGGCGGCCACCACGATCATGGCGGCGGGGACGGGGCCGATGCCGGCCAGCATGTTCGGGACGAAGCGTTCGTGGCCGGGGACGTCGACGAACGCGACCGTGTCGCCCGCGGGCAGGGTGGTCCAGGCGAAGCCGAGGTCGATCGTCATGCCGCGGCGGCGTTCCTCGGCCCAGCGGTCGGGTTCCATGCCGGTGAGAGCCCGCACCAGCGTCGACTTGCCGTGGTCGACGTGGCCGGCGGTGGCCAGGACGTGCATGGTCACCGACCCTTCGCCGCCGGCGTGCGGGCCGGCTGTTCGTCGGGATCTGACCCGAGCGGCGTCGATCGCTCAGCGAGGCCCGTTCCGGGTGGCGTCGGCGGTTCTTCGGCGAAGTCCATTCCGGCGCGGGCCGATCGTTCGGCGGGTTGTGCCCCGGCTGGCGTGGAGGGGTCGGCGGGTTGTGCCCCGGCTGGGGTGGGTTGTGTACCGGGCGGCTGAGTGTGGGATGAGGCGACGGAGACGACCATTGCCACCAGGACGGGGTCGGCGGACGGCGGGACGCACCGCAGGTCGAGGAGCAGGCGGTCGCGCTCGAGACGGCCCACTACCGGCGTGGGGGCGGCTCGCAAGGGGGACGCGTATGCGGGTGGCAGCGCGAGGGACCACGACGGGAGGGCCAGCTCGGGCGCGCCGCCCCCACCCACAACGGCGTCCGAAGGCACGATGTCGGCTTCGACGCCGGCCTCGGCCAGCAGGGTCTGGGCGTGCCGGGTGCGGGCCAGCAGAGCGTCGGGCGAGAAGCGTAGCGCTTCCCACGTGGGTGTCTCCGGGCCGGTCAGGGTGGCTTGCAGGGCGGCCAGGGTGAGCTTGTCCACGCGCAGAGCGCGGGCCAGCGGATGGCGGCGGAGGCGTTCGATCAGGGGGGCGGCGCCGAGCAGCAGGCCTGCCTGGGGGCCGCCGAGCAGCTTGTCGCCGCTGGCGATGACCAGGGCGGCGCCCTCGGACAGGGTGGTGTGGGCGTCGGGCTCGTCCGGTAGCAGGGGGTCGGGGGTGAGCAGGCCGGAGCCGATGTCGGCGACCACGGGGGCGGGCAGGGTGGCCAGCTCCGGCACGGAGGCGGCGCTGGTGAAGCCCCGTACGACGAAGTTGGAGGGGTGGACCTTGAGGATGAAGCCGGTTCGGGGGCCGATGGCCCGCTCGTAGTCGGCCCGGGTCGTGCGGTTGGTCGTGCCTACCTCGCGCAGGCGGGCGCCGGTCGACTCGAGCAGGTCGGGGAGGCGGAAGCCGTCGCCGATCTCGACCATCTCGCCGCGGCTGACGATGATCTCGCCGCCGGCGGGGGCCAGGGCGGTCGCGGCCAGCACCAGGGCGGCGGCGCCGTTGTTGACCACGTGGACGTCGCCGGCGGCGGGGACGGCCCGGTGCAGGGCGGCCAGCGCGGTGCGGCCGCGCTTGGCCCGGCGGCCGGTGGCCAGGTCGAGCTCGACGTCGGTGTGGCCGGCCGCGGCGGCCACGGCCTCGCGAGCCGCGGGGGAGAGGGCGGCGCGGCCCAGGTTGGTGTGCAGGACGACGCCTGTCGCGTTCAGCACCGGGCGCAGGCCGCCGGGCAGGGCGGCCAGGGCGGCGTCGACCACGGCCTCCGGCTCGAGCTTTCCTTCCCGTACGCGCTGAAGCGTGGCCACGACGGCCGCCTTCACGGCCGCGCGGCCCTCCGTCGCGGTGGCCGTGACCAGCCGGGGATCGGCCAGGACGACGTCCGTGCGCGGGACGCGCCGCCGAGAATCCATCACCGTCTCCCTCCGCCGCCGGTCGTCTACCCCGGGCACGCCATTCGAAAGCTACCCGTCGACCGGACGGGCGTTGCGCACGACTTCGATCATGGAGTGGGATGGCGCGTGGAGGTTCCGGTCCGATAAGGGCTGGCCCCGGACGACGCGCGGTGTCGAGAATGGGGCGTGCACGTCGAGGTGGGGGTGCTGGGGCCGGTCGAGTTGCGACTCGACGGGCGGCCGGTCGCGCTCAGCGGGGCGCCGCAACGGGTGGTGCTGGCCCGTCTCGCTCTGGCCGAGGGGCGCGTGGTGCCGGTCGGCGACCTGATCGAGGCGCTGTGGGGCGACGACCCACCCGGCAACGCCGTCGGCAACCTGCACAGCTATGTCTCGCGGCTGCGGCGGCACACCGCGGTCCTCCGTGAACCGGGTGGGTACCGGCTCGATCAGGCGGATCTCGACCTCGGCCGGGCGGAACGTCTGGTCGCGGCGGGCCGGCTGGCCGAGGCGCTGAGTTTGTGGCGGGGTGAGGCGCTGGCCGACGTGGCCGACCGGCTGGCCTTCGCGCCCGACGTCGCGCGGCTGGGCGAGTGGCAGCGGCACCTGCGTGAGGAGTGGTTCGACCAGCGGCTGAGCGCGGGGAAGGCCGCCGAGGCGGTGCCCGAGATCGAGGCGTACGCCACCGCGGAGCCCATGCGGGAGCGGGCCTGCCTGCTGCACATGCGGGCGCTGCACCAGAGCGGGCGCACGGCCGAAGCGCTGGCCGTCGGGCGGGCGTACCGGGAACGGGTTGTCGACGGGCACGGCGTGGACCCGTCGCCCGCCCTGGACGACCTGCAGCGGCGCATCCTGGCCGAGGATCCCGCGCTGCGCCCGGGCACGCCACGGGCCCCGCGACGGCCGGCCGACCGGTTCTTCGGGCGCCGCGACGAGCTGACCGCCCTGCGTACTGCGCTCGCTGCCGGCCGGGTGACCACGCTGGTCGGGCCGGGTGGGGTGGGCAAGACGCGGCTGATGACCGAGGCGCTGACCGGCGGCGAGCTGGTGGTCGAGCTGGCCGAGCGGTCGGTGCCGGGCGACGTGGCGGCCGCGGTGGCCGGGGCGCTGGGTCTGCGGGCGGCGCCGCGCGGCGGCACGGTGGCCGTCGCGGACCTGCTCGGGGCGGCTCCGGCCCTGCTCGTGCTGGACAACTGCGAGCACCTCGTGGATGCGGTCCGGGAGCTGGTCGACGAGATCCTGGTGCGCTGTCCGCGGGTGCGTGTGCTGGCGACGTCGCGGCAGCGGCTCGGTGTGGCCGGGGAGCGTGTGCTGCGGGTGGGACCGCTGCCCGAGGACGACCGGGTGGCGCTCTTCTGCGACCGGGCGGCCCTGCTGCGCGCCGGCTTCCCGCAGGACGACCGCAGCCGGGAGCTGGCGGCCGAGGTGTGCGGGCTGGTCGACGGGTTGCCGCTGGCGGTCGAGCTGGCGGCCCGGCGCGAGGCTGTCTTCGGGCTCACGCACCTGCGGGACCGGCTGGGCGCGGGGCTGCAGGTGCTCGACCCGGCCCGGGGCGGCGACCGGGCGACCGCGGTGAGCGCGACGGTCGAATGGTCGTACCGGCTGCTCGACCCCTCGGCGCAAGCGCTGCTCGATCGGCTGGCGGTGTGCCGGGGCGGCTTCGACATCAGCATCCTGCCTTATTTGTCGCAGGACGCCGCGGTGCTGGCGGAACTGGTCGACGCCTCCCTGGTGGTCTGCGACGTCGATCAGAACCCGCCGCGCTACCGGCTGCTGGAGACGGTGCGGCACGTCGCGCTGACGCACGGGAACGAGGACCGGGACGCGCACGCCCGCTGGATGCTCGACTTCGTCACCGACCTGCTGCGGCGCCAGCGCGTCCGCAACCCCGACACCACCCCGGCCCTGCGCCGCGAGCGGGGCAACCTCCAGGAGGCACTGGCCTGGCTGGAGGACCGGGACGAGGGGGCGCGGCTGGCCGCGTGGACCGCGATCGCCGGGTCCGACGCGCCCGACCCGGGGCTCACCGCGCAGCTCCTCCGCTTCAAGCCCGAGCGGGTCGAGACCGAGGCCGACGCGTTGCGGGCGCTCGCGGCGGGCACCGGCGAATGGCTCAACGGCCGCCTCGACGAGGGGAACCGGCTGCTCAGCGCCGCGATCGACCGGCTGCCGGACGGGCATACGCTGACCGGGTCGGCGCTGCTGCTGCGCATCTCGAACTCGATGTTCGTCGGGCGGGCCGATCTGGTGCGGGCCGACGCGCTGCGGCTGCGCGAGAACCGGGCGGCGCCGGCCTGGACGCGGGCGACCGGGTTGTGCTGCGCGGCCCTGATGGACGCCTACGGCGGGGACGCGGCCGCGGGTCTGCGGTGGCTGGAGGCGTACGGGAAGGAGCTGAACGCCGACCGGCTGGACGGGTTCGTGCCGTTCACCCGGGGCGAACTGCTCGCCGGCACGGACCCCGAAGCCGCGCTGAGCTGCTACGACGAGTCGCTGCGGCGGACCGAACGGGCGGGGCTGGGCTACACGGCGAACATCGCGCGCGTGGCCCGTACGGCGGTGCTGATCCGGCTGGGGCGGCACGACGAGGCGGTCGAGGCCTGCCGGCGGACGATCGTGCAGGTGCGCGTGGCCGGGATGACGGCCCAGCTCTGGACCATGCTGCGGCTGACCGCCGAGCTGCTGGGCGACCTGGGCGAGGCGGAAGCGGCGGCGGTGCTGGTGGCGGCGGCCGACGACGACCCGTACGCGCCGGTGGTGATGGGGCCGGACGTCGAGCGCCTGGCCCGGCTGCGCGCGGAGGTCACCGGGGAACCGCCGGAGGACGTCGCGCAGTACGCGCTCGCCTTGCTGGAGCGGCAAGGCACGGGCAAGGAGGCCGCAAGCGACGGCCCGCATCGTTCGGGGCATGACTGACACCCAGATCGACGAGGCCCGGGTCGAGGCCTTCGCCGGGCAACTGCTCGCGGGCTTCGCGGACCCCGTCGTGGCCGCCGACACCGGCTTCAACCTGGTGCTGGCCGCACGCCGTTGACATGTCGGACGTATAGGGCGTGCCCTTCGGGGTACGCCCGCGCGCATGGCTCTGGCGATAGCGGGAACCGAACTTGACGGCGACCTCACGCTGCCCGGACAGCCCGTGGGTGTGGTGCTCTTCGCCCACGGCAGCGGCAGCACACGACGCAGCCCGCGCAACCGTATGGTCGCCGAGGCGCTGCAGACGCGCGGACTCGGCACTCTGCTGGTCGATCTGCTCACACCCGAGGAGGAGCTGCGCGACGCGATCGACCGCGAGCTGCGCTTCGACATCGGGTTCCTGGCCGACCGGCTGATCGGCCTCACCGACTGGCTGACCGGCCACGACGAGACCGCGCGGCTGCCGATCGGGTTGTTCGGCGCCAGCACCGGCGCGGCGGCGGCGCTCGTGTGCGCGGCTTCGCGGCCCGATCATGTACGGGCGGTGGTGTCCCGCGGCGGGCGGCCCGACCTCGCGGGGCCGGCGCTGGGCCAGGTCGAGGCGCCCACCCTGATGCTGGTCGGCGGCGAGGACCAGGCGGTTCTCCGGCTGAACGAGCAGGCACGCAGCGTCATGACGACTACGGTCGAGTTGAGCGTGGTGCCGGGCGCGACCCACCTGTTCGAGGAGCCGGGCACGCTCGACACGGTCGCGGAGGAGGCGGGAACGTGGTTCACGACGCATCTCTGATGTTCGCCGACCGGGACGACGCCGGGCGGCAGCTGGCCGAGGCGGTCGCCGCCCAGGTGCCCAAGCATCCCGGGCCGGCGCCGCTCGTGCTGGCGCTGCCGCGTGGGGGCGTTCCGGTCGCCGTCCGGGTGGCGGCGCGGATCGGCGCTGAGCTCGATATCGTTCTCGCCCGCAAGATCGGGGCGCCGGGGCGGGAGGAGTTCGGTGTAGGGGCGATAGCCGAGGACGGTCCGCCCGTCTTCGACGAGCGGATCCTTTCGCGACTGGGTTTGGACGAGGCGGATCTCGCCGAGGCGGTGGCCCGCCAACGTGTCGAGCTGGGTCGCCGCGTACGAAACTATCGTGGCGACCGGCCGCCGCCGGACCCCACCGGCCGGGAAGTCGTGGTCGTCGACGACGGCCTCGCCACCGGAGTGACGGCCCGGGCCGCGGTGCGATGGCTGCGATGCCGGAACCCGGCGCGCCTCGTCTTCGCGGCGCCGGTCTGTGCACCGCAGGTCGGCGCGTCAGTGGGGGCGGATACCGTGATCTGCCTGAGCGAGCCGCCCTCGTTCCAGGCCGTCGGGCAGTGGTACACGAACTTCGACCAGCTGACCGACGCCGACGTCGAGCGGGTGCTGAGAGGCTTCGCTCACAGCTGACAGCCGCTATGTACGAGCGTACACATGGTGTGTACGCTCGTACGCATGACGACTCTGACCGCCGCGCCCACGCGGCAGGCCCGCCTCGCGCGCGCCGCGGTCGCCGCGCTGTTCCTCACCAACGGCGCGGTGTTCTTCAACGTGGTGCCGCGCTATCCGCAGATCAAGGCCGACCTGGGCGTCTCCAACGCCCTCTTCGGCACGGCCATCGCCGCCATGCCGGTCGGCGCGCTGCTGGCCGGTCTGCTCGCGGGCGCGGTGATCCGGCGGCTCGGCTCCGCCCGCACGGCGTCGTTCGGCATCGTCCTGCTGACGCTGGCCACGCTGCTCCTCCCGATCGCGCCGCACTGGACGGTGTTCGCGGGCGCGATGTTCGTCGTCGGCGCGCTCGACTCCATCATCGACGTCGCGCAGAACGCCCACGGCCTGCGCGTGCAGCGCCTCTACGGGCGGTCCATCCTCAATTCGCTGCACGGGGTGTGGAGCATCGGCGCCGTGCTCGGCGGCCTGATGGGCTCGGCCGCCGCCGGCCTCTCGGTGCCGCTCGGCCTGCACCTGACGATCTCGGCCGTGCTGTTCAGCACCATCGCGCTGGTCGCCTTCCGCTTCCTGCTGCCGGGCGCCGAGGACGCCGAACGCTCGCCGGTTGCGGCTTCCGATGCGGCGCCGCGGCGTGCTTTCACCGGCGCCGCGGTGAAGATGCTGGCTGCCCTCGGTCTGCTCGCGGCCGCGGGCGCCCTGGTCGAGGACGCGGGCGCGTCCTGGGGCGCGTTGTTCCTGAGCGAAGACCTGAACGCCGGGGCCGCCACCGCCGGCCTGGCCGTGGTGGCCATGCAGGTCGCGATGACCGTCGGGCGGCTGACCGGCGACCGGGTGGTGGACCGCTTCGGCCAGCGCACAGTCGTGCGGGCCGGTGGGGCGCTGGCCGCGGTCGGCATGGGCGCGGCCCTGGCCTTCCCGTCGGTGCCGGCCGCGCTGGCCGGTTTCGCGCTGGCCGGCCTGGGTGTGGCAACGCTGGTGCCGGCGGCCATGCACACGGCCGACGAGTTGCCGGGCCTCTCGCCGGGCGCGGGCCTGACGATCGTGAGCTGGCTGCTGCGTGGCGGCTTCCTGCTCTCGCCGCCGCTGGTGGGCCTCGTCGCCGACCAGTCCAGCCTGCGCGTGGGCCTGCTGAGCGTCGTCCTGGCCGGCGTGGTCACCCTGATCCTGGGCCGCGTGCTGGTCAACCGCCCTTAGGTTTCCAAGGCGGCCCGCGCGGGCACGGCTGACCCATGCGAACGGGAATTCTGGCCGGCGCGGCTGCGGGTGCTGCCGGCACCGCGGCCCTCAACGCCGTCACCTACCTCGACATGGCCGTGCGCGGCCGGGCCGGCAGCCGGACGCCCGAACAGACGGTGGAGGCTCTCGAGGAGCACCTGCCGGTTTCCGTCCCGGGGGAGGGCGAGACGCGCGAGCACCGGCTCACCGGCCTGGCCAGCCTGAGCGGCATCGTCACGGGCGTCGGCCTCGGCGTCACCTTCGGTCTGCTGCGGCGGGCGGGCGTACGCCCACCGGCCCCGCTCGGCGCCGCGCTGATCGGCGTCACGGCGATGGCGTCGACCAACCTGTCGATGGCCGCTCTCGAGGTCAGCGACCCCCGCACCTGGTCCGCCACCGACTGGCTGGCCGACGCGGTCCCCCACCTGCTGTACGGCGTGGTCACCGACGCGGTGCTGCGCTCGCTCCACCGTTGACGGCATGGCCCTGAGGCTCGACCCCGGCACGGTGATCGCCGTCGAGTCGCTGTGGACCCTGTCCGTCAACCGGAACCAGAACCTCATCGGCAAGACCATGCTGGTCGCCAACCGCCCCGTCGAGTCGGTCACCGCCCTGACCCCCTACGAGTGGACCGACCTGCACCGCCAGATCACTCGCCTCACCACGGCCGTGGGCAGTCTGTTCACCCCCGACCAGTTCAACCACGCCTTCCTCATGAACGCCGACGCCCAGGTCCACCTGCATGTGGTGCCGCGCTACCGGTCACGGCGCGTGTGGCGCGGCCACACCTTCACCGACCCGCACTTCGGCGAGCTCTACGGCAAGGAACAACAGGTCCTCGACGCCCCGGAGCTGGCCCTGCTCGCCGACCAGATCCGGGAGCGGCTTGCCTAGGGCGTTCGCGTCAGGCGCCACCACACCGAGGGGTCGCCGGTGGCGCCGTCGGCCCGCAGGTCCACGCGTACGCCGGAAGCCTGAACCGTGCCGACCGGCTGACCCGCGGCCACCGAGGCGCCCGGAGCCGTCGTGGTGACCTTGACCGGGACGCTCAGCCCGGGCCAGCCCACCACCTTGAGCGGGGTGGCCGGGCGGACCGGGGTGCTTTCGCCCCAGGCCGTACGGACCTCGCCCACCGGATCGGCCGGGAGCAGGGTGTACTGCTTCACCGTCTGGCGAACCGCGCGCAGCAGCGTCTTGATCTCCCGGTTGACGTTGGCCAGCTGCTCCGGCGTGTTCAGCCCCGGCTGGTTGAAGACGGCGCCGACGATGGTCAGCTTGCGGCCGCCGACCGTCAGGTGCGCGGCGAACAGCAGACAGCCGCCGGCCTCGTCGGTCGACCCGGTCTTGATGCCGAAGACGCCCTGGACGCCCAGCAGGTCGTTGTAGTTCCGGATCTTGCCGGCGACCGGGATGGTGGCGCTCGGCAGCGCGACGATCTCGGCGAAGACCTCCGACTTCAGCGCGGCCCGGGCCAGCTTGACCTGGTCCGGCGCGGTGCTGACGGTGGTCGGCAGATAGCCGCTGGGATCGGTGTAGCGGGTCTCGGCCATGCCCAGGTCGTCCGCGGCGGCGTTCATCTTGTCGACGAAGGCGCTCTCCGACCCGGCGTCCCAGATCGCCAGCTGGTGGGCGATGTTGTTGGCCGACGGCAGCATCAGGGCCTCGATCGCGTCCCGCTCGGTCAGCTTCTCGCCGACCCGCACCGGCACCAGCGACTGGTTACTGGCGATCCGCGCCTGGTAGTCCGCCACGTCGGCCGCGGTCACGGTCAGCGAGGGACCCTCCTCGTCGCCGCTGAGGGGGTGGTCCCGCAGGATGACGTACGCGGTCATGACCTTCGCGACACTGCCGATGGGCGCCGCCTCGTCGGGCCCGGATCCACCGAGCCGTCCCAGTCCCTCGATCATGAGTTCGGCCGAGCCCTCGTCGGGCCAGGGCAGCTTGATGGTGCCCGGGATCTTCATGGTGGCGGCTACGTCGGTGGCCAGGGTCGCCTTGGGCAGTGAGCGGGTCAGTTGGGCGGTGGCGCCGGCTCCCAGCAGGGCCACCAGGAGGAACACGCTTATGAGTACGGCGGGGAGCCGCCTCCGTTTACGCGGGGCGTTTCCGTACTCGGCGGGCGGGCGGCCGTATTCGGCAGGCGGCGTTGCGGCGCGGCCGTATTCGGTGGACGACTGGGTGGCTGGGCGGCCGTATTCGGTGGACGCGCGGCCGTGCTCGGTGCTGGGGCGGCCGTATTCAGCGGGTGGCGTGGACGCGCGGCCCTGCTCGGCCGGCCGGGTGGCTGGTTGGCCGTATTCGGCGGGGGGCGTGGACGGGCGACCGTATTGGGTTGGAGCGGTTGGGGTGCTGGGAGTGGCCGTGCCGGGCTGGGGTGAGCCGCCGTAGAGGTTGCCCGGTGCTGGCCGCGATGCGGGCGCCTTGGCCGATCCCGGTTGCGTTGGGGTCGCCGCGAGGGGTGTCGCTGGGGCGGGCCTCGGCGCGGGAACGGCGGTTCTTTGCTCGGGGCGGGTCGCGGGATCAGGGGCGGTGGTTCTCTGCTCGGGGCGGGTGACGGGGACGGGAGCGGCCGTCTCCTGCTTGGGCCGGGCCGCGGGGATAGCCGCCGCGCTCGCGGTGGACGGCCGCTCCGGGGGTTGAGTCTGGTTCGTGGCGGGTGCTGGGATCGGAGCCGTGGGCGCGGCCCGGTTGAAGTCGCGCAGTGTGGTCGGGCGATCGCGCGGTGCGACGGGGACCGATACCGAACTGGCGGCACTCGGCCCCTGACGGGAGGGTTCCGGCGTCTGTGGCATGAGCGCGGTGGCGTCCGCATCCCCGGCCGACGTGGAGCCGGCCGGCCGAGAGACGCGCCCGCCGCCGGCCTGGTCGGCGCGGCTCGCGCTGCCGGCTCGGTCGGTGGGGCTTGCGCTGCCGGCTTGGTCGGTGGGGCTTGCGCTGCCGGCTTGGTCGGTGGGGCTTGCGCCGCTCGGTGGTCCGGCCGGGGCGGAGCTGCCAGCCGGCGTACGCGGAACTTCAGTGGCCTGGCCGGACGATCCCGCTTCGGAGGGCTGAATCGCCGCGGTCCGGTCCGGGTCGGTCGCGGCCGGGAATCGGGGGATGGCCGTAGTGCGGTCCGGATCCGAAGTCGTGTCCGCAGGCCGACTCGCCGGCGGGACCGCCTCGAGCCGCGCCGTCGCATCGGAGTCAGCCCCGGAAGGGGCCGGCTCGGTGACCGGTTGTGGATTGTTCGCCGAGTGACCGGCGGCGCCTGTGGACAACCCGCTCGAAGATCTCTGATCGGCGTAAAATCGGCCGCCACCTCCCCCTCCCACAGTGGGTGGGCTGACGTCTGAGGCTGGGCCGGCGTTTCCGGGTGGCCTCACTTCTGCGGGTGGGCTGACCTCTGCGAGCCGGCTGACGTCTGCGGGCGGGCTGACTTCCGCGGGTGGGCTGACGGCTGCCGGACGGCTGACGTCTGCGGGCCGGCCGGCGGCTGTGGGCGAGTCGGCGTCGGATTCCTGGCGGCCCGCGGAGGGGCCGGCGGCAGCCGCTGGGGCGGCACTCGATGGGGCGGCCACCGATGGAGCTGTGACTGCGGGCCGGCCGGCGTCGGGCTTCGGAGCGGAGTCTGCCGATGAGCCGGCAGACGCGGGGGAACCTGCCGCCGCTATGTCGGCCGGTGGGTCGGCCGCTGTCTGAGGAGCGGCGACGAAGGGGGCCGGCTTCCCGGGACCGGCGGATGCCGAAGCGGCCGCGTCCGGTGCGGGGATGGCCTCGGTGGGGTCATCCGCCGTCGAAGGGATCGGCTGGGTCTCGTCCGTCGGCTTGGCCGGCTGTGTCACTACTTGCTCCTATCCGCCCGTCCGCCCGGGCGCCGGGGCCAGTATCGCCGGGGCGCGCCACTCGGGACGAATCACGACCTACTGAACCCTTCCGGCAGCGGCTGTCGTGTGGGTGATTGCGCCGCCGCGCGATCACCGCTAAAGACGATGCACACTCCCCGGGAGGTTCGGATGACCACCGCAACCCGGCCGCAGCTGCGGCGCATCGCTCCGGCCCGGACGGCGTTCCTGCTGCTCTGGGCGTTTTTGCTGTTCAACCTCTTGATCGTCGAGCTCATGCTGGCCCGTCCGAACACCCCGGCCCACAACACGCTGACCACGATCGGCCGCGTTCTCGGCCTGCATCTCGGGTTCGCGCTGGCCCTGCAACTGCTGTTGATCGCCCGCCTGCCGTTCCTCGACCGGCGGATCGGCATGGACCGGCTGACCGGCTGGCACCGCTGGACCGGGTTCGCCATCTTCTGGCTGGTGCTGCTGCATCCGACATTCGTGATGCTGGGCTACTCCCAGCTCGACCGGATCCCGTTCCTGAGCGAGATCCCCAACCTCGCCAAGCAGTTGCCGGTGGCCCTCGGGATGATCGCGGCCGGGCTCGTCGGCGTCATCGCGGTGACGTCGGTGCGGGCCGTGCGCAGGCGGATTCCGTACGAGGCCTGGCATGCCATCCATCTGCTGGTCTACGCGGTGATCGTGCTCGGCGTGATCCATCAGGTCTACGAGGGCAGCGCCTTCAAGACCAACAACTTCACCCAGGCGTACTGGTGGGGGTTGTGGGCCTTCGCGATCGGCGCGCTGCTGACCGGCCGCCTCGTGCTGCCGCTGATCCGCAACCTGCGGCACCGGATGCGGGTGGCGGCGGTGGTGGCCGAATCGCCCGACGTGGTCTCCGTCCATGTGACGGGCCGTGACCTGCACAAGCTCCACGCCCGCGCCGGGCAGTTCTTCCTGTGGCGCTTCCCCGGGCACAATCGCTGGTGGCAGGTGAATCCGTGGTCGCTCTCGGCCGCGCCCGACGGTCACTCCCTGCGACTGACGGCCAAGGCCATCGGTACGACCAGTGCCGGGCTCCGGGACCTGCCGGTCGGCACGCGGGTGTTCGCCGAGGGCCCGTACGGCGCCTTCACCGCGACCGGCCGCACCCGGCAGGACACCCTGCTGATCGCCGGGGGCATCGGCGTGACCCCGATCCGCGCGCTCCTCGAGGACGAGACGCTGGACGGCGACATCGTGGTTCTCTACCGCGTACGCACTCCCGCCGATGCTGTCCTGCTGGGCGAACTGCGCAACCTGGCCCAGCTGCGCGGCGCGCGACTGCACCTGCTGACCGGCCGCACCGTCGAGGGGAACCAGCCGTTCAGCCCCGAGAACCTGCGCGGCCTCGTCCCCGACATCACCGAGCGCGACGTGTACGTGTGTGGCCCGGCCGCCATGACCGACGCGGTGCTGCGCAGCCTGCGGGCGTTGCGGGTGCCCGCCCAGCAGCGCCACGCCGAGGTGTTCCGGCTGGCCGGTTGAGTGACACCAGCGGATCATCAGGGCATGAGCACCGATACGGCACACGTCGCCGAACGCATCGACCGCCCGGTCAACGACGTCTACGCGTACGTGTCGAACCCCGCGAACCTGACGGCCTGGGCCCCCGGCCTCGGCGAATCCGTGGAGCAGCACGACGGCGACTGGTACGTGCAATCACCCGACCTGGGCCGGGTGCGCGTCGAGTTCGCCCCGCCCAACGGTTTCGGCGTGCTCGACCACGTGGTCACCCTGGAATCGGGTGAGCAGTTCCTCAACCCGCTCCGCGTCGTGCCCTACGGCGACGGCGCCGAGATCGTTTTTTCCGTACGCCGCCCGCCCGGCACGTCGGACGCCGACTTCACCCGCGACAGCGGCAAGGTCGCCGACGATCTGGCCCGCCTCAAACAGATCCTCGAGAAGTGAGGCCCCCGGGGAACCCGGACCCCGGCTCAGGCGTCTTCCGGGTGTGACCCGCCATCGCCGCCTCAGCTGGTGCGCCGCGCTGCTCGCGTGCGTCCTGGCCGCCTGCTCAGCCGAGCGACCCCATGCGCGACCCACCGCACAAGCGTCAGCCGCAGCGCCCAGCCCGAACTCCGTGAATTGCGCCCACGACATCGGCGGCCGCCCGCCCGACGACAACTTCCGCCTCGTGCTCGATGCGGTGGCCCTGCCCACAGGGGTGCTGGAGTCGCACGACTCGGGCCGGCCCGGTCGCCTCTTCGCCAAGGCAGGCCTGCTCGTCCGGGCCGGCACGCCGTCGAGCTGACGGTGACCACACCCGGCGTGACCATCGGCTGGGGCAGCCCCGGCCCCGAGGGCGCCACGATCCGGGTGCCGGCCTGCCCGAGCGCCAACGGCTGGCTGGCCTTCGCCGGTGGCTACACGGTCACCGAGCCGACCTGCGTCGCGCTGACCGTGCGGGCCGACGGCCGCGAGCAACGAGCCGAGGTGAGCGTAGGCGGCACATGCTGACCGGTCGGCCGGAACTGGAACCGGTACAGCGGCGCTCGGCGTCCCGGTTCGTGCGGCCGCTCGCAGGATCGGGGCCTCGACCGTCAGAATGACTGTGATGGATACTCGGTAATATTCGAGAAAAGCAAGTTGCGTTGTGCTATTCAGCTTTTTGCCACCTAGCCGAATGCCACGTATCGCGAGGTGGGAGCATTCGCTCACTCATGCCCGGGAGCTTGACGGGACATTGCGTCGTCGCGGCACAATCGTCTTGCGCCATAAAATTCGACACCGCCCAGTCCTTGATCGCAAGGCGGGCGGTATCGGTGTTTCCGGATCGGCCGAGGGGGTTACGGGGATGAGCGATGACTCTCTCAGTGGCAGATCCCTGGCGTACACAAAAATCACGCTCTGGATATTGGGCCTCGTTCTGCTGGTGAGTGCGGGCGCGGTTTTCGCCGGCATCGGCTTGGTCGCGGTTCTGGCGCGGCGCGGCGACGACGTCACGTGGAGCCGGTGGAGCAGCGTCGGCGAGTCGTTCGGCGTGGTCAACTCGCTGATCTCCGTGCTTGCCGTGGCAGCGGTCGTCGTGACCTGGACGTCGCAGTACAAGCTCCTCCGCGAGCAGCGCGCGGAAGGGGCCGAGCAGCGCGTGATGGAGGAGCGCCGAGCCGACCTCGAACTCCGCAAGATGCACGTGGACCTGATGCGATTGGCGCTCGAGCGGCCGCATCTGGCCGAAGTGTGGCCCCGGATCGCCGGCGTCGACGCGCTGGTGGAATCGCAGCATATGTATGCAAATCTGATCCTGCAGCACGTCTGGCTCGAGTATTCCAGCGGCAAAACGACCCGGAACCAAATGGTCAACAATGTTCGGTATCTGATGGCCAGCCCGGCCGTGCGGGCGTTCTGGAGTGATACCGAGAACAGTCGCCGCAGCATCTATGCGGAAAATACGGAGCAGTCAGAATTGATCGCCGTGGCCGACGAGATCTGGCGCCAGTGCGAGGCCGTCCTAGCCTGTTCCGCCGAGCCGCCCAAGGACGCCGGCGCTAGACGCGGGTCTTCGAGGGAAGACCCAAATGGCTCCAGTTGGACAGCGAGGCCTGGCCGGCGTGGGTCAGGGCCAGCAGCAACCCCGCCACGACGGACCCCACCAGCGTCCCCGCCAGAGCCAGCACCAGAACCTTCGTCGCCCCCAGCATGACCGCCTTCGGGACGACGATGATGCGCTCGTAGTCGGCCACTCCGGCGTCGGCCGGCAGTTGGGGCTGGAGCGTATCGGTGTGGTGGGTGCCGATGAGGGCGAAGTTGCCGTCTGCCAGCTGGAAGATCGCTGGGCAGGTCACATTGGTGGAGCACTTCGGGGGCGGTCCTACGCGGCGGTCGATGCGGGATGCGGGCAGGGCGCCAGCGGCCGGCGGCGTAGATGACACGGCTGTAATTCCTAGTGGCTCGGACGCGTACTTTGCAAGGGCGAAGTCGGATATATCCGACTCTGAATGAGACTATAACCGTTCGCGCGATCGCGGGGAGTTCGATTCCACGCCTCGGAGTGTCGCCGTTGCCGGAGATCACACGCGGCCGGAGCCCGTTCCGGTGGACAGCCGTCCGTGGGCGGGTAAGGCTGTCCGGAGCACTACCGACGGTAAGGAAGAGGGAATCAGGATGCAGTACCGGCAGCTAGGCCGCACGGGTCTGAGGGTCTCCACGTTCACCCTGGGCACGATGGGCTTCGGCGGCACCGGCTGGGCGTCTCCGGTCGGCAAGATCGACGTGGCGGGGGCCCGCGAGCAGATCGCGATTGCCCGGGACGCCGGCGTCAACCTCATCGACACGGCCGACGTCTACTCGAACGGTCTCAGCGAGGAGATCCTCGGCGAGGCCCTCGGGGACAGCCGTGACGACGTGCTGATCGCCACCAAGGTCCGGATGCCGATGGGGGACGGGCCGAACGACGCCGGGCTCTCCCGGCATCACATCATCCGCGGGGCCGAGGCGAGCCTGCGCCGGCTCGGCACCGACTACATCGACCTCTATCAGGTGCACGAGTGGGACGGGCAGACCCCGCTCGAAGAGACCCTGACGGCGCTGGACGACCTGGTGCGCAGCGGCAAGGTCCGCTACATCGGGTGCTCCAACTACTCGGCCTGGCACATGGTCAAGGCGCTCGGCATCGCCGACGCCCGGCAGCTCGAGCGGTTCGCCAGCACCCAGGTCTTCTACTCGCTGGCCAACCGTGACATCGAGGCCGAGATCGTGCCGGCCGCGCTCGACCAGGGCGTCGGCATCCTCGTATGGAGCCCGCTCGCGGGTGGCCTGGTGTCGGGCAAGTACCGGCGCGGGGTGACGGCGCCCGAGGGCAGCCGGCACCTTTCCGAGTGGAGCGAGCCGCCGATCTACGACGAGGACAAGCTGTACGACTCGATCGAGGTCGCCGTGAAGATCGGCGAGTCGCACAACGTGTCGGCGGCGCAGGTGTCGCTGGCCTACATCGCCCAGAAGCCGGGCATCACCTCGCTGATCGTCGGGGCCCGCACCACCGAGCAGCTGCGCGACAACCTGGCCGCGGCCAACCTCGAGCTGACCGCCGACGAGGTCAAGGCGCTCGACGACGCCAGCGGCGACAACCTGCGCTACCCGTACTGGCACCAGCGCAACACCAGCACCGACCGCCTGAGCGCGGCCGACCTGTCCCACATCTCGAACTACCTGTAAGCGGGAACGAAACGGGCCGCCTTCCGCAGGGCGGCCCGTTCTGCTTGGTGGGTCAGGCCAAGACAGTTGCGATCTCGACTGCGGGGAGGCCCAGCGCGGTCCCGACGGACTCGTTCGTGAGCTTGCCGTCGTGCACGTTCAGGCCCATCGCGAGTGCCGGGTCGGCCTTCAGAGCGGCCTTCCAGCCCAGGTCAGCGAGCTTCAGGGCGTACGGCAGGGTGGCGTTGGTCAGGGCGTACGTCGAGGTGTTGGGCACCGCGCCCGGCATGTTGGCTACGCAGTAGAAGACCGACTCGTGCACCTTGTAGACCGGGTTCTCGTGGGTGGTGGGCCGCGAGTCCTCGAAGCAGCCGCCCTGGTCGATGGCGATGTCCACCAGCACCGAGCCGGGCTTCATCCGCTTCACCAGGTCGTTCGAGACCAGCTTGGGCGCCTTGGCTCCGGGCACCAGTACCGCGCCGATCACCATGTCGGCCTCGATGCAGGACTGCTCCAGCGCGTAGGCCGAGGAGACCAGCGTCTTGACCCGGCCGCCGAACTGGGCGTCGATCTGGCGCAGGCGGGAGATGTTGAGGTCCAGCACGGTGACGTCGGCCCCCATGCCCAGCGCGATCGTCGCCGCGTTGACGCCGGAGACGCCACCGCCAATGACGGTCACCTTGGCGGGGCTGACGCCGGGCACGCCGCCGGGCAGGACGCCGCGGCCGCCCGAGTTGCGCATCAGGCTGTACGCGCCTACCTGCGGGGCGAGCCGGCCGGCGACCTCGCTCATCGGGGCCAGCAGGGGCAGCGAGCCGTCGGTGAGCTGCACCGTCTCGTACGCGACGGCGGTGGTGCCGCTGGCCAGCAGCGCCTTGGTGCCCTCGGCGTCGGCGGCCAGGTGCAGGTAGGTGAAGAGGACCTGGCCTGCTCGCAGGCGGTGGTACTCGGCGGCGATCGGCTCCTTGACCTTGAGCAGGAGGTCGGCGCTCCGCCACACGGTGTCGGCGTCGGGCGCGATTTCGGCGCCGGCGGCCACGAAGTCCTGGTCGGTGATGGCTGAGCCGGCGCCCGCGCCGGCCTCGACGAGCACGCTGTGGCCGCGGCGCACGAACTCGGCGACGCCCGCGGGGGTGATCGCCACCCGGTACTCGTGGTTCTTGATCTCAGCCGGCACGCCGATGTGCATCTCAGGTCCTCTCGTCACGCGTCCGGCACAGCGTGAAACGATGTGCAGTTTGATCGCAACACCGTCGCATAAGATTCTGATTCAGAGGCTTGGGCCGAAGAAGCTGCGACAGGCGGGGTGGAAATGACCGACGTACCGAAGGATCTTCGAGGTCTGGATCACATCGACCGCGACCTGCTGGCCCTGCTCGAGGTCGACGGCCGCATGCCGAACAACGCCCTGGCCGAGCGGGTCGGCATCGCCCCGTCGACCTGCCTGACGCGGATCCGCCGGCTGCGTGAGCTGGGCGCGATCCGTGGCTTCCACGCCGACGTCGACCCGGCCTGGATCGGGCGGCCCATCCAAGCCATGATCGCCGTCCGGATCCGGTCGGAGTCGCGCGACGCGATCGGCAAGTTCGCCGAATCGCTGGCCGGCATCCCGGCCGTACGGGATGTGTATTTCGTTTCCGGCTCCTACGACTTCCTGCTGCACGTGGCCACGGCGGACGTCGAGGATCTGCGCGAGGTGATCACCGAGCGGCTCAGCGGCACCCGCCTGATCGCCGGCACCGAGACGTACCTCATCTTCGAGCACCGCCGCGGCAACCCCTGAGCCGCGCCGTGAGGAGCCGCGCCGTGAGGAGCCGCGCTGTGAGGAGCCGCGCCGTGAGGAGCCGCGCCGTGAGGAGCCGCGCCGTGAGGAGCCGCGCCGCGAGAAGGCGAGAGACGGCGCCCCGAAAAGGCACCGCAGAGGCAACCCTGATCACCGCCCTGCACCCGGAAGACCGCTCAGGCCGCTGAGGCCGACGCCGACCGTTAACCGCCGACGGGAGCAATCCAGGCACATCGACGAGGGGCGCGGGACATGCCGGTCACCCTGGTTCACGCGGACGCCGCCGAGCAGCGGCGTCTCGCGGCGTTGCGCGACTACGGTGTGCTGGACACAGCACCCGAGAGCGATTTCGACGACATCGCGGTGCTTGCCGCGCAGTTGTGCCGGGCGCCGATCGCCCTGGTCAGTCTGGTCGACGCCGACCGTCAGTGGTTCAAGGCCCGGGTCGGCCTGCGGCTGTGCGCGACGGCCCGGGAGGACTCGTTCTGCGCGCACGCCATGTACGCCGTCGACGTCATGCAGGTGCCCGACGCCCGCCTCGACCCGCGGTTCCAGGACAACCCGCTGGTCACCGGTGAGCCGAACATCGTCTTCTACGCCGGCGCGCCGCTGGTCACCTCGACCGGCGAGGTGCTGGGCAGCCTGTGCGTCATGGACCACGAGCCGCGCCTGCTCACCCCGGCCGAGTGCCAAGGCCTGCGCACGCTGGCCCGGCATGTGATCGCCCAGCTCGAGCTGCGGCAGTACGCCCGCGGGGTCGACGCCGCCAACGAGCGGCTGCGCGAGGCCGACAAGATCAGGGACGAGTTCGTGTCGCGGGTCACGCACGAGCTGCGGACGCCGCTGACCTCGATCAACGGGTACCTCGAGATGCTGGCCGACGACGACGTGGAGCCGGCCACGGGGATCGATTTCCTGACCCGGATCCGGCGCAACTCCGACCGGCTGATGGCGCTCGTCGACGACATGCTGCTGGCGGCCCAGGCCGGGCAGGACCAGCTGCGGCTCACCAAGCGCCGGCTCGACCTGGCCGAGCTTTCGCGGGCGGCGGTCGTACGCAATCAGGTCCTCGCCGCCGGTCGCGGGCTCGAGATCCGGGCCGACGCCCCCGAGCCGGTTCTGGTCGAGGCCGACGAGATCCGGCTCGTCCAGGTGATCGAACGGCTGGTGCTCAACGCGGTGAAGTTCACGCCCCGTGGTGGCATCACGGTCGGCGCCACGGCCCGGGGTGACCAGGTCGAACTGACGGTACGTGACACCGGCGTCGGGATCGAGCCGGGCGACCGGGAACGCGTGCTCGCCCCGTTCCGCCGCTCGGCCTACGCCGAACGGGCCGAGGTGCAGGGGGCCGGCTTGGGCCTGAGCATCGTCAAGGCCATCGTCGACGGGCACGGCGGCTCGATGCGCATCGAGAGTGAACCCGGGCGGGGCGCGACGATCATCGTCAGCCTGCCGGGCGTTTCCGGGATTATATAAGCGCTGTTACATTGCTCCGGTGGACCTGCTCGACAGCAATCACTGGAGTGACCTTCACGCCCTGCTGGCGGATCTCGATCGCGACATCGCCGCCCTCTACACCGAGGCCGGCATCGACGGCATGCGCACCCGGTTCGTGGGGCCGCTCATCGCCCTGCACCGGTTCGGCCCGATGACGATCCGCGAGCTCGCGGCCCGGCGCGGGGTCTCGCACTCGGCGATGAGCCAGACCGCGGCGGCGATGGCCCGGGCCGGGTTCGTCGAGAGCGCGGCGGGGGACGACGGGCGTACGCGGCCCATCGGCCTCACCGCCCGGTCGCGCGAGATCATGCCGTTCCTGGTCGCGGAGTGGCGGTCGACCGAGGCGGCGGTGCGGCAGCTCGACGAGGAGCTGCCCTACCCGATGACCCAGGTGGTGGCCGACCTGCGGGCCCTGCTGGCCGCCCGGTCGTTCGCGGAGCGGCTCCGCCCCGTCGATCGATGAGGGTCCTGACCGACCTGCGGCCGCTGCGCGAGAACCCGGCCTTCCGGCGGCTCTGGCTGGGCACGACGGCGTCCGGTTTCGGCGGTCAGTTCGGCGCGTTCGCCGTCGTCTTCTATGTCTGGGACCGTACGCACAGTGCCGCCGCGGTCGGCCTGGTCGGGCTGGCCACCGGCCTGCCGCTGATCGTCGTCGCCCTGGCCGGCAGCGCGTTCACCGACCACGTCGACCGGCGCCGGCTGGCCCTGCGCTGCACGGTGGCCCAGATCGTGCTGTCGGCCGCGATGACCTTCGTGGCGTTCACCGACGTCGGCGGCGTGCCCGCGATGCTGCTGCTGGTGGCATCGCAGGCGGCTCTGGGCGGCCTGATCGGCCCGGCCCGCCAGACGTTCGTGCCCCTGCTGCTGAGCGGGGACAGGCTCGCCGCCGGCCTGGCCCTCAATCACCTCTCGTTCCAGCTGGCGATGCTGCTCGGCCCGGCCGCCGCGGGTGTGCTGACGGCTGCGGCCGGGGTGGGCTGGTGCCTGGCCGTCGACACGCTCACCTTCGCGGCGGCGCTGATCGGTCTGGCCGGGCTGCCGTCCGGGGTGCCGGCGGCCGAGGGGGCGCCCGGCTGGCGGTCGGTGCGGGCCGGTCTGGCGTACGCGGGGAGAACACCCGCCGTACGCGGTGCCCTGCTGGCCGATCTGGCCGCCACCCTGCTGGCCATGCCCGTGGCGCTGTTCCCGGTGGTGAACGACGAGAAGTTCGGGGGCCGGCCCGAGGTGCTGGGCCTGTTCACGACGGCGCTCGCCGTGGGCGGCGTGCTGGCGATGATCCTGTCCGGAGCGGCCACCCGGCAGCCGCGTCCCGGCCGGCTGATGCTGATCTGCGGCGCGGTGTGGGCGGTCGCCCTCGGGCTGGCTGGGCTGACCGGCAGCCTGGTGGTCTTCCTGGCGCTGATCGCGGTTGCGGGCGCCGCCGACACGTGGGCGGTCGTCTCCCGCGGCACGGTCGTCCAGACGGTGACGCCACCCGGCTTCCGCGGCCGGATCTCGTCGCTGGAACACATCGCGGGCGCGGCCGGCCCCCAACTCGGGAACCTGCGTGCGGGACTGGTGGCGGCCGGCACCTCGGGCGGGGCCGCGCTCGCTCTGGGTGGGCTCACCGCCGTCGTCGCCACGGCCACCATCGCCGCGTCCACGCCTCAGCTCCGCCGCTTCCGCCACGCTCCGTAGCGCCGGATCCCGGGATTCATGTCCCAGTTGCGGTAATTCGGCGACACTCCGTCCCGGGATTGACCGTAACGATCATGTTGCCGCAAGCGCCGGGCAGGTACCTTGTGTCGGGCGCGACCACCGGTTGCGCTCCTTCCGGCGTGACGAACAGGGACACGCCGGTGTCGGGCGTGCTTGTGTCGAGCGCGCCGGAGAGGTGCCATCGATGACGACGGAGCGGAACCGGGCGAGCGGCCGGCCGACCTTGGAAGAGGTCGCGGTGCGCGCCGGTGTCGGCCGGGGCACCGTGTCCCGCGTGGTGAACGGGTCGCAGCAGGTCAGCCCGCGGGCGCGGCAGGCCGTGGAGGACGCGATCCAGGAACTGGGCTACGTGCCCAACCGCGCCGCCCGCACGCTGGTCACCCAGCGTACCGATTCGATCGCCCTGGTCATCTTCGAGTCGGGCGAGCGGTTCTTCGCCGAGCCGTTCTTCGGGCGCATCGTGCAGTCGATCTCGTCGGTGCTGGTCGCCCGCAACCTCCAGATGGTCCTGATGATCGCGCAGGCCCCCGAGGAACGCCGCCGGCTCGAGGGCTACCTGACCCGGCAGCACGTCGACGGCGCTCTGCTGCTCTCGCTGCACGGCGACGACCCGCTGCCCTCCGTCCTCGAGGAGAGGGGCGTCGCGACCGTGCGGGTCGGCCGTCCCATGTACGCCGAACGAGGCACCTACGTCGATGCCGACAACCGGGCCGGCGCCCGCGAGGCCGTGTCGTACCTGTGGTCGCAGGGCCGCCGCCGCATCGCCGCCATCACCGGCCCGCTCGACATGGCAGCCGGCATCGCCCGCCTCGAGGGCTACCGCGACGTGGTCGGCGACGGACCCGTGGCCTTCGGCGACTTCAGCGAGGAGAGCGGCGCCGACGCCATGCACCGCCTCCTCGAGCAGTTCCCCGACCTGGACGCGGTGTTCGCCGCCTCCGACATGATGGCCGCGGGCGCCCTGCAGGTGCTGCGCCGGTACGGCCGCCGGACGCCCGAGGACGTGGCCGTGATCGGCTTCGACGACTCGGTGATCGCCCGCCACACCGATCCGCCGCTGACCAGCGTCGACCAGCCCATCGCGGAGATGGGCCGCGAGATGGTCCGCCTGCTCCTGGCCAAGATCGACGGCAGCGAGCCGGGTGACGCCGAGATCGTCCTGCCGACGCGGCTCGTGATCCGCGGCTCGGCCTGATCCACCGGCGTGAGATCTCGGTGGGGACTGGTCGCGTCGGCCGCGACCCTGACGCTGGTCACGTCGTGCGGTGCGCCGGGAAAGGATCCGGTCGTGGGCGCTGCCAGCACCGCGACCTGTTCGGATCCGGTCAACGACGAGGACGGGCACTGCGCGTTCGAGCTGAAGGACAGCCATCGGCGTACGGGTGTGCCGCGCATCGGCGAGAACGATGCGCTCGACGAGGCCGCCGTGGCCGTGCACCTCAGGGTGCACGACGCCGGCGCGGGTGAGCTGTCGGCCACCGAGGCCGACGCGGCCAAGGTGCGACAGGCGCTGGCCGCCGGGGACTACGCCGAGGTCACCGTGCGGCTCGCGCGCGACAGCGACTCCACTGTGCCGGGCGCGCTGCTCTACGCCGTGCGGGTCGGCGACGTCTGCGTGCTGGGCGACGTGACTCCGCCCCCGGACGAGCGCTGGCACGAGTGGTACGCGGGCCTGCTGCCGGACGGTCGCTGCCTGGACGCCTGACCGTGGTCAGGTGCCCGCGGCCCGGTTCACGTCGGCCAGGCGGGAACGCAGCAGGGTGGCCTGGGCCGGGGACACACTGCCCTCGCCCGCCCGGTCGTTGATCTTGCGGCGCAGGGCGTCGACCTGGCCGCCGACGTTGTCGCCGTCGCCGTTGGCCAGCGGGCGCAGCAGGTTGAGCAGGTCGAGAGCCACATCGGAGCGGATGTCGGCCTGTTCCACGGCGTTGCGGAAGCGGCCCACCGCGTCGTCGAAGGTCAGCGTGGGGGCCACCCGCTTCGGCGTGGGGGAGTAGCGGGGGGTCGTCGGCGGTGTGCCTGCTGGTGTGCGGGACGGCGCCGGAGACTCCGACACGACGACGGGCGGGGGCGGCAACTCGGGGGCGGCCTCGTTGGTCGGCCTCGGCCAGTTGACGGCGAGCACGGCGCCACCGACCGCGGCCAGCAGCGCCACCACCGTCACGCCCAGCACCCAGCGCCGGGTCGGGGCCGGAGTCAGGGCAAGGGTCACGGCGGGAGCCCGGCCGGCGGCGTACGCGCGCTGCTGCGGCGCGGTGGGCCGGGCGCCCCGCGGCGACCGGCCGGCCGGGGTGCCGCCGCGACCGTCCGGGTGGGTGCCGGGCCGGCCGTCGGCGGGACGCTCGCCCCCCGGCCCCGTCGCCGGCCTCGATCGCGCCGGGCCGGCCACCCGGGAATCAGCGCGGGCGGCACCGCCGCCGACACCGCCGCGGCCGCCCACGGCGGATGCGGCCGGCGGCTCGGCGGCCGGCGGGTCATCGACCTTGAGCCACAGGGCGGTCAGGTCGAAGCGGATCTCTTCGGCGCCGGGACGCATCTCCGGGTCGTCGGCCAGGCAGCGGTCGACCAGCGACCGGAAGGCGGCGGGCAGATCCGGCGGCAGCACGTTCGGCCCGGTGGCCCGTGCTTCCGCCAGTTCCTCCCACGTGTCCACCGGGTACGGCGGATCCCCGGTCACCATCTCGAACAGCAGCACGCCGAGGCCGTACACATCGGTCGCCGGCTCGGCCGGCATGCCGTCCAACCGTTCCGGCGCCACGTAGGCCGGCGTGCCGAACGTCGAACCGGTGTCGTCGTCGTCCGGCTCGCCGGCTGTGGCGCTGATGCCGAAGTCGAGGATCTTCACGCCGGTCGGGGTGAGCATGACGTTGCCGGGCTTGATGTCGCGGTGCACGACCCCGTTGGCGTGGGCCGCGGCCAGCGCGTCGGCCACCGCGGCGCCGATGCGGGCCGCCTCGGGCAGCTCGATCGGCTCCCGTTCGAGCCGGGCCGCCACGCTCTCGCCGGCCAGCAGCTCCATCACCACGAACGGCGCCACCGTGCCGTCGGCCCGGACCGCCTCGCGGTAGTCGTGGACGGCCGCGATGTTCGGGTGCTGAAGCTTCGCGGCCATGCGCGCCTCGCGCCAGACCACCTGCGAGCCCTTGGGCAGTTTGACCGCGACCGGGCGGGCCAGCAACTCGTCGTCGGCCCGCCAGATCTGGGCCATGCCACCCGTCTCCAGGAGCGTGACCAGCCGGTATCTTGCCGCCAGCAGGGTTCCCGCAATCGGCCACTCGTCGCTCACCAGGGAACAATCGCGGAGGATCGGGACGGGTGTCAACACCTGTTACCAGCCGGGATCTTCCACGTCGATCGCGATGTAGTCGATGTCCCCGGCGAAGTAGTCACAGCCCACGTCCACCTGGTCACACTCCGACTTCCCGCCGATCGCGATGGGCCACGAGTTGGCGATCGGGCCGGTCCAGCCGGAACGCTCGGCCACCGTGCGCCCGTCGATGGCCAGGCTCACGCCGTCGCCGGTTCGTTCACACCGTACGGTGTGCCAGCGTCCGTCGTTGATGGGCTGGGGCGCCGTCACGAGCAGCGACGTGTTCGAACCCCGGAACCAGCACTGCACCCGGCCGTTGGGGATCTGCAGCTTGAAACTGCCGCCGCGGACCGTGGCCTGCCCCTTCTGCACGACGTTGCCGAAGTGGTCGCGGGTGCGCAGCCGCATCTCGATGCCGTAGTCGCGGCTGCCGGGGTCGAGCCGCGAGTCGTCGGGGACGATCACCAGGTGCCCGGGCCGGGTGGGCGGGGTGTCGGGTTCGAGGCGTTCGAAGCCGTACGCGGTCCGGCCGTCCGACCGGATGCCGACCGCGACCTCCCGGCCGATCCGCCCGTGGAAGCCGTGCCCGCTGACGTCGCGCATCGTACGGGCGCCGGGCGATTCGTTCATGGTCCAGTACGCCAGCTCGTGATCGGGGGAGGCGGTGGCCGCGCCGCCCGTGGAGGCGAGCAGGCCGGCCGCCGCGACAGAGACAAGCCACAGACGCTTCATTCGCATGGTTCATCCCCGTATGCGGTTTATTGCCGTATTTGACGGTTTAATCCTACGCAGAGCGCCTTTTCCCCGCGCAAGAGAACGGCCGGGGATTCGCCCGCCCGCCGGACATCGTTGGGAACCCGCGTCGTGGATGTCATGATGTGACCCGGCACGCAAGGGGAGGCAATGCCGAACTTCGAGGCGACAACGCGACAGGAAGCCGGCCATGTGCGGGTGACCCTGGCCGGCGAGTGCGATCTGGCGGTCCGCGACGAGCTGCACGCGGTGCTCGAGACCGCCGTCCGCACGGCCCCGCTGGTGATCGTCGACCTCGGCGCGCTCGACTTCCTCGACTCCAGCGGCGTTCACGGCCTGGTCGCCGCCCACCTCGAGGCCCAGTCCCGGGGTGGCCGGGTCGCGCTGCTCAACCCGAGTGGCGCCGTCGCCGCTGTCCTCGACATCACCGGCGTCGGCACCCTGCTGGGTTCGGTCAGCGACGGAAAAACGGCGGGCGGATGAACGGCGACACTCCCGACTCGGAATTCCCGTACGCCGAACCCGGCGACCTGGCCCACGTCCGTGAGTTCGTCCGCACCGGCGCCACCCGCCTCGGCCTGCCCGAACATCGAGCCGAGCTGCTCACTCTGGCCGTCAGCGAACTGGCCACCAACACCCTGCAGCACACCGCCGGGGGCGGCCTGGTCCGCCTGCACAGCGCCGGCGGCCGCATCGTCTGCGACGTGATCGACGGCGGCTCGGTCCGGGCGCTGGGCCGAGCCATGCCCGCGGCCGACGCCCTCCGGGGCCGAGGCCTGGCCATCGTCGAACGCGTCTGCGACGAGGTCGGCGTCGACACGGCCCCCGGCGGCACCCGGGTGCGCCTGTTCCTCGACCTGGAGTCGCCCAACTGAGGTCGGTGTGTCGTGGATCACCGCGGAGCCGCCAACCTTTTCCGGGTTCGCGCGTCCTCTCAGGCGACAGTGCACCGACTGACAGCTGGAGCCCTAGATGCGCAGATCCACCCGGACCCTCGCGGTCGCCGCCGGAGCCGTGGTCGTCGTCGTCATCGGCGGGGTGTCCGCCGCGGCGGCCTTCGCCGACGACGCGACTCCCGCGCCAGTTGCGACCACGTCGCCCGCGGCAACCGCGTCGCCCGCCGCAACCGCGTCGCCGGTTGGGACCGCGTCGCCGGCCGCGACCAGGTCGCCGGTTGCGACCGCCGAGCCCGCCCCTTCCGCGTCCAGGGCGCCGGTGAAGGTCGAGCCGACGCCCTCCTCGTCCAAGGCGCCCGCGACGGCGGAACCGGCGCCTTCCGCGTCCCCGGCGCCGGTGACCGCCGGACCCTCGCCCCGGACGGCCACTATCGAGCCCACGCCGAGGTCCTCGACCCGGGCCGCTTCCTGAGGTCGCGGGGCGGCCGCCCCCGCCGGCCGCGCGCCCCCCCGCCCGCCCCCCCACCCCCCCCCCCCCCCGCGCGGGCGGCCCCCCCCCCGCCCCCCCCCCGGCGTGCCGCTCACCCGGCGGGCCTTCGAGGCGATGATCGAGCCGGACGTGCA